>CAZTIF010000005.1:0-55510 GCA_964613635.1 uncultured Bifidobacterium sp. | reverse complement strand
CGCATGTGCAGGCGGCGGTGCTGGAGACCGCGCGCGGCGGCATGCTGCGCGAAGGCCTGGGCTTCGATAAATGCTCGGTGGCGGTCGTCACCAATATCGGCGAGGGCGATCACCTCGGCATGAACCATATTCATACGCCGGCCGACGTGGCGCGGCTCAAGCAGATGATCGTGCAGAACGTCGCGACTCCCGGCTACGCGGTGCTGAACGCTGCGGATCCGCTGGTGGCCGCAATGGCTGCGCACTGCCCGGGCAAGGTGATCTTCTTCGCGCGCAATCCGTCGCATCCGGTGCTGGTCACGCACCGCGCACGCGGGCATCGCGTGGTGTTCGTCGAAGCCGGCGAGATCGTCGTCGCCGAAGGCGCGCAAGTGCACAGAACGCCGTTGGCGGACGTGCCGCTAACGCAGGGCGGACTGCTCGGCTTCCAGGTCGAGAATGCGCTGGCCGCGGCCGGCGCCTGCTGGGCGCTGGACCTGCCCTGGCAGGAAATCGTCGATGGCCTGCAGACCTTCAACAACGATGCCAGCGGCGCGCCGGCACGCTTTAACCTGATGCACTATCGCGATGCCACCGTGGTCGCCGACTATGGACATAACCCGCATGCGATGCGCGCGCTGGTGGCGGCATTCGATGCACTGCCGGCCCGCGAGGGCGCGCGCCGTACCGTGGTCGTCAGCGGCGCCGGCGACCGCCGCGATGAAGACCTGCGCGAATTGACGCGGGTGCTCGGCGGCGGATTCGACAACGTGATCCTGTACGAGGACGCCTGCCAGCGCGGCCGCGCCGACGGTGAGGTGCTGGGGCTGCTGCAACAAGGACTGCAGGGCGCCAGCCGCGCCAGCCACATCGAAGAAATCCATGGTGAATTCGTCGCGATCGACCGTGCGCTGGCGATGCTGAAGCCGGGCGACCAGTGCCTGGTGCTGGTCGATCAGGTGCAAGAAGCGCTGGCCCACCTGGCCGGGCGGGTCAGGCAGGGATGATCACCGTCGCCTGGAACGCGGTTTACTATCTCTGACAAAACGTCGCTGGCCAGGCGCACCGTCGCCAGCAGTGTTTTGTCAGAGGCGCTTATGCAGCGGGCAGCGCGAGCTGCCAGCCGGTGCGCTGCCGGAGCGCGTCGATGTCCTCCGGGGTGTCAAGGTCGACGATGAAATGTTCATTGGCCGTCCGATGGCGGTGCACCCGCTGCGGATGGTCATCGATGAACTTGCGCAGGGCCAGCCGGCCCGAGGCCAGCATCGAACGGATCAGCGCCCCGGAAAACGCGACTGGATTACCGCGCTCGCCATGGACTTCCGGGTAGACGACGTCGGTGCCGTCGGGTCGCTGTGCGAAGGCCTCTACCAGTTCGCGCAATTCGGCGCTGCCGACCAGCGGCTGATCGGCAAGCGCGACGATCAGCAGATCGACGTCGCCTCCCAGTGCCTCGACCCCGAGCCGAACCGACGAGGGCTGACCGGCGTCAGGATAGGGATTGCGGACCAGCGTGACCGGAAAGCTGGCAGCCAGCGGTTCGACCCGGTCGTGATAATGACCGCTGACGACCACGATGTGGTCGATGTCGGCTGCGGCCATGGCAGCAAGGTGGCGTTCGAGCAGCGTCGTGCCGGCGATGGTCAGCAGGCACTTGGGCACGCCCCCCATGCGTGAGCCCTGCCCTGCGGCGAGCAGCACCACGCCGCACGTTAATCTGTCTGGCTTCATCTGTTTTCCTGTTTTGGCGGCGAACACATGCCGCAATGCGGATGTCGACCCTTGATTTTGCGTCAATTCGCTCCGCCCGTGAGTCTCCGGCAGTCGGATCGCGGTCGGACCGTCGTCCATTGTTCATCAAAGCGAGCTCGCCACCGGCGCCATGCACATGCCTTTCTGAAATGCTTCTGTTTTCCTGACATAATTTCACTATAAACCTGACGAAAAGCTGACGACCGCTGGTTACACTTCGGACTTCGTTTTTCTCCAGGCAAAAACCCAACAAAGGAAAAGCATGCCTCTCCAAAGGATTCGACAAGAATGCCCGGGACAAGGGACCGATCGAACCCATCACGCGCTGCGCCAGATCACTCTCGTCATCCTGCTGTCGGCCCTGGGACCGCTGGCGCCGGCAGTTCATGCACAGACAGCGCAGGCCGCCAAAACCAAGTCGGCGGCCCGGGGCAGCGCACCCGCCAAAGCAGTGCTGGCGAAGCCGGCGCAAAACCGGGCACCGGCTGCGGCAGCAGCCACCGAACCGACTACAGCAGCTCCGGCTGCCACGGTGCCACCGGCATCCGCGCCCGTCGTCTTGCTGCCGTCGCAACCGGCCGGACCGGAGCCGGTCACGATCAGCATCGATGGCCTGGTCGATACCGTCTTGCAGCACAATCCCTCACTGGAGGCCGCGCGCAGGACGATCGATGTCGCCAGCGCCGCCGTGATCAGCGCCGGCGCCTATCCGAATCCGCGGCTTGAGCTGAGCGGAGGCCGCAATGCGACTCCGACGCCGACCTCAGCCGCCGGCAATGTGAGCGGCCTTGGCGTCTCGCAGACCATAGAGAACCCGGTGCTGCGCAGCGCGCGCGTCAACACGGCGCTGTACGCCGAACAGGCATCGGTCCAGTCGCTGGCGCAGACGCGCAATGCGCTGGTCGGCGAGGTGCGGCTGCGCGCCTATGAATACCTGCTGCGGCGCGAAGAGGCCGGGGCCGCCGCCGAGGCGCTGAAGTTACTTGAGCAGACACGCGAGCGCATCCAGGTCCGCGTGACCACCGGCGAGACCGGCAAGCTCGACCTGATCCGCGCCGATGCCGAGATCGTCAATGCGCGCCAGCGTGAAGCGACCGCACGTCTGCAGATCGCTCAGGCGTCGATTGTGCTGAACCGGCTGGCCGCCGGCAAGCTGCCGGCCAACTGGCAGCTCGACGCGGTGCTGGCCGAGGAGCACGAATTGCCGTCACTGGAGAAGCTGAAACAACTGGCTGTGCGCCAGAACCCCGAGGTGCGCGTGCTGGAGGCAGAGCTGCAGCGCAATCAGTCGCGTTTCAACGAGGCGCGCGCCAGCCTGCTGCCGGGCGTCGACCTGCGGCTGTCGCAGCTGCGTGAGCCCGATGTGCGGCAGGACATTGTCGGTGTATCGATCCAGATTCCGCTGTTTGACCAGCGGCGCGGTCCGCGCGCCGAGGCCATTGCCGAGCGCGAACGCACCCAGGTGCGGCTTGAAGGCCGCCGCGCCGACCTGATCCAGCAGCTCGAGCTGGCCTGGCGCTCGGTCGAGATCGCGCGCGTACGCGTCGAGGCCCTGTCGGAAGGTGCGGTGCGCTCGTCCGAAGCGGCATTGCGCGTGGCCGAAGCAGCCTATCGCTTCGGCGAGCGCGGCATCCTCGAAGTGCTCGATGCGCAGCGCGTGCTGCGCGCGGTGCGTCAGGATCTGCTGCTGGCACGCTTCCAGCTGCAGGCCTCGCTGATCGAGCTTGACACGCTGTCCGGCCGCTACGCCAGCGACAAGTGATGCTCCCCACGAACCGAATCCTCACGACCCGAGAAAACGATAACAACATGACAGCCCAACCGACTCCCCTGCTGCTCGCCATCGTGCTGGCCGCGCTGTTTGCGACCGGCTGCGGCAAGCAATCTGCCACGCCGGAAAAGAAGCCGGCGCAGGCTGCCGCCAGGGTACAAGACCCGATGGAAGTGGTGCTGACGCCCGAAATGGCGAAGCAATTCCGTGTCGAGAAAGCCGCGATTGCCGACATCGCGATCACGCAGCGCGTGGCCGGCCGGATCGAGGCGAACGAACGGCTGACGACGCGCATCGGCGCATCCGTCACCGGGCGGGTGGTGAATGTGCTGGCCGAGGTCGGCGATCGCGTCAAGGCCGGTCAGGTACTGGCAATGCTGGCCAGCCCCGAACTGACCAATGCGCAGCTGGCTTACCTGCGCGCGCTGTCAGCCACCAAGCTGGCCGAGCGTACGGTCGAACGCGCGCAGGCGCTGGTGGCGGCCGATGTGATCGGCTCGGCCGAACTGCAGCGGCGCGAAGTCGAGCTGTCGGTGGCGCGCGCCGAGTTGCGCGCAGCGAGCGACCAGCTGCGGCTGATCGGCCTGTCAGGCGCTGCGATCGAGCGGCTGCGCGACTCCGGTGCGATCGCGCCGGAAGTGCCGATCACGTCGACACGCACCGGCATTGTGATCGAACGCAAGGTCAGCCAGGGACAAGTCGCGCAGCCCGGCGACCCGCTGTTCACGGTGGCCGACCTGTCGAATGTCTGGGTCGTAGGCGCCTTGCCCGAACAGGACGCCAATTCAGTCAAGCTGAATCAGCGCGTCGAGGTCGAGGTGTCCGCGCTCGGTCAGGAAACGCTGACCGGCCGCATCGTGTATGTCAGCGACACGGTCCAGCCGGACACGCGCACGGTATCGATCCGCACTGAAGTGCAGAACCCGAAATACGAACTCAAGCCGCAGATGCTGGCGTCGCTGAAGCTCAACGGCATGTATTCCAAGCAGCTGGCGGTGCCGGCCGCTGCAGTGGTGCGTGAGAACGACAAGGACTACGTGTTCGTGCATCTCGGCGAGCAGCGCTTCCGCCTGACCGAAGTCACGCTCGACGCCGCCGCCGGCGAGCTGCGCCCGGTGCGCAAGGGACTCGACGAGGGCACGCCGATCGTGGTCGACGGCAGCTTCCACCTGAACAGCCAGCGCAAGCGCGCCGAGCTGGAGTAAGCCAATGAAGGCACTGATCAAGGCGGCGCTCGAGCAGCGCCTCGTGGTGGTCGTGATCGCAATCGCGCTGATCGGCTTCGGCGTGCGCGCGGCGATGAAACTGTCGGTCGACGCATTCCCCGACGTGACCAACATCCAGGTGCAGATCGCCACCGAAGCGCCCGGACGCTCGCCGGAAGAGGTCGAGCGCTTCGTCACCGTCCCGCTGGAGATCGCGATGACGGGCCTGCCGGGCCTGACCGACATGCGCTCGCTGAACCGCAGCGGGCTGTCGATCATCACGCTGGTCTTCACGGACAGCACCGACGTCTATTTCGCGCGCCAACTGGTGATGGAGCGCCTGATGGAAGTCCGCTCGCGGCTGCCCGAAGGCATCACGCCGGTGCTCGGCCCGGTGTCGACCGGCCTCGGCGAAGTCTTCCAGTACACGCTCGACCATCCGGACGACGGCAAGCGCAAGCTGTCCGAGGCCGAGCTGATGGAACGCCGCTCGATACAGGACTGGATGGTGCGGCCGATGCTGCGCTCGATCGCCGGCGTGGCCGAGATCAACTCCTTCGGCGGCTTCGAAAAGCAGTATCAGGTCTTCGTGAACCCCGACCGCCTGCGCCACTACCACCTCGGCATGGAGCAGGTGCGCGAGGCGATCGCCCGCAACAACGCCAACTCCGGCGGCGGCATCCTGCCGCAGGGGCCCGAGCAGTTCCTGATCCGCGGCGTCGGCCTGACCCGCACCGTCGAGGACGTCGGCAACATCGTGCTGAAGGAAGAGCGCGGCATTCCGGTGTTCGTGCGCGACGTGGCCGAAGTGAAGATCGGCCCGGCGGTGCGCCAGGGCGCGCTGGTGAAGAACGGCGTGACCGAATCGACCGGCGGCATCGTGATGATGCTCAAGGGCGGCAATGCGAAGGAGATCGTCACGCGCTTGAAAGCGCGCGTGAACGAGATCAACACCAAGCAGATGCTGCCCGGCGGCCTGCAGATCAAGCCCTTCTACGACCGTACCGAACTGGTCGATGCGTCGCTGTGGATGGTCGGCAAGGTACTGATGGAAGGCGTGATCCTGGTGGTGATCGTGCTGTTCGTCTTCCTCGGCGACCTGCGCTCGTCGCTGGTGGTGATCGCGACGCTGCTGATCACGCCGCTGGTGACCTTCATGGTGATGAACAAGATCGGGCTGTCGGCCAACCTGATGTCGCTCGGGGGGCTGGCGATCGCGATCGGCCTGATGGTCGACGGCACCGTGGTGGTGGTGGAGAACGTGTTCCACAAACTCGGGCACGCCAAGCCGGAAGAGCGCGCGCAGGTGGTACTCGACGGCACCATCGACGTCGCCAAGCCGACCATCTACGGCATCTCGATCATCATCCTGGTGTTCCTGCCGCTGATGACTCTGACCGGCATGGAAGGCAAGATGTTCGGCCCGCTCGCGCTGACGATCGCGATCGCGCTGGCGGTGTCGCTGGCGGTGTCGCTGCTGCTGTCGCCGGCGCTGTGCGTCTACATCCTGAAGGGCGGCGCCGACCACGACACCAGGCCGATCGCCTTCATGAAGCGCCACTACCTCGCGCTGTTCGACCGCGCGATGTCGTCGCAGAAGAAGACCGTGCTGGCGGCGGTCGGGCTGCTGCTGGCGTCGTTCGCGATCGTGCCCCTGCTCGGCAAGAGCTTCATCCCGATCATGAAGGAAGGCTCGATCACGCCGACCATCGTGCGCATGCCCAGCATCTCGATCGACGAGGCGGCCAAGATCGACCTCGAGGCGATGCGCCGCATCAGCGAGATCCCCGGCGTGCGGATGGCCGTCTCCAAGCTCGGCCGCGGCGAATCGCCGGCCGATCCGTCGGGCCCGAACGAATCCGACCCGGTGGTGTCGCTCGACCCGGCCGCCGGCCGCTCGCAGACCGACATCGAGGAGGACATCCGCAAGGCGCTGGCCGACCTGCCCGGCGTGCAGATCGTGATGAACCAGCCGATCGCGCAGCGCGTCGACGAGATGCTGACCGGCGTGCGCTCGCAGCTGGCGATCAAGATCTTCGGCGACGACCTGAACGAGCTGCGCCGCATCTCCGAGCAGGTCGCGCGCATCGTCAAGGAAGTGCCGGGCGCGCGCGACATCCGCGTTGACCGCCTGTCGGGCCAGCAGACGCTGACCATCGACATCGACCGCCGCGCGATCGCCCGCTACGGCATCAACGTGGCCGACATCCACACCATCATCGAGACCGCGCTCGGCGGCAGCGAAGTCAGCCAGCTGTACGAAGGCGAGCGCCGCTACGCGATCCTGCTGCGCTATCCGGAAAGCTACCGCAACTCGGTCGACGTGATCCGCGAGACCCTGCTGCGCACCGCCGACAACGCGGTGATCCCGCTGGAAAGCGTGGCCGAGGTGAAGCTGGTGGACAGCCCGCCGATGGTCAACCGCGAGAGCGGCAAGCGCCGCGTGGTGGTCGGCGCGAACGTGGCGGGACGCGACCTCGGCGGCTTCGTCGCCGAAGTGCAGCAGCGCGTCGAGCAGGAAGTGAAGCTGCCCGAGGGCTATTACTTCTCGTGGGGCGGCCAGTTCGAGAACATGCAGCGCGCGATGGGCACGCTGATGGTGATCGTGCCGCTGACCATCGCCGCGATCTACTTCCTGCTGTTCCTGATGTTCAACTCGGTGCGGCTGGCCGCGCTGATCATCACGGTGCTGCCGTTCGCCTCCATCGGCGGCGTGTTCGGCCTCGCGATCACCGGCGAGTACCTGTCGGTGCCGGCGTCGGTCGGCTTCATCGCGCTGTGGGGCATTGCGGTGCTCAACGGCGTGGTGCTGATCACCTATGTGCGCAAGCTGCGCGAGGACGGCGTGCCGCTCGACCGCGCACTACGCGAGGGCTGCGCGCAGCGCTTCCGTCCGGTCATGATGACGGCGACCGTCGCGCTGCTCGGCCTGGTGCCCTTCCTGTTCGCCACCGGCCCGGGCTCGGAAGTGCAGCGTCCGCTGGCAGTGGTGGTGATCGGCGGCCTGATCACGTCGACCCTGCTGACGCTGGTCGTGCTGCCGGTGCTGTACCGCTGGTTCGAGCCGCCGGTGGTCGAGTCGGACGCGCAGCGCCAGCAGCGCCTCACCAACACCGCCGTCTGAGCCTTGCGGCGGCGGTCCGTCCCCTGCGACGGACCGCCGCCGTGCTTCCCCTCCGCCGGCGCGGCCCTGCGCCGCGCCCCCTCGCCCGGTTTCGCGACTGTGCCACTGGTCACCTTGCGCAGGCGTCGCGCTGCGCTATGATGCGCGTTCCTTTTCCGGACCATCGCGTGCGCCAGGCCGCGGGGCATTGAATCCATGATCGAGCTGCAACTCATCGGCTGTAACGGCGGCATCGGCGGGGCCGCCCGCCAGACCACCTGCTACGGCATTGGCGAGCGGGTCGTGATCGATGCGGGCACCGGGCTCGGCACGCTGCCGCTCGAACGGCTGGCGCGCATCGACCATGTGGTGCTCACCCATGCGCACCTCGACCATGTGGCTGCATTGCCGCTGATGGCCGACTCGGTCGGCGCGTGGCGCGACACGCCGCTGACGGTGTGGGCGCACCCGGACGTGCATGCGCTGCTGCGCGCCCACCTGCTGAACGACCATCTGTGGCCAGACTTCACGCGCCTGCCCAGCGAAGATGCGCCCTTCATCCGGCTGCGCGACATGCCGGACGATGGCGCCGACATTGCAGGCTACCGGATCGCGCCGCTGCCGGCCGACCACGGCATACCGGCGTGCGGCTACCGCGTCGAGGCCGCTGGCGTGGCGGTCGCCTTCTCCGGCGATACCGCCGATTGCCCGGCGTTCTGGGAGCGGATGTCGAACGACGCGCAGCTGGCCGCCGTGGTGGTGGAATGCTCGTATCCGCTGGCGATGGCCGCCATGGCCGAGCTGACCCGGCACATGCACGCCGGCCAGGTCGCGTCGCGGCTGTCGGCGCTGCGCGCCGGCGTGGCCGGCGTGGTCATCCATCGCAAGCCCGGCCTCGAAGACGAGATCGCGCGCGACCTGCAGGCGCTGCCGCACGGCGGCGACCTGCGGCTGCCCGAGCCGGGCGACGCCTACCGCTTCGGCTGAACGCCGCCGGCCCGACGGCCGCCACGATGCCATTCCGGCATCATCGTTCCCTGTTTGGAAACGAATCCGCCCGCCGTGTTTTCAATGATGAAAACAATATCGGTCATGACGCGCATGTCATGCGCCCGGGCGCAGGAAAGCCATTAAAAACGCGAATGTTTCGTACTAAGATGATGCGACTGCATCAGTACAAAAACAATTCCGATGCCCTCTTTCCGCAGCCCTCCCGCCATCCCCGTGCCCGCGCAATGCCTGCGCCAGGAGACCCCATGGAAATCTCACAAGCGATAGAGATACGCAATGCGATGCAGAAGTCCGGCGTCATCATGGCCTACAACGGCGTGGTGTCCGACGAGCTGATGGTGACGCTGGCCGACATCCTGAAGGCGCGGCTGCTCGGACTGGACGACGCAAAGCGCTCGCGCACGGTGTTCTCGGTGTTCATGGAGGGCATGCAGAACCTGATCTGGCACGGGCAGACCGCCGGCGCAGCCAGCGGCATGGTCTGCATCTCCGAGGAAGACGGCGAGATCGTGATCGTCTGCGGCAACCGCATCGCCCGCGCCGACTCGGTGAATCTGAACGAGGTGCTCGGCCAGCTGCAGTCGGCCGACAAGGACACCATCCGGCAGCTGTACCGCGAGGGCATGTCGCGCTCGGCCGAGCGCGACGGCCCCGGCGCCGGCCTCGGCCTGCTGGAGATCGCGCGCCGCGCGAGCCACCCGATTTCCTTCGCGTTCACCGACATCGACGAAGCGCACGTCGATTTCTTCCTGGCCGCGAGAATCTGAGAGGAAACCCATGAGCGTCCTGACCGACCTGCACATCGAAGCGACCGACCGCACTCCGGAGATACGGCTGTCCCTGTCCGACGGCGTGTTCAGCATGAAGGGCGAATCCTTCCCGGAAGACGTGTCCGCGTTCTATGGCCAGGTGATCGTCGCGATCGACCAGCTGGCCGCCGGCCTGTCGCGGCCGCTGGCGGCGGACATCGCGATGGTCTACATCAACAGCTCGAGCATCAAGGCGATGTTCCGCATCTTCGAAGGCTTCGAGGCGCTGCGCAATGGCGGCCAGTCGGTCAGCGTGCGCTGGCATTACCACGACGACGACGACATCATGCAGGAGCTCGGCGAGGACTTCAAAGACCGCTTCCCGGATCTGTCGATCGACGTGAAGCCGCTCTGACGCAGCGATGGACGACCCGCTGTTCGACCTGTACGACAGGGAAAAGCGCCTGCTGGCCGAAGGGCCGGCGCTGCTCGGGCGCGGCACCGACGCCGAGGTGCGCGCCTTTGCCGAGCGGCTGTTCGAGCGCTTTGCGAAGGTGGTGCGCGAGAACGAAGACCTGACGCGGCACTCGGACCGGCAGGAGCAGCGGCTGGTCAGGCTGAACCAGAACCTGAAGGCGCAGACGCGCGAGCTCGACGAGCGCAAGACCGCGCTGGAGAACCTGTCCGCGCAGCTGGCGAAATACCTGCCGCCGCAGATCCACGAGGCCGTTTTCGCCGGCAATCACGACACCCGCATCGCCACGCGGCGCAAGAAGCTCACTGTCTTCTTCAGCGACATCAAGGGCTTCACGCAAACCTCGGAAAACCTGCAGCCGGAAGCGCTGACCGAGTACCTGAACGAGTACTTCTCCGAGATGACGCAGATCGCGCTCGAGCATGGCGCGACCATCGACAAGTACATGGGCGACGCGATGATGGTGTTCTTCGGCGACCCGGACACGCGCGGCGTGCGCGACGATGCGCGCGCCTGCGTCGAGATGGCGCTGCGCATGCAGGAGCGCATGGCCTGGCTGCAGCGATGCTGGCGCGCGAAGGGCTTCGACCAACCGTTCGAGATCCGCATCGGCATCAACACCGGCTACTGCAACGTCGGCAATTTCGGCAGCGAGCAGCGGATGTCGTACACCATCATCGGCGGCGAGGTGAATCTCGCGCAGCGGCTCGAATCGAATGCGGACGTCGGCGGCATCCTGCTCAGCTACGAGACCTGGGCGCATGTGCAGGACCTGGTCGATGCCGAGCCGCGCGGCGGCATACAGATGAAGGGCATCGCGCGCAATGTGCAGACCTATGCGGTGAAGGGCCGGCGGCTGGCGGCGCAGCAGGAAAGGCTGGCGCTCGAGCATCCGGCCGGCGTCGCCATCGGCCTCGACCCGGCCGCGCTCGGCGGCGACGAGCGGCAACAGCTCGCCGACCGCCTCGAGGCGCTGGCCTCGCGGCTGCGCGCCGCGCGCTGAGCTGCGTGTTCTAGCCGCGCACGCGCGCGCGCCGCTCGAAGTGGGCGGCGCTGGACACTTCCCAGAGCGAGCGATAGGGCTCGGGCAATGCCGGCAGCTTCTTCGCATCGAGCAGCGCACCCGGCTCCAGCGTCGGCAGGGTCGATGCCAGCGTCACCGCCCTTCCCTGCGCATCGCGCACCATCAGGTAATCTGCCGTGACTTCCGAAGCCTGCTCGAGGCCGGCCGCGCCGAGCAGGTCGGCCAGCGCGGCGACGGTCATCTCGTGGAAGTTCTTCACGCGCGTGGCCTTGTCCGGCACCACCAGCGCGCGCTGCCGCTCAGGATCCTGCGTGGCCACGCCGGTCGGGCAGCGGTCGGTATGGCAGCTGCGCGACTGTATGCAGCCGAGCGCGAACATGAAGCCGCGCGCCGAGTTGCACCAGTCGGCGCCCAGCGCGAGCGCGCGCGCGATGTCGAACGCGGAAATGATCTTGCCGGCCGCGCCGATGCGCACGCGGTCGCGCAGGCCGATGCCGACCAGCGTGTTGTGCACCAGCCGCAGGCCCTCGCGCATCGGCATGCCGACATGGTCGGTGAACTCGACCGGCGCGGCGCCGGTGCCGCCCTCGCTGCCGTCGACGACGATGAAGTCCGGGCAGGTGCCGCTGACCAGCATCGCCTTGGCGATGCCGAACCATTCCCACGGCTGGCCGATGCACAGCTTGATGCCGACCGGCTTGCCGCCGGAACGCTCGCGCAGCAGCGCGATGAAGCCCATCAGTTCCAGCGGCGTGGAGAATTCGCTGTGCCGCGCCGGCGACACGCAGTCCTGCAGCATCGGCACGCCGCGCGCGGCGGCGATCTCGGTCGTCACCTTGGCTGCCGGCAGCACGCCGCCGTGGCCGGGCTTCGCGCCCTGCGACAGCTTGATCTCGATCATCTTCACCTGCGGCGACTGCGCCTGCTCGGCGAACTTGTCGGCGTCGAAATGGCCGGCGGCGGTGCGGCAGCCGAAATAGCCGGAACCGATCTCCCAGATCAGGTCGCCGCCATGTTCGCGGTGGTAGGTCGAGATCGAGCCTTCGCCGGTGTCATGCGCGAAGCCGCCCATCTGCGCGCCGCGGTTCAGCGCGAGGATGGCGTTCGGCGACAGCGCACCGAAGCTCATCGCCGAGATGTTGAACACCGACGCGGAATACGGCTGGCTGCACTGCGGCCCGCCGATCTGCACGCGCAGGGACTTCGGGTCGGGATGCCTCGGCACCGCCGAATGGCCTATCCATTCGCTGTCGGCGCCGTACACGGGCTTGATGGTGCCGAAGCCGCGCTTGTCGTTGTCGCGCTTGGCGCGCGAGTAGACCATTGCGCGCTGGTTGCGCGAGAACGGCAGGTGGTCCTCGTCGCTCTCGACGAAGTACTGGCGGATCTCGGGACGGATGGTTTCGAGCAGGAAGCGCAGGTGCCCTGTGACCGGGTAGTTGCGCAGGATCGCATGGCGCGTCTGTCGGTAGTCGAGGCAGCCGATGACGAACAGCCCGAGCGACAACAGCGACAGCAGGGGCGACAACGGAAACAGCAGGAAGATGCCGAAGCCGGACAAGACCCACGGCAGATAACGCGAGTAAGGACCCATACGCTTTCCCCTTTCAGAAGGCCTCCGGATTCTGGTCTTCGCCTGTCGGCGCGGCGGTCGCCCTTGCGGGTCGCCGCCGGGTTCCGGTCCGGCCGTACAGCTTGCAACTGCAACTGCCACCGCAACCGCTGCCGCGTCGGGCCGGGGCCCGCGCCGCTCGCTTGCGGTGGTTCAGTGGAACTCGACCGACACCGCCGGGTCGCCCGGCAGGCCGAGGTACTGCAGCTTCACTTTCATGCCGGCCTTCGCCGGCTGCGGCGGGAAGAAGCCGCCGAGGCTGAGCAGGTCGCCCTTTTTCAGCACGATGCCTTCCTTCTTCAGTTCCTTCGCGAGCCAGATCGCCGCGTTCAGCGGGTTGCCCATGATCGCGATGCCCTGCCCGCGGCCAAGCTCCTTGCCGTTGTCGGCCTCGTCGACCATCACCACCGTCATGTTCGCCATCGCGTCGGCGAAGGCCTGCGTGCGCTGCACCGGCAGTTCGGCGCCGGTCACGCCGCCGCGGAAGCCGACGTTGACGGCGATGAAATTGTTGCCGCTGAACTGGCCTTCGAGCATCAGGTCGGGCAGCTCGATGAAGGGCACCACCGACTCGATGTGCGCGAGCGCCTGCAACGGCGTGGTCGCGTCGGCAAGTCCGGCGTCCTTCACTTCGACGATCAGGTCGGCCTCGTACAGCGGACGCGCGCCGAAGTCATGCGGCAGCACCGCGATGATGTCGACCAGGTTGCGGTCGTACATCGTGCCCCACTTCGGGCCGCTGACGCCGAAGCGCTGCTGCAGCGCCGGGTTGGTGAACGCGGCCTTGTAGCCGACCGGGCTGCCGAGGTAGAGCGGCAGCTTCGCGGCGAGCTTGCGCTTGGCGCATTCGGCGTCCTCGAGCGCGATGTCGTTGCCGAAGCCCTTGCTGGGCTTGCGCTGCGCGAAGTCGGCGAGATAGGCATCCACTTGCGCATCGGTCGGGCAGGCGGCCAGCGCCGGCAGTCCGGCGAGTGCGCAGCAGGCGGCGAGGGCCAGCGGCAGGATCGGTTTCAACGGGTGTCTCCTGTTGTGGTTGACGGCGGTCTTGGCCGCGTGGAAATCTGCGCCGAGGATAGCATGCAGCCAGCCTCGCGGAATGCGCTGGCGACGCGACTTCACTGTCTTGCCGGAACGAGAAGACGGCCCTGCGCCGGCCAATCCGCATACAATTCCGGCTGCGCTGCCTTGCCGCACCGGTCGGCAGGCTTTTACAAACTCATTCGCGGAACACGGAACATGCTTGAATTCTTCCAGTCGCTGAACTGGATGGTGGTCGGACAGATCATCCTCATCGACATCCTGCTCGGAGGCGACAATGCGATCGTGATCGCGCTGGCCTGCCGCAAGCTGCCGGAACAGCAGCGCATCAGGGGCATCCTGTGGGGCACCGCCGGCGCGATCGTCGTGCGCGTCGTGCTGATCGCCTTCGCGGTCACGCTGCTGACGGTGCCGTGGCTGAAGGCCATCGGCGGCGCGCTGCTGCTGTGGATAGGCGTGAAGCTGCTGACGCAGGAAGATGACAACCACGACCATATCGACGGCGGCGAGCGGCTTGCCACCGCGATCAAGACCATCATCGTCGCCGACCTGGTGATGAGCATCGACAACGTGGTGGCCGTGGCCGGCGCGGCCGAGCATGCCGGCGCCGAACACAAGCTGATGCTGGTGGCCTTCGGCATCATGATCAGCATTCCGATCGTGATCTGGGGCAGCTCGCTGGTGCTGAAGATCATGGACCGCGTGCCGGCGCTGGTGACGGCCGGCGGCGCGCTGCTCGGCTACCTCGGCGGCGCGATGATCTCGTCGGACCTGGCGCTGAAGGCGCGGCTGGCCGGGATGCTCGGCGGCGAGCTGCCGCAGCTGGCGGTCGGCGGCTCGCGGCTGAGCCTGGCCGGCACTGCCGGCGCGCTGTTCGTGGTGCTGGCCGGCTGGTGGATTTCGCAGCGACGCGGCGGAGCCGACGGCCGCAATACCGACACGCCGTAATTCCTTATCATTTCGGCACCTCAACGCCTGACGGCGGAGCGTGCCCATGGTTCACCACCTGCCGCTGATCACGACGCTGGCGTCGGCGTTCAGCCTGGCGCTGCTGTTCGGCTACATCGCGACGCGGCTGCGGATGCCGGCGCTGGTCGGCTACCTGCTGGCCGGCGTCGCGCTCGGCCAGTTCGCCTCGGGCGATACCGCCCACCTGGGGCTGGCATCCCAGCTCGCCGAGATCGGCGTGATGCTGCTGATGTTCGGTGTCGGCCTGCATTTTTCCATTGAAGACCTGCTGGCGGTGCGCAAGATCGCGCTGCCGGGCGCGCTGCTGCAGATCGCAGTCGCCACCGCGCTCGGCGCGGCGCTCGCGTACGCATGGGGCTGGGGCGCCGGCGCGGGACTGATCTTCGGGCTGTCCTTGTCGGTCGCCAGCACGGTGGTGCTGCTGCGCGCGCTCGAGGCGCGCGGTGCGCTGGAATCGGTGAACGGGCGCATCGCGGTCGGCTGGCTGGTGGTCGAAGACCTCGTGATGGTGCTGGTGCTGGTGCTGCTGCCGGCCCTCGGCGGCCTGGACGATGCCGGTGGGCGCGGGCAGGCCATCGGCCCGCTGCTGCTGTCGCTCGGCGCGGCCGTGCTGAAGGTCGGGCTGTTCGTCGGGCTGATGCTGGCTTTTGGGCGCACGCTGCTGCCGCGGCTGCTGTGGCTGGTCGCGCATACCGGCTCGCGCGAGCTGTTCGGGCTGTGCGTGGTGGCCGCCGCGATTGGCGTGGCGGTCGGCGCGGCGGCGCTGTTCGGTGTGTCCTTCGCGCTCGGCGCGTTTTTCGCCGGCATGGTGCTGCGTGAATCCGAATTCAGCCGGCGCGCGGCCGATGAGTCGCTGCCGCTGCGCGATGCATTCTCGGTGCTGTTCTTCGTGTCGGTCGGCATGCTGTTCGAGCCAGGCATCCTGTTCGGGCAACCGATGCAGGTGCTGGCGGTGCTGGCAATCATCCTGTTCGGCAAATCCTTCGCTGCGATGCTGCTGGTGCTGGTGTTGCGCTATCCGCTCAGCACCGCGCTGACGGTTTCGGCCAGCCTTGCGCAGATCGGCGAGTTCTCGTTCATCCTGTCCGGCCTCGGCGTTGCACTCGGATTGCTGCCGGAGGAGGCACGCACGCTGGTGCTGGCCGGCGCAATCGTGTCGATCGCGTTCAACCCGCTGCTGTTCACGCTGGTCGAGCCGCTGCGCCGCTGGATACATGCGCGTTCGGCGCTGTCGCAGCTGCTGGAGCGCTCGGCCGACACGCTGGGCGAGCTGCCGACCTCGACCGCGGCGCGTTTCCTGTCGGGGCAGTCGGTGCTGGTCGGCTGGGGCCGGGTCGGGCGCCGCGTCGCCGAAGCACTGGAGAGCGAGTCGATTCCGTATGTGGTGATCGAGCGCAACCGCAAGCTGGTCGAGCGCTTGCGCGCACAAGGCATAGCGGCGGTGGCCGGCAATGCCGGCGACGCGCTGACGCTGGTGCAGGCGCATATCGCGCGTGCCGCGCTGCTGATCATCGCAGTCCCCGGCGCAGTCGACGTGCGCGCGGTGCTGCGCAGCGCGATGCAGCTGAACCCGTCGCTGCAGGTGCTGGTACGCACGCACAGCGAGCATGAGGCGGAGCTGATGGCGGAGGCGATCGAGGGACGCGTGTTTTTCGGCGAGGCCGAACTGGCGCACAGCATGGCTGCGGATGCGCTGCGCCGCTATGGCAAGGATGTCGGCGGCGCAGGAAAAATCTGAAAGTCGCTGGGGGCCGCCTGCGCTTGAGACGTCGTCCTGGCGCAAGCCGGGACCCAGAGACTTTGAAGCACTTCGCCTTGAGTGAACGGCATTACGGCCCGCGATTCACCCGCAGCCGAACCGGAAGGAGCCGACTTCGATAACTGAAGCGTCTAATTTGAATCGGGTAGACATTTAGTTAACGGGGTAATCATCGCCAAAAATACCCCAATTTGCAGTAGCATTACCCCATTCTTTCCTACCCGAACGCTGCTGCATGCACTCCATCTCGCCAGACCACCTAGCCAAGCTGCGCTTCGACGCGCAGCAATTGGCGACACTGCGCGCTCTGGGTGAGTACAGGGGCAAGCAACAGCTGTTTGTCGCCCAATCGCCAGAGGTTCTAAGCGACCTGCGTCAGGTCGCCGTTGTCGAGTCTACCGAGTCGTCTAACCGACTTGAGGGCGTGGTGGTGGCGGCACACCGGCTTAAATCGCTGGTGCTCAGGAATGCCTCGCCACAAAGCCGGTCCGAGCAGGAGGTGGCTGGCTATCGCGATGCTTTGGGCCTGATTCACGAAAGCGGCGAACGGATGCCGTTTTCAGAGGGAACCGTCCTGCAGCTCCACGGCATGCTGTATCGCTACATGCCACAGCCAGGGGGGCACTGGAAAGCAACGAACAACGACATCATCGAGCGCCACCCCGATGGCGGCTTGCGTATCCGCTTTCGCCCGGTCGCCGCGCATCTCACCCCCATCGCCATGGCGGACCTGATTGCGCGCTACCGCTCGGCGCTGGATCAGCACTTGGCAGACCCATTGGTGTTGGTTCCTTTGGTCATCCTCGACTTCCTGTGCATCCACCCGTTCCCTGATGGTAACGGTCGCATGGCACGGCTGCTGACCCTGCAGCTGCTCTATAAATTCGACTATGCGGTGGGCCGTTTCATCAGCCTGGAACGCATTTTCGAAGAGTCGAAGGAGAGCTACTACGAAACGCTGGAGGCCAGCTCTCAGGGCTGGCATGAGGCAGCGCACAATGTCACCCCGTGGCTCGACTACTTCTGGGGCGCACTGCTGCGCGCCTACAAAGAGTTCGAGGAGCGCGTGGGTACCATCGAGCGCGGACGGGGCGCCAAGGGCGACCGCGTTCGCTCGGAAATCCTCAAGCGCCAACTCCCCTTTTCCATCTCCGACATAGAAGAAGCCTGCCCGGGCATCAGCCGCGATATGGTGCGAGTAGTTCTCCGTGCCATGAAGGCGGAGGGGATAATCGCCCCAACCGGAAAAGGGCGCGGCGCGAAATGGTTGCTTGTCGATGTGCAGGGACAAGCCTGAGTCCCGCTCCTGAGTCGCCCCAACCCATCCCGGAGCGGCAAGTTCATTCGCTCACACTACCCAAGCATTCCGGACCTCAGCGCCGCACGCCAGTGAAAACGAAGCGGTTCAGGCTGAAGAAATATCCATCCTCATCACCGATCGCGCGCGCATCGGCCTTCCACGCGGCGATGTCTTCCGCCGTCAGCCCGTTGCGGCCGGTGGCGAAGTTGCCGAGCATGGTCATCATGCCAACGCTGTAGGTCTGCGGGTCGTAATCAACGTTCAGCAGCGGCACCACGTCGACGCGCACGTCGTCGAAGCCGGCCTGCGCCATGCGCCGCTTCAGCGTGCGCGGCAGCTGCGGATGCGGTATGTGCTCGTTCCAGGTCTCGATCACGCGGCGCATGCGCGCATCGTCATGGCTGGCCCAGACCGCCGACTCCCAGTCGGTGTCGACCAGCAGCGCGCGGCCGCCGGGACGAATCACCCGCGCCAGCTCGCGCAGCGCGCCATCGATGTCCTCGACATATTCATACACCTGCGACGCCAGCGCGACATCGAAACTGCCGTCCGCATAGGGCAGCTTCGTCACGTCGGCCTGCTCGAACGATACGTTCCCAAGCTGCACGCAGCGCCGGCGCGCAATCGCCAACATCGGCGGCGCGATGTCGATGCCGCGCACGCTGCCCGCCGCGCCGACCGCATGGGCCAGCGCCGCGGTGGTCAGGCCCGGGCCGCAGCCGATGTCGAGCGCCTGCTCGCCGACACGCGGCGCGAGCAGCGCCAGCACCTTCTCGCGCTGCGCAACAACATCGGGCGTCAAGTAGATCGCAGTCAGCGTGTCGGACGCGCGCTCGTCGAATTGCTCCTGCGCGGTGGGGGCGGTGCTCATGCTGCAGAGTCTCCTTGTTTTGGAATCATTTTTTTCGGATACGGGCGGCGCTGCTCACTTCGACAAGCCGTCGAGCAGCGCGCGATGAAAGCGTTCCGGCTCCTGCATCTGCGGCGCATGGCCGAGCTCGGGGAACAGCACCAGCTGCGCGCCGGGTATCGCCGCAGCCGCACGACGCGCCAGCTTCGAATAATCGCCGAGCCGCGCCTTCACCTCCGGCGGCGAAAACTCGCGGCCGATCGCGGAGCTGTCCTTTTCACCAACCAGCAGCAGCGTCGGCACGGCCACGCGGCCGAACTCGTGCACCACCGGCTGCGTGTAGATCATATCGTACAGCAGCGCCGAGGTCCACATCACGCGCTCGCGTCCCGGGCCGCGATACATGCCATCCAGCATCTGCACCCAGCGCTCGTATTCCGGCCGCCACTCGCCAACGTAATAATTGCTGCGCTGGTAGTTGCGGATGCGCTCGGCCGTCACCTGCCGCTCGCGCGCATGCCACTGGTCCACCGTCAGCGAAGGCACGCCTTCGGACTTCCAGTCTTCGAGGCCGATCGGGTTGACCATCACCAGCTGCTCCACGCGTTGCGGGAACATCAGCGCGATACGTGTCGCCAGCATGCCGCCGGTCGAGTGGCCGACGACGATGAAACGCCCGACGCCAAGCGCATCGAGCAGCGCTGCCGTGTTGTGCGCGAGCTGCTGGAACGAGTACTGGTAGGACGACGGCTTGCTCGACTTGCAGAAGCCGACCTGATCCGGCACCACCACGCGATAGCCCGCGGCCTGCAGCACGCGCATCGTGCCTTCCCAGGTGGCGGCGCAGAAGTTCTTCCCGTGCAGCAGGACGACGGTGCGGCCGTTCGCATGCGCCGGCTGCAGGTCGAGATAGGCCATCTGCAACGGCTGCCGCTGCGACTCGAAGCGAAAGCGCTGCACCGGCGCCGGATAGTCGAAGCCCTCGAGCTCGGCGCCATAGACCGGCCCGGGCTCGGGCGCAGCGTCGCCGGCAGCGAAGGCGGCCGTGGCAACGAGGGCCAGCGATGAAATGAGAAGGCGGAACATTCAGTGCAAGACCTGTTCGCGATGGCGATCGGCAATGAACGCGGCGGCAATGAAGCCCGCCACCGCGCCGAACATCACATAGTAGGCCGGCGCCAGCGGCGTGCCGGTGACGCCGATCAGCCAGGTGACGATCAGCTGCGCGAAGCCGCCGAACAGCATCACCGCAATGTTGTACGCGAGCGCAAGGCCGGTCGAGCGCTGCCGCACCGGGAACTGCTCGGCCAGCGCGGTCGAGATCGCGCCGAAGCCGACCGCGATCGCGCTGCACAGCGTCACCTGCATCACCGCCAGCCGCGCCAGCGTCGGCTCGGCCAGCACCCAGCCCATCAGCGGATACGGCAGCACGAAGTACAGCGCAGCAGCCAGCATCAGCACCGGCCGGCGGCCGATGCGATCGGACAGCCAGCCAAACAGCGGTATCAGCACGCTCAGGCAGAGCAGCCCGGCCACCTGCGCGGTGAAGGCGTCGTTCAGCGGTATGTGCAGCTGAGTCTTCGCATAGGTGGGCATGTAGATCAGCACCACATAAAACATGATCGTCGACGACAGCACCAGCCCGAAGCAGACCAGCACGCTGCGCAGGTGCCCGCGCAGCAGCGCCTTCAGGCCGACAGGCTCCTTCGGCTCGTGCGATGCCGACACGAAGGCCTCGGTCTCTTCGAGGTGGCGGCGCATCCACAGGCCGACCGGGCCGATCAGCAGGCCGAAGATGAAGGGCAGCCGCCAGCCCCAGCTGTCGACCTGTTCCGGCGTCAGCCCCTGCGTGACCAGCATGCCGGCGGTCGCGCCGCCGAGTGCGGCCACGCTCTGGCCGACCATCTGCAGCGAGCCGAACAGGCCGCGCCGGCCGGCCGGCGCGCTCTCGATCAGGAAGGCGGTCGCGCTGGCGAACTCGCCGCCGGTGGCCACGCCCTGCAGCAGCCGCGCGATCACGATCAGCGCCGGCGCGGCGACGCCGATGGCAGCATGGGTCGGCGCGAAGGCGATCATCGCGATCGACACCGTCATCAGCAGGATGATCAGCTGCAAGGCCGCCTTGCGGCCGCGCCGGTCCGCATACATGCCGATCAGGATGCCGCCGACCGGGCGCATGAAGAAGCCGACGCCGAAGGTGGCCATCGCGATCAGCAGCGACGCATATTCGCTGTCGGACGGGAAGAACAGCCGCGACAGGATCACGGTCATGAAACCGTAGACGACGAAGTCGTACCATTCGAGCGCATTGCCGATCACGGCGGCGAGTATCTGGCGGGTCTTGACGGGGGGCTGCATGGTCGGTTTGCCTTTCCTGTTCGCGTTTTTGTTCGCGTTTTTTTCGATTTATGGTGTTGCTCGCTGCGTGATGCTAAACGGGATCGGGGCAGCGCAGGAAGCCACCGCCGGCCGCGAACGGATCGCGTCGTCGGTTACACTCGCCCTCATTCCCACACCGGAGCTTTCCCATGTCCCTGCTGATCCTCGGCCTCATCCTGTTCCTGGTCCCGCACTCGACACGCATCTTCGCCGACGACTGGCGCGCCGGCATGATCGCGCGCCTCGGCGAGAAGCCGTGGAAAGGCGCGATCAGCCTGGTGTCGATCGCCGGCTTCGTGCTTGTCGTGATCGGCTATGGCCAGGCGCGGCTTGACCCGGTCGTGCTGTGGCTGCCGCCGGTCTGGCTGCGCCACATCGCGCTGCTGCTGAACCTGCTCGCCTTCCTCTGCCTCGTCGCCGCCTATGTGCCGCGCAACAGCATCAAGGCAAAGTTCGGCCACCCGATGATCGCCGGCGTGAAGGCATGGGCCACCGCCCACCTGCTCGCCAACGGCAACCTCGCCGACCTGATCCTGTTCGGCGCCTTCCTTGCGTGGTCCATCGTCGATTTTCGCAACTCGCGCCGCCGCGACCGCGCCAACGGCACCACCTATCCGGCCGGCACGCTGGCCGGCAACCTGCTGACCGTCGTCATCGGCGTGGCCGCCTGGGCCGCCTTCCTGCTCTACCTGCACACGCTGCTGATCGGCGTGGCGCCGATCGCGCTGCGTTCATGAGCACAGCGCAATGAACTCCGGGGGAATCGCGACCGCGCGTATTCCCCCTTCCGGCTTGTGCGCGGCGAAGATCCGCACCTCGTTGCAGCTCATGATCTCGTCGTCGCCGCGCATCACGCGATGGCTCTGCACGAAACTCTTGCCGCGCCACTCGGTCACGCTGGTATGGACCTGCAATTCGTCGCCGTAGCTTGCGGTCTTTTTGAAGCTGGCCTGCGTGTCGACCAGCGGCGTGCCGAGGATGCCCATCGTCGCCTCGGTCTCGTGCCACGGCGGCACGCCGCAGCCGACGAAGAAATTGCGCGACGCCGCATCGATCCAGCGGAAGAAATTCGGAAACCAGACAATGCGCGCAGGATCGCAATCGCCGAACTCCACCCTGAGCCTGTAAACCACCGTCTTCGTCATTTCCCCTCTCTCCATGCCGATGCCGGCATCCATCGTATCGGTTGTTCCCTGATCCGCCGCGGCGCCGCGCCGGCCTCGGCCAGCACGCGGTCGAGCGCCTTGCCGGCATCATCGGCCAGCGCCGCCTCGCGGCCGCGCCGCACTGCCGCCGCGCGTTCATCCGCCGGCATCAGCTGCGAGCGCGCGACATGCCGCAGCAAGTGCAACAGATTGTCCTTGCCGCGCTCGTTGGTGCTGCCATAGCCCTTGATGAGCCGGCCGCAGGCGGCCACTTCAAAGCCGAGCGCGCGGTCTGCACCGAGACTCTCGACCAGCGTGTCCAGCCATTCGTCGATCAGCGCCTGCTCCTGCGCGTGGCGGCTGCCGTAGCGGCGCAGCCTGCGCAAGGCAGCGAGCAGGCGCAGCAGCACGATGCCCGACACCGTATGCGAGGCCAGCTTCAGCGGCAAGGCCCACGGTTCGCCGCGCTCGGCCTGTTGCTTGCGACCCCAATCGATCACGCGCGTGGCCAGCCAGCACGGCAGCAGCGCGGCCAGCTCGGGAATGCCGGGCTTGAAGTAATCATGCACGCGCAGCAGGTCGCGCTCGCCGGCACGCGCGTCGCGGCGCACGCGCTCGGCGCGCGAGCGGCGGCTTTTCAGGTCGGCCACGCGCACGATGTCGTCGTAGCACATCCACAGCGCCAGCCAGCGCGCGGCCTCGCGGCTGGCGGCAAAACCATGCGCGCCGTCGGGATCGACCGCACGCTCGGCATCCAGCACGCGCTGCACGCGCTCGAGGTACTGGCGGCCGTACGCACGGTCCTGGTAGTCGCAGGTGCGCGCATGGCCGAGCGCGACAATCTCGCCGACCGGCGCCGGCATGCGGCCGATTTCAGCCGGAACAGAGGTGTTCGCGGCGGCATTCTGCACGGCCTCCGCCAGCTGCTCCCCGAGTTCGCGCTGCGCGCGACCGTTGCCGGCCACGAGCTCATGCGCCGCGTCGAAGCCGGCGCGGCTGGCCGCTGCGCCGCGACCGCTGTCCTGCAGCACCGCCTCGTACGCAGAGCGCGGGAAGGGAAACAGGCCGCTGCCGGCGATCGCGCCCAGCATCACCGCGCTGACGGCGGTGCCGTGCTCGCGCGCGATCGCCTGCATGTCGAGCAGGTGCAGGCGCAGGCTGGCCGCCTGCACGACCGGCAGCAGCTGGCTGCTGTCGAGCCGGCCGTCGCCCGGATGGCTGCGTTCCGGATTCGTCAGCGTGCGCGCCGACGAGGCGATGAACAGCGTGCGCTCCGGCGATGGCAGCCCGTTGCACGCGCAGCGCGCGGCCTCCAGCAATTCGGATGCGATCACCGCGTCGAGCGCGCCGGGCGTCGGGTTCAGGCTGAACACCGGCTTGGCGTCGCCGATCAGCACCTGCGGCTGCGGCCAGACCTCGATGAAATAGGTGGTCGCACCAGTGCGCTGCGCGACGCCCGGAATCGAGGTCGCCTGCGCCGGATGGTCGCAGCGGCGCGCGACCTCGGCCAGCCAGCCGGTCAGCACGCCGCCGCCCTCGCCGCCGAGCGCGCAGATCAGCAGGGAAATCGGCCGGGAGCTCGGCCAGGTCATGCCGGCCTCAGCACGCGCAGCGCGAGCGTGCGCAGCGCATCGACCGCGCGCTCATGCCAGCGCGGATTGCGCACCACCTCGGCGCGATAGAAGCTCGGGCACAGCGTGGCCGCATGCGCATTCTCGCCGCACAGCCCGCAGCCGACGCAGCCGTCGATCACGGTCGCGACCGGGTCGACCTTCAGCGGGTCGGGGTTGTCCTTCAGCGTCAGCGTCGGGCAGCCGGACAGCCGCATGCACGCATGGTCGCCGTTGCAGACGTCTTCATCGACGCCGTATTTCACGCGCACCGAACGCTCGCCGCGCGCCAGCAGCGCCTCCAGCCAGGGGCGGATGCGGCGCTGCCGTTCCAGCTGGCATTCGCCTTCGGCGACGATCACCTTCAGTCCGCGAAAGTCGGTGGTCAGCGCCTCGCGCAGTACGCGCCGCATGGTCGTCACCCGATACGAATGCACGGTACGCAACCACTGCACGCCGATGCCGGCCAGCGTGTCCTCGATGGTGCGGTCGGTCGCGGTCAGGCTGGCGGTCTTGTCGGCCGCGCTTGCCTTGTCCGCGCGCGCGGGCGTGGAAAGTATGTCCTGCGTGCCGGTGGCCGACGTGTAGCCGTTCTTGAAGATCAGCAGCACCGCGTCATCGCCGTTGAACAGCGCCGACTGTACGCCAGTCAAGAGGCCGTTGTGCCAGAAGCCGCCGTCGCCCATGATCGAGATCACGCGCCGCTGCATCACCGGCGACACGCCGGCGCGCGAGGCCAGGCTCATGCCGTAGCCGAGGATGGAGTGACCGAGCGAGAACGGCTCGAAGGTCGCGAACGAATGGCAGCCGATGTCGGCCGCCACATGCACCGGGCCGACATCCTGCTGCGCGAGCTTGAGCGCGGAAAACACCGGGCGCTCCGGACAGCCGGTGCAGAAGCCGGGCGGCCGCGCGGGCAAGGCCGGCGCGGATGCGGGGGACGCGGCGCGCTGCAGCAGCGCGGCCAGCTGCTGCCGTCGGGCGGCGGTGGCGTCCAGCCGCGCGCGCACCGGCTGCACATCCACCGCCGGCAGGTGCCGCGCGAAGAACTGCGCGAGACCCTGCAGCATCGCCTCCGGGTTCAGTTCGCCGGTGGCGGCGATCATGTCCTTGCCGTGCAGCGCCGTCTTCAGGCCGTGGCGCTGCAGCACCGACGCGATCTCATGCTCGATGTATTCGGGCGAGCCTTCCTCGGCCACCAGCAGCGCTCCCTTGCCGGCGGCAAAGGCGGCGATCTGCTCATGCACCAGCGGATAGGTGACGTTCAGTATCAGCAGCGGCACCTCGCTGTGGCCGAAGGCATCGGCCGCGCCGAAATCCTGCAGCGCGCGCAGCAGCGCAGGCGAAACGCCGCCCTGCACGACGATGCCGACGCCGGCATGGCGACCGCCGCGCAATTCATTCAGCTGGTGCGCGAGGATGTAGTTGCGCGCCGCCGGGATGCGCTCGTCCACCTTCAGCTTCTCGTGCCGGAAGGTGGACGGCGGATGCGCGAGTCGGCCGTAGTCGAACGCCGCCGGCTCGGCCATCGGCGCCAGCGCGGAGAGCGCGGGACGGCGGTTGTCGCTGCAGATGAAGCTGCCGCGCAAGTGGCACGCGCGGATGCGCAGCTCCATCATCGCCGGCATGCTGGACGCCTCCGACGCGCGGAACGCATGCCGGACCATGTCGACCATGTTCTGCAGCTCGGGCCGCGGGTCGAACAGCAAGAGGCCGGACTTCATCGCATACGCATGCGTGCGCTCCTGCACCACCGACGCGCCCTCGCCGTAGTCCTCGCCGATCACCATCAGCACGCCGCCGGTCACGCCGGGCGAAGCGAGGTTGGCCAGCGCATCGGCGGCGACGTTGGTGCCGACAATGGACTTCCAGGTGACCGCGCCGCGCAGCGGGTAATGGATGGATGCGCCCAGCATGGCCGCCGCCGAGGCTTCGTTCGAACAGGCCTCGACATGCACGCCAAGTTCGGCGACCAGGTCCTTGGCCTGCACCATCACGTCGAGCAGGTGCGACACCGGCGCGCCCTGATAGCCGCCGATGTAGGAAACCCCTGACTCCAGCAGGGCTTTGGTAATGGCGAGTATGCCCTCGCCATGGAAGGTGTCGCCCGCTCCCAGCCGTAGCTGAGCGATTTCTTGCTCGAAGGAAATTTCCACTGGGAATGTAAGTATCAGCGATGGAAACGGCGAATTCCGCCGATGATAATCGGTCTACTGCAGATGTTTCTTTTCATATCCCAAAACCCGCGCTTTGCCAGCGCGCAGCCCCGAAGCCGGATCGCCCGGCGACCCCGCTCACGGGGACGACAGATGTAAAAAAATGAAATCCGGCATCACCGGTTTGCACTAACCCGGCATAATCGCTATCATCTGGTTTAAATTATGACTGAGCAGTATAAGTTCCTCGCCCCGCCAAGGAGATTCCTATGCTGATGTCGACCAAAGCCAACCGATATGCGCACTCGCTGTTGAAGGCACGTACCGCTGGCAACCTGCACCCGCTGTTGACCGACGACGGCAAGCTGACACCCGACGATGCCTATGACATCGCGCGCAGCCTGCTGAACATCCGGATCGCCCATGGCGAGACGCCGGTCGGTCGCAAGATCGCGTTCAGCAATCACAAGGTACAGTCGCTGTACGGCAAGACCGAACTGATCGCCGCGCCGATCTGGACATCGCTGTTCGACAGCAGCGTCGAGTTCGCGCTGGACAATGCGGCGGTTCACAAGCTGGCCAAGGCACAGCAGCCGCGGATCGAACCGCACATCGTGTTCAAGCTGGCACGCACGCCGGCGCCGGAGGCGACGCTGGAAGACCTGGCCGACTGTCTCGAATGGATGGCGCATGGGATCGAGGTGGTCACCTCGCCGTTCCGTGACTGGGAGTTCGATGCTGCCGACGCAGTCGCCGCATTCGGGCTGCACCGGCACCTGATCGTCGGCGAGCCGAGGATGCTGTCGCGCCAGGGCCGGCATGCGTTGCCGGAGGTACTGGCCGCGGGCAGCCTGTCGCTGTCGAAATCGCAGGCCGACGGCAGCCAGCTGTGCGCGGCCGGCTTCGGCAGCGATCTCGGCGGCAGCCCGCTGCATGCGCTGTACTGGCTGCACCGGCAGCTGCAGCAGCAGCACGGGTTCACGCCGCTGCAGGCCGGCGAGATCATTGCCACCGGCAGCTGGACAGCTCCGCAGCCGGTCAGCCGAGGCGAAGTCTGGTCGACCGCATTCGGCCAGCTGAACGTGCCGGGACTGGCCGTCGCCTTCTCCTGACGCCGCCGGCGTCCTGGTTCGCCGCCGGTTCGTGCCGGCGGCGCGGTCGTTCAATACAATGGTCATCGGAAGCAAGTATCCCTGACCACTGAACGAGGAGAAGCCATGGCTGCAAGCAAGGTACCCGCAATCGATTTCGGCATCGGCGCCGAAGACCGCAGCAAGATCGTCGACGGCCTGAGCCACCTGCTGGCCGACACCTACACGCTGTACCTGAAGACGCACAACTTCCACTGGAACGTCACCGGCCCGATGTTCCAGACGCTGCACCAGTTGTTCATGGACTTCTACACCGAGCAGTGGACGGCGGTGGACCTCGTCGCCGAGCGCATCCGCGCGATGGGCGCGCCGGCGCCGGGCAGCTACGAAGCCTTCGCAAAGCTGACCTCGATCAAGCCCAGCCCGGGCCTGCCGAAGGCGCGCGAGATGATCATCGAGTTGATCGAAGGCCAGGAGACGGTGGCGCGCACCGCACGCCAGATGTTCGACGTAGCCGCACAGGCGAACGACCAGCCGACCTGCGACCTGCTGACGCAGCGCATGCAGATTCACGAGAAGAATGCGTGGATGCTGCGCAGCCTGTTGGAGGAGTGACGGGCGGCGCACGTTCTCCGCCAAATGCCATGGCCGCTGCACAGGTGCGTGACAGCGGCCATTTCGGCTCAGGCAGCCGGCTCTTTCGTCCCCGAACCGGGAGGCCGGCCGCGCCCGCAGCACTGGGCTTCGACACCGGCGGCCATTTCTTCGGCGGTTGCGGGTCGCTCGCTGTCTTCCTCGCCATCCCAGACGAAATAGCCACGCTCAGGCGGCGTCTTCAGCGCTTCCAGTACCTGTTTGCGCGTGATCGGTGTCGAGCCACTCACGATGGATCTCCGTTTCAATTTCACGGATCGCCCGACAAAGACGACCCTGACAAGAACGACTGCATACCTTGTTCGCCACACCATACCACTGGCACCACCCGTCGGAAACAGGAACGGTGCAAGCTACTTGCCTTGAGCATATCCTCGGTCCAAAGCCGGTCAGCTGGGGCGAAGTGCGTCAAAGACACTGGATCCCGCCTTGCAGGCCGCGCCGGGGCGGTAGCTGGACCGACGGAATTCGAAGTATCCGACCCAAAGCAAGCCTTTCGGAAAACTGGTATTTTTTCCATCCCCGCAACCGGAACCAAGGAGGAGCCCATGAAATCACTGCTGGCCGCATTCCTGCTGTGCTTCGCCGCAGCGGCATCGGCGCACAACTGTCCGAACGACATGAAGGCGATCGATGCAGCGCTGTCGTCCACCAAGCTGAGCGGCGCCGAG
Organism: uncultured Bifidobacterium sp.; assembly: GCA_964613635.1. Classification (GTDB taxonomy): domain Bacteria; phylum Pseudomonadota; class Gammaproteobacteria; order Burkholderiales; family Burkholderiaceae_D; genus Pernthalerella. The sequence continues at coordinate 27,207 of CAZTIF010000005.1, read as the reverse complement.
CTCGACAAGGCAAAGGCACTACGCGCCGACGGCGAGAAATTCCACAAGTCGGGCAAGCATGCCGAAGCGATGAAAGCACTCGGCGACGCGAAAAAAATGCTGGGCATCTGACGCAAGCGTCGCCTTGCACCCGGACGGCCATCTGCGGATGGCCGTTTCTTTTTCCCCACCGCCTCGCTGCAGCGCGAATTGACACCCGTGTAATTCCGGCTATCCTCGCGCGTTGGCAAAACGCAAAACCGGAGCGCCCCGTGTCACCGACCACCCTGCAGCTTGTCGCCGCCGCCCTGTTCGCGCTGGCACTGATCCACACTTTCTCCACCTCCGTCTTCGAACGCCTCGCGCATACCCGCCCTGCCCACGCCGGCCTGTGGCACCTGCTCGGCGAAGTCGAGGTGGTGTTCGGCTTCTGGGCGATGGTGCTGATCGTCACGATGGCGCTGCTCACCTCGAAGACCGAGGCCATCACCTACCTCGACAGCCGCAACTTCACCGAGCCGCTGTTCGTGTTCGCGATCATGGTGGTGGCCGGCAGCCGCCCCATCCTGCAGGGCGCGCGCGGGCTGGTCGACCTGCTGGTGCGGCTGATGCCGCTGCCGTCGAAACTGGCCTTCTTCTTCACCGCACTGGCGGTGGTGCCCGTACTCGGCTCCTTCATCACAGAACCGGCCGCGATGACGCTGGCAGCGCTGCTGCTGCGCGATGCGGTGTTCGCCAATGCATCGAACCGGCTGCGCTATGCGACGCTCGGCGTACTGTTCGTCAACGTGTCGATCGGCGGCACGCTCACGCCCTTCGCCGCGCCGCCGGTGCTGATGGTGGCCGCGAAATGGAATTTCGACCTCGCTTACATGTTCACGCACTTCGGCTGGAAGGCGGCCATTGCGGTGTTCATCAATGCCACCGTGCTGACCATGCTGTTCGCGCGCGAGATCCGGCAGATGCCGGACGCACCGGCGTCGGACACGCCGCGTGTGCCGTCGTTGCTGCTGGCGCTGCACCTGCTGTTCCTGCTCGGGATCGTGGTGTTTGCCCACCATCCGGCCGCCTTCATGGCCGTGCTGCTGCTGTTCATGGGCATCGCCACCGCGTACCCGCAGCACCAGGACCGGCTGATCCTGCGCGAGGGCCTGCTGGTCGCGTTCTTCCTTGGCGGGCTGGTGGTACTGGGCGGCCAGCAGCAATGGTGGCTGCAGCCGCTGCTGATGAAAATGGATGCGACCTCGGTCTATTACGGCGCCACCGCGCTGACGGCAATCACCGACAACGCGGCACTGACCTACCTCGGCTCGCTGGTTGAAGGCCTGTCGGAAGAATTCAAGTACGCGCTGGTGTCCGGCGCGGTCACCGGCGGCGGCCTGACCATCATCGCGAATGCGCCGAACCCGGCCGGCGCGTCCATCCTGCGTCCGCGCTTCGAGAACGGCGCGATCGGCGCACTCGGCCTGCTGGCCGGCGCGGCGCTGCCGACCGTGGTCGCGATCGGCTGCTTCCGGCTGCTGCCCAACCTGTGACGCGCGGCGGCGCTAGCGCAGGTTGAACAGGCGCAGCCCCGCTTCGTCCAGCGCGCGCTGCTCGCGCTTTGCGGCCTGCGCGCGCTTCTCGCGCTCGTCGCGCTCGACCATCGCTTCCATTTTCGCCAGCTCGCGCTGCGCCTCGGCAAGCGCGGCCTTCTCGCTGGCCAGCTGCAGGTTCGCGTCCTGCAGCTGCCCGTCGATGCGCTGGCGCAGCCCGCGCAGGTGCTCGAGGAATTTGCGGTAGGTGATGTTGTCGGCGATCGAGTGCGCGGCCTTCTGCGTCTCGTTGTAGCGCGCGACATAGTCGTCGCGCAGCCGGTCGATGTGCGCAACGCCGGCCTCGAGTTTCTCGACCTGCTGCCTTGCGTCATTCACCCGCGTCTGCGCGTCGCGCAGCGCGGCGGCGGCCTTATCGGCCAGTACGGTCCAGGTGCTGGGCATCTTCTCGATTGCTGAATTCAAGCGGCCAGCAGCTGGCGCATCGCCTGCCAGGTGGCCTTGTAATCGACGCCTTCCTGCATGTCCTGCCGCAGGAAGACTTCGAGCTGCTGGCGCAGCGCGATCGCGAGGTCGATGTCGGGGTTCGAGCCGGCTTCATACGCGCCGACCGAGATCAGGTCGAGGTTCTGCTGGTACAGCGACCACAGCCGGCGCAGCCGGTTGGCCAGCTTCAGTTCGTCCGGCGGCACCAGGTCCTGCATCACGCGCGAGATCGAGCCGTTCAGGTCGATCGCGGGATAGTGCGCCGCATCGGCCAGCTTGCGCGACAACATCACCTGCCCGTCCAGCGACGCGCGCGCGATGTCCACAATCGGGTCCTGCGCATCATCGCCCTCGGCCAGCACGGTATAGATCGCGGTGATCGCGCCATAGCCGTGGCGGCCGACGCCGGTGCGTTCGATCAGGTTGGGCAGCAGCGCGAATACCGACGGCGGATAACCCTTCGCGGTCGGCGGCTCGCCGATCGCCAGGCCGATCTCGCGCTGCGCGTGCGCGACGCGCGTCAGGCTGTCCATCAGCATCAGCACATTCATGCCGCGGTCGCGGAAATATTCGGCGATCACATGCGTCAGGTGCGTGGCCTTCAAGCGCATCACCGGCGACACATTGGCCGGCGCCGCAATCACCACCGACTTTGCGCGCCCCTCGGGGCCGAGCACTTCATTGATGAAGGCCTGCACTTCGCGGCCGCGTTCGCCGATCAGGCCGATCACGACCACGTCGGCCTTGGTGTTCCGGGTAATCATGCCCAGCAGCGAGCTCTTGCCCACGCCGGAGCCGGCGACCAGTCCGATGCGCTGGCCGCGACCCATGGTCAAGAGGCCGTTGATGGCCTTCACGCCGACATCAAGCACCTGGTTGATCGGGCCGCGCTCCATCGGGTTCAGCGGCAGCCCCAGCAATGCGAGGCGATCCGGGCAGTCCGGCTTCGGGCCGCCGTCCAGCGGCTCGCCGAACGCATCCAGCACGCGGCCGAGCAGCGCCGGCCCGAGGCTGGCCTCGGAGGAATTCGTCACCACGCGCACCGACGCACCGGGGCCGATGCCGACCGCCTCGGTGAACGGCATCAGGAACAGCGTCTGGTCATTGAAGCCGACCACCTCGGCCTGCACCTTGTGGTGGCCGCCGATGGATTCGACTTCGCACAGCGCGCCCAGCGGCGCCATGATGCCGCGCGCCTCCAGCGTCATGCCGACCAGCCGCACCAGCGTGCCGGTATGGCAGGCCGACGGCACGCTCGACTGCGAGATCAGCCGCTCGACGGTATCGGCGTAATCAGGCATGGCCTTCCGCCGGCGCGGCCTCGGTATGCTGCACCGGCGTCATGTCCTCCACCGGCTGGCCCTGCGGCGCGCGCGCGGCCAGCCGGCCGGCGCCGCTGCGCCAGCCCGGCGCGGGCGGCTGCGCCAGCGATTTCTTCAGTCCTTCGACGCGGCGCACGATCAGGTCTTCCACCACGCTGCCATCGAGCGACGCGCGCACGCTGCCGCGCTCGAGCGTGGCGTCCGGGCGCAGGTGGAGGCTGTCGGCAAACTGCGCGACCGTGGGACGGTACAGCTCGAGATCTTCCGGATGCAGGTGCACCAGCACCGGCTTGTCGCCGCTGGCATTGAGTTCGTGCAGCGCATTGTCGACCAGCCGCGAGATCGCCTGCGGCGACTGCGACAGCTCGCCGCGCACCAGCTGCTCGGCCAGATGAACGGCCAGCTTCTTCATCGGCTCGAACAGTTCGTCGGGGTCGTACATCAGCTCGCGCAGGCCATCGATCACGGCCTGCAGCTGCGATGCCTGCTGTTGCTGCAGCAGTTGCGCTGCGCCCTGCTGCTCGGCCTGCGCCTGCGCGAGGCCGGCGGCGAGTCCTTCGTCATAGCCTTCGCGATGCGCGCGCGGGCGCTCTTCGTCACGTCCTTGTTGCAGGCCCTGCTGCAGGCCGAGTTCCTGGCCTTGCTGCATGCCTTCCTTCAGGCCGCGCGCATAAGCTTCGGCGCGCGCCTCTTCGATCATTTTGTCGATGGTGGCGCGATCGGGGCCGGCGGGTGCGGCCGGCGCTGCGGGGCGCTCTGCAACAGGCGCTGCAGCCGATGCGGCCGGTGCAGCCGATGCAGCGGTTTGCTCGGGCGCTGCAGCCGGCGCTGCGGGGGCCGGCCTGGCGGCACGGGCCGGCGGCACGGCGGCAGGCGGCTGCGCAGGCGCGCGATCGTGGCCGGCCTGCGGCTCCGGATGGAAGCCCGGCCGGGGCTGGCCTGCGGCGGCGCTGAAGCCGCCACCGACGGCCGCCTCCGCGCTGAATTCTTCGTCGGCGCCATGCAGCGAGCGATCGACCTCGAACGCGCGCACCATCCTGCCCGAGCCGAACGGGTCGGGACCGAAGCCGGCCGCATCGCGCTCGTCCGGCGCACCGACAAAGTCCTGATGCGCGCGCTCGAGCAGGTTCTGGATCGCGAACGGATTCGAGACCGGATCGAACATCCGGTTCGGCATCCACGCGTTGCGCCGGCGCGCTGTGCCGGCGTCAGACAAAGTCCGCTCCGCCGGTGGCCAGGATCAGCTCGCCCTTCTCGGACAGCGTGCGCGCCTGGCGCATGATCTTCTTCTGCGCATCCTCGACCTCGGTCATGCGCAGCGGCCCCTTGGCCTCCATGTCGTCGAGGAACATGCCGCGCGCACGGCTGGACATGTTGTCGAGGAATTTGCTCTTCACTTCTTCGGTCGCGCCCTTCAACGCGATCATCAGCATGTCCGGCTCCACCGCGCGCATCAGCGCCTGGATGCCGCGGTTGTCCACGCCGGCCAGGTTCTCGAAGCTGAACATGTTGTCCTGGATGCGCAGCGCGAGTTCTTCGTCGATCTGGCCGACGCCCTGCAGGATCGACGATTCCAGCTCGACCTTGGTGAAGTTCATGATCTTGGCCGCCGCCTTCACGCCGCCGAAGCTCGACGACGACGACGATGCATTGCTGGAGAACTGCTTCTTCATGATGCTCTCGAGTTCCTCCATCGCCGACGGCTGCACCGCGTCGAGGCTGGCGACGCGCTGCACGACTTCCGCGCGCGACTCTTCCGGCAGGAAGGACAGCACGTCGGCCGCGACTTCCGACTCCAGCACCGACAGGATGATCGCGGTCACCTGCGGATGTTCGCCGCGGATCATTTCGGCGATCGCGCGCGCGTCCATCCACTGCAAAATCTCGAGGCCGCGGCTGGCGCGGCCCGGCATGATGCGCGACAGCACCGACGAGGCCTTGTCCGGCCCGAGCGCGCGCTTGAGCACGGTTTCCACATATTCGGTGGTGCCGAGCGACAGGCTGGTCTGGCGCTTGAGCATGTCGACGAATTCGTCGAGCACGACGTTGACCGCGTCCTGCGACATGTCGGCCACGGACACCATCGCCGCGCCCAGCTCCTGCACCTCCTTCGGGTCGAGGTAGCTGATGATGTTCGACGCCAGGTCCTCGCCGAGCAAAAGCATCAGCACGGCGGCGCGCTGGACGTTGGTGATCTCGGCCAGCTCGCGCCGAAGCTCTTCGGACATCGGCGCGGCGGCGGTTGCGTTGGAATTGTCTGCCATGGTTTGCCTCGGTTGCTGCTTCTGTACGCTTGTGTGCGACGGTCCGCTTATTTTTTCTTCGGCGCGCCTGCGCCCTTCAACATGTTCTTGACCATCATCACCACCCGGTCCTTTTCCTTCTCCGACAGGTACTTCACCAGCACCAGCTTGTCATCGTAGCTCTTGGCGTCGGACAGCATCTCGGTCGGGATGGTCGCCTTCTTCTTCGGCTTGAACTTGTTCTTCATCGCCTCGAGGGACTCGGGCGCGCCTGCGGCGTCTTTCTGCTCTTCTGCCATGTCTGTTCTTCCGGTGGTTGGCTGCTGCGGCCGCGTCAGTTGCGGACCATGTTCTTCAGGACCAGCGCGACGCGGCCCGATTCCTGCGCGACCAGCATGCGGATCAGCGCGACCTTGTCATCATAGCTGTTGGCGGTGTCGAGCATCTCGGCGGTGAAGGCCGGCTTCTTCGGCTTCATCGCCTGCATCCGAGCGCGCAGCTCGTCGAGGCTCTCGCCGTCTTCCGGCGACAGTTCATCTTCGTCGCCATCGCCCTCCGGCCCCTCCAGCAACGCCACGTCGCCGGCCTGCTCTGCCACCTTGTTTTCCAGCGCAACGCGCGCTTCCTCGGCCGCCTTCGCTTCCTGTTCGGCCTTCGCGGCCTTTTCCTCCAGCGCCTTGACCTCTTCCGGCGTCGGGCCGGTCGGCGGCATGATCTGCTGGTTGATCGTCGGGCCTTTCACCATCGGGCGCACCACCGCCAGCAGGAACACCACCAGCACCAGCGCCGCAATGCCGATCTTGATCACGTTCTGCAGGTCGGCGTCGGCGTACCAGGGCTTGGGCGGCTCGGGAACCAGCGTCTCGAAGCGGGCCGGGGCCACCGTCACCACGTCGCCGCGCTCGGCGTTGTAGCCGACTGCGCTGCGCACCAGGTTCAGCATGCGGTCGAGTTCCTGTTGCGAATATGGCAGCGTGGTCGCCGCGCCCGGGGCCGGCGGCTTGCCGTCGGCCGGCGCCGGCGCCTGACGCTCGGCCACCACGACCGCCACCGTCAGCCGCGAGATCGCGCCCGGCGAGCTCTTCACATGGCGCACCTGGCGATCCATTTCAAAGTTGCGGGTCGACTTGGTGGTCACGGTCTCGCTGCCGGCCGGCTTCTGCTCGTCGGTATTGGTGTTCTTGGTCAGGTCGGCGTCGGGCGGCGGCGAGTTCGTCATCGAGCCCGGGATGCCCTCCGGATCGATCTTCACCTTGCGCTCGGTCGTCACCGCTTCGGAGCGCGGCTTGACGCCCTTGTCCTTGTCGTCGAAATCCTCGGTGGTGGTCTCGACCTGGGTGTAATCCATCGTCAGGTTCACCTGCGCCTGCACCGACGCCTCGCCGACGACCGGCGCGAGCAGTTCCATCACGCGGTTCTTGTAGGTTTCCTCGGTGCGCTGCTTGTGCTGCATCTGCGCGACCGTCAGGCCCATCGCCTGGTCGACCGGGTTGTCTGCGGTCAGCAGGTTGCCCTGGTCGTCCACCACCGACACATTTTCCGGCGTCAGGTAGGGCACGCTGGAAGACACCAGATGCACGATCGCCTTCACCTGCGGCGTCGACACGCCGCGGCCGCTGTGCGGCGTCACCACCACCGAGGCCTTCGGCGTGGCGCGTTCGCGCACGAACACCGACTGCTTCGGCAGCGCGAGGTGCACGCGCGCACCCTTGATGGTGGAGATCTGCGTGATGCTGCGCGCCAGCTCCTGCTCGATCGCGGTGTTGTACTGCACCTGCTCCATGAACTGGCTGGTCGTCATCGACGACTTGTCCTTCAGCGATTCCATGCCGATCGGCTGCGCTTCCTTCGGTATGCCCTGGCCGGCGAGGAAGATGCGCGCCTCGTGGTAGCGCGCTTCGGGCACGGTGATCTGGCCGGACGAGGTATCGATCTTCGGCTTGAAGTCGCCCGCCTTCAGCGCCTCGACCGCCGCCTGCTTGTCGTTCTCGGTCATGCCCGGCATGATCGGCCGGTAGGGCACGCTCTGCGTGAACTGGAAAGTCGCGGCAACGAGCGCGAGCAGCAGCAGCACGGCCATCGGCAGCGCCACGCGGCGCACGGTCGGCTGCTTGAGCGTGTTGTCGACCATCCGGCGCAGCGTGGACAGGCCGCCGGTCATGCCCTGCATCGCGGCGGGCGCGCCTGCGCCGCCCGAGGTCATCGGTACGCCGCCGGCGCCGGCGGCGCCGCTTGCCTGCATCGGTGGCAGCTGGGGCGGCACGCCGCCCGGATTCATCGTCGCTTCGGCCATGGTCTTCTTTCAGCTCTATCGCAGGTCGTCAGACCGGCATGTTCAGGATGTCTTCGTACGCCTTCATGATCTTGTTCCGCACCTGCAGCGTCGCCTCGAAGGCCAGCGACGATTTCTGCATGGCCAGCACGACGTCGGTCAGCGGCACGTCCTCGCCGCGGTCATACGCGGTGCGCAGCGCGGACGCCTGCTGCTGGATGTCGTTGGTGCCGCGCACCGCCGAGGCGATGGCTTCGCCGAAGGTGGGCTTGCCGACCTCGGGGGTCGGCGGCGTCAGCACCTGCGGCGTGTTCTTGCCGGTCGATTCGACCTGGTGCTGGCGCAGCGTGGCCAGCATCGCGTCGATGTTGGCCTGGCTGGTCAGTCGGTTGATCATGGGTCAGGCCTCCGCCTCAGGCCGCGGCCAGCGCGGGCATGCCGCGCTCGCGGAACTGGGCCATCTTGTAGCGCAGCGAACGCGGGCTGATGCCCAGCTTCTTCGCCGCCTCGTTGCGGTTGCGGGTCGACTGGATCGCGGCCATGATCGCCTGGTACTCGCTGCTCTTGACCGCACTGGAAAGATCGCCCGTCGCTTCCTGTGCCGCCTCGCGCAGCGCGAAGCCCGCCGCCATCGGCGCACCGGCCTGCGGCAGCGCCAGCGGACGCTCGTCCATGTCGTCGAACAGCAGTTCGTCTTCGGTGATCAGGTCGCCGCTGCAGAGCACCAGCGCGCGCTGCACGACGTTCTGCAGTTCGCGCACGTTGCCCGGCCAGCCGTAGCGCTGCAGGCGTTCGATCGCGCCGGCGGTCAGCTGCATCTGGCGGTCGACCGGGCCGAAGTTGGCGAGGAACTGCATCACCAGCGGCAGGATGTCGCCCGGGCGCTCGCGCAGCGGCAACAGGCTGAGCTTGAATGCGCTGATGCGGAAATACAGGTCTTCGCGGAATTCGCGGCAGGCAATCGCCTCGCGCAGGTCCTTGTTGGTTGCAGCTACGAGGCGCACATCGAGCTCGATCGGCGCATGGCTTCCGAGGCGGGTGATCTTGCGTTCCTGCAGCACGCGCAAGAGCTTGGTCTGCAGGTGGTAGGGCATCTCGGCGATTTCGTCGAGGAAGATGGTGCCGCCGCTGGCCTGCTCGAACAGGCCGCGATGCTCTTTCAGCGCGCCGGTGAAGGCGCCCTTCTCGTGGCCGAACAGCAGGTCTTCGATCAGGTGTTCCGGCAGCGCCGCGCAGTTCAGCGCGACGAACGGGCCGTTGCGGCGCGGCGACGCGTCATGCAGCACGCGCGCCAGCACTTCCTTGCCGGCGCCGGTCGGGCCGACGATCAGCGCCGACACCTGGGTCTGCGCAACGCGGCGCGCCAGCTCCAGCAGGTGCTGGCTGTTCGGGTCGACGAAGACGAATTTCTGCGCAGTGGCCGGCTTGGGCGCATCGGCGCGCTTCGGTACCAGCGCAAGGGCCTGGCTCCAGCTGTCGACGGAACAGTCGTCGGCCGGCAGCACATGGAAGGCGCCGCCGCGCATCGCGTCGATGCCGAGCGACAGCGCGCTGCGATCAACGCGGCACAGCACCGGCACTTCGTGGCCGAACGACTGCGTGAGCTTCTTCACTTCCTGCAGCAGGCCGATGTCTTCCATCAGGCGGATCACCACCAGCCGCGCCTGTGCGAGGCCGTTGCGCAGGTCGTCGAGCGTGGCCACCGGCAGCAGCCGCAGCCCGGCCGCTTCCAGCTGCGCGCGCTCGTCGGTGCCGACCGCCGACTTCGGGTCCAGCCACAGCGCTGGATGAATCTGTTCGAGTTGTGCCGTCACGATGATTGCCTATGAGAACTTTTGGACAGTTCCCTTGTAGCAATCAGCGTGCCAATTGTTTTCTCAAGGAAACATGCGGGTTTTCAGGCGGTGTGTCGGAATCGGCAGCGGATTGCCGGGGGAGGAAAAACGCCTCCGGCGGCAAACGACGAATTCCCGACAGACGGAAATTGCCGGGAGGCGGCAAGGAATTTCCGGGGGAGGGCTGGGGGGTGAAGCCGGACTGGGGCGGACGATGGCTGTCAGTCGGGGCGGAATGCTTCAAAGTCGCTGGGTCCCCGGGGACCCAGTGTCTTTCGCTTTACGCAAGCAGTGCGCATCAGCCGCCCACCGCCATCACTCCGGACACTCCCGATACCCGCTCCGAAAACACACCTGCGCCTGCCGCATCGCCTCGGTCTTCTGCCCGGCCTTCAGCCCGGCCTCGATCTGCTGCAGCAGCCCGGCCGCCTGCATCTCGCCGTTCAGCCGTGCCACCTCGGCCCAGACCAGCGCCTTCAGCGGCTCGCGCCGCCAGCCCTCGCCGCTGTGATAGACCGACGCCGCCATCAGCTGTGCGCCGGCATGGCCCTGCCGCGCCGCCTTCAGGTACCACGACAAGGCCAGCGCGCCGTCGCGCGGCACGCCGGTGCCGCTGCGGTAGCACTCGCCGGTCATGTACTCCGCGCCGGCATGGCCTGAAGCCGCCGCGGCCGAAAACCATTTCAGCGCCGCCTTCGCATCGGGCGCAACGCCCCGGCCGCCCAAATACATCGTCGCCAGGTTGTACTGCGCCACCGGCAAGCCCGATTCGGCCGCACGCGCATACCAGGCCAGCGCATCGGCGTCGCTGCGCGCCACGCCCAACCCATGCTCGTACAGGTAGCCAAGGTTGTTCTGCGCCAGACGATCGCCCTGTTGCGCCGGCTTCCGCAGCGCGCGCACGGCGGTCGCGTAGTGCCCGCGCTCGATCGCGCGCAGCGCCGGGCCGAGCGCCGAGCGCGGCGCGTTCTCCACAGGCGTGGCGGGCAAAACAGTCAGGGGGGAAGCGGCCGGGATGGCCTGTTCGGAACGAACGCCCGGTGCCAGCAGCGCCAGCAGCAGCGCAAACCGAGCGATGCGCGTCATGCGCTGCGCGAACGTTCCGCGACAGCGGCAGGCGCCGCCTTCGGCGAAAAGCCGCGACAGCGCTCGCCATCGGCGCGCAGCACTTCGATCGCCGGCATGATCCGGGTCTTGATGCCCATCAGCCGGCACGCATAGGGCAGCTTCGGATCCCAGCTCACCGCAAAATGACGGCACTGCCAGCAATTCGGCGCGCCATCGGCAGTCAGGGGATGGGGAGCGTTCATTTCTTTTCGCGTTTCTTCCGTTGGTAGTCCAGCCAGGCGCGCGTGCCGACCGCCGCCAGCACCAGCGCCAGCAGGATCGCGCCCAGCATGCCCTGGAAAAATTCGCCAAGGCTGGTGTCCTCCGGCAGGTAGCGCTCCGGATGGAGCACGACCATGCCCACAATCAGCAGTGCGGCGATCAACAGTACCCGGACCAGCCTGAACATCAGGCGCTTGCCCAGCTCGCTCATGTGTACCTCGCGTGACGAAACATCGGGCCGATATTCTGTCACAGCGCGCCGCCCGCGTTCACGGCACGGCGCGCCCGCTCATCCCTGCGATCAGCCGTTCAGCAGCTTCAGCACCGTCTGCTGGCTCATGTTCGCCTGCGCCAGCACCGCGGTGCCGGCCTGCTGCATGATCTGCGCGCGCGCCAGCTCGGTGCTGGCCTTTGCATAGTCGGCATCCTCGATCTGGCTGCGCGACGCGGCCGAGTTGGTCGACACGTTGGTCAGGTTGTCCATCGCATACTCGAGGCGGTTCATCACCGCGCCCATCACCGCGCGCGTCGCATTGATCTTGTCCATCGCGCCGTCGAGCTTGGCCAGCACCGCCTGCGCACCCTCGCGGGTATTGATCCGGTTGGTCATCTGCTCGAGCGGATCATCGACGTCGCCGGTGATCACGCCCGTGATCGGGCCGTCCTTGCCGAAGTCGGCCAGGTCGATCGTGATCTCCTGCCCCGACTTCGCGCCCACCTGGAAGGTCAGGCGGCCGACCCGCGGCGGCGACATCTCGACGGACGAACGCCCGCCGAAAGTGCCCTCCTTGAAGCCGAGATCGTCGAAGTTCGAGTTCGGGCCGAAGCCGTTGGTGCCGGCCGCCACCGTGAAGGCATTCTCCGACACCAGCTTCAGCGAGCTGTAGACGGTCTTGGCACCGGTCGAGTTGCGGTCGCCGCCGCGGATCGCGGAGACGATGTTGTCGCCGCCGCTGTTGGGCGTGACAGTCGTGATCGCCACCGTCGCATCGGCGTCGCTGGACGCCGCACCCGACAGCGTGAACGGCGTGCCCTGCACGGTCGAACGCACCACGATCTTCTCGGGGCTGTTGATGGTGTCGCGCGATACCGTGACATTGGTCAGCTGGCCGCTGCTGATCTTGGCCTGGATCGCCTCGAGCAGCTTGGCAGCCAGGTCGGCCGGCGTGCCGACCGTCGCCGCATCCGACGTGATCTTCTGGCCATTGATCACCACCGTCGCGCGGTCGTTCGTGGTATCGACCGTGCCGCCGATCGTGATCGCGCTTTCCTGCGCAACCGTCGTGCCGGTGTCGAGGCCGAAGCTGGCGGCCGACAGGCCGGACACGTCGGCGTCGAACCAGGCCGACACGTTGCGGCCGTCGGCCGAAGTCAGCGTGACGCCGCCACCATTGTTCGATGCGACCACGCCATGCGTGTAGGTGCGCAGGTTGATCGCGTCGACCACCTTCCGCCGGCGCACGTCGAGCGGCTCGTCCTCGGTCAGCATGACCTTGACTTCGATGCCGTTGATGAACAGCGACTGCTCGCCGGTCTCCGGGTACACGCCCGGCATGCCGGTGACGGTGTTGCTGCCGGTGATGACGGCATTGTCGAACTCGGCCTTCACGCCGGTCTTGTCGGACTGGCTGTTGATGGCCGCCGCGATCGCGATCGCGCTGCTGTTGCGCTGGCTGGCCAGCACGCCATCGGTCGAGCGGATGTCGTCGACGCTCTCCGACGCCGGGATCGCCACGCCGTTGATCACGAGGTCGCCGGTGTTCAGTTTTTTGATCTGCGCGGCCGCGTTCTCGACCACCACCGACGGATCGATATAGCCATCGGCCGAATCGGTCGACACCGACAACGTGAACTCGACGCCCGGATTCTTCGCGCTGATGAAGATCGATTTCAGGTCGTCGCCGTTGCTGGCGGTCGCCGTCACGCCGAGCTTGGGGTCGGCATTGATCTCGGCGATCAGCTTCGAGCGTACGTCCTCGAAGCTGCTCTCGGCCGCGGTCGTCTTGAAGCTCTTGGTGCGGCCATTGATCGTGATGCTGTAGGTCTCGCCGGCGGCAATCGTGCCGGACAGCGCGACCTGGTTCACCTGCGCGACCGGCGGGCTGACGGCCAGGCGGTCGTCGATGACCAGCACGGTCTCGTTGTCGACGTAATTGCCGGCGGTCAGGCCCGAGCGGCTGAGGTCGCCGGTGGTCGAGGTATCGACCTTGATCGCCGTCTCCAGCTTCGACTCCAGCGCGTACACGCTGGCCTGCAGGCCCTGCTTCAGGCCGGTGCGCGCGGCGAAGGTATCGTCGGGCACATTGGTGTTGAAGAAGACCTCGATGTTGCGGCCGTCGGCCGCCTTCAGCGTGATGCCCTTCAGGTCGTCATTCGTGTTGATCGCGACCACGCCGGTGCGCGCGGTCATCCGGTTGATCGCCTCGACCACGGACGCACGCGTCTCGCGCGGATTGTTCTCGGTGGTCGTGATCACCGGCGACGTGTAGCCGTTGATGCTGATCGTGCCGGTGACGGCATCGCCGGCCACCATGCGGGTGCCGGTGAACACGTTCTCCTGCACCGCCGCCTTCACGCCGGTCAGGTCGCTGATCTTGTTGATCGCGGTCGCCTTCGACAGCGCGCTCGACGCAGCGTTCGACGTCGATACCTTGTCATACTCGGGCAGCGACACGCTGACCGACTGGTTGTTGATGATCAGGTCGCTGTTGCGCAGCGCCTTCAACTGCTGGAAGCTGCGGTTGACGTCGATGGTGGCGGCCGGCGCGCGGTAGGTGATGTCGGCCTTGTCGCCGTTCGAGTACAGCAGCGACACCGTCAGGTCGTCGGAGATCACGGTGGCGTTGTCGCCGGCGTCCACGTTGGCCTGCGTGGTGGCCGTTGCCACGGCGCCGGTGCTGTTGGTGCTGCGCGAGGACACGACCGCAGTCGCGACGAAGCCCTGGCCGGCTTCCTTCGCGGTGAAGGTGATGGCGCCGTCGCGGTTCAGCGCAATCGCGACCGAACGCGTCAGGTCCGGGTCGTTCTGCATGTCCTTGACGATGTTGGTCGCCAGCAGGCTGTTCGACGTGTCCGCGCTGCCGACCGTGTATTCATATTCGTGCGCGCCGAGCTTGACCGTGATCACGTCGCCGGCCGAGTACGCGCCGGACAGCGAGATCGTGTCCACCTGCGCGACCGATTCCTTCGCGAAGCTGATCGTGCCGTCGGCGAAATTCACCTGGCCCTTGAGCATCACCGGGTCGCCATAGTCGACGTTGAAGCGGGCCATCACCGAGCCATAGGCCTGCGCCGGCACCACCGACGCGACCACGCCGGCCGAGTTCGAGCTCGACACCGTCAGCGCGGGCGCTTCGGCGTCCAGCTTCGAATAGGTGATCGCCAGCGTGCCATCCTCGTTGTCGACGATCAGGCGGCCGGACGCGGAGAAGCTCCAGTCGGCGTCGGCGACCAGCGCGGAGCGCACGACCGCCGCCGCCGAGGCGGCCGACATCGCTTCATTGAAAGTCACCGTCACGCCGCCAACGGTCATCGTGCCGGCGGCCGAGACCGGGCCGAGTGACAGGATCTCCTGCTTCAGCGGCGTCGGTTCGATCTCGAACGACAGGTTGCCGGCCTTCAGGAAGCCGCCGCCGTTGGCGAATTCGAATTCGGTATCGGCAATCGCGAGGGTCTGCGCGACGCCGTTCACGCCGACAGCGGTGCCGGCCTGGAAGCTGACCAGCTCGACATCACCATCCTCTTCCGCGTAAGTGATCTTCACCGTGCCGTCGCCGCCGTCCTCGATGATGCTGTCGGCGAAGGCCGTCGCACCGGCCAGCGCCGTGGCCACCGCAGAGCCGACGTCGGATTGGCTCATGCCGGCGGTCAGCTCGACTGTCACGCCGCCGACATAGATGCTGCCCGAGCCCGTGACCGAGCCGGCAGTCAGCGTCACGCCCGGGTCGGTGCCGCCTGCGGTCAGGCTCGCGCTGGTCGCGTCCTTGTCCGCATCGCGGTAGATGATGGTGACGGTGCCGTCCTGGTTGTCGACGGCCTGGCGGGTGATGTTGGCCGATGCAAAATCGAGGTTCAGCGCCTGCGCCACCGCCGCAGCGACCGAAGTCGCAGCTGCGCTCGAATCGAGCGTGACGGTGGTGGTCAGCGCATCGAGCGCGCCGGCGCCCTGCGTGGTCAGCGTGAAGCTGCCCGAGCCGGTGGCCGCGCCGAAGGTCAGCAGCTGCTGCGCCGGATCGACGGCGGTGAAACTGATCTCCTGCTGTTCGATGTCCTCGCGGGTCTCGGTGGTGACCGGGCTGTAGTTGATCTTCGTGCTGAGCTCGCCCGACGACGCAATCTTGAACACCGGCTGCGGGCCCTGCGGCACGCCGGCGGTGCCGTTCAGCACCGAGAAACCGTTCCATTCGGTGGTATCGGCGATGCGCACGATTTCCTGCTTCAGCTGCTGGAATTCGAGGTCGAGGTAGCTGCGCTGCTCGTTCGCGTTGGTGTCGTTGATGGCCTGGATCGCGAGCTCGCGCATCCGCTGCATCATGTCCGTGATCGAGTTCGTCGCCCCTTCCGCAGTCTGGATCAGCGAGATCGCGTCGCCGGCATTCCGCACCGCCTGGTCGAGGCTGCGGATCTGCTGCGTCATCCGCGTGGCGATCGCCAGTCCGGCCGCATCATCCTTGGCAGAATTGATCCGCTTGCCGGTCGACAGCTGCTGCATCGCCGTGGCCTGCGCTCGCTCGGTCGACTTCAGCGCGGCCTGGCCGAAGAGTGCCTTGATGTTGGTGTTGATGACTGACATGCTTCCTATCTCCCTCGCGAATCCAGATTCGCGCTCGGCTGATCCAATTGGAAAATATTCCTGTGGTCAACGGTTTAGCACTAACCGTGCCAACAACTAAGTCTTTGATTTACAGGGACTTTTTCCAAAGGATTTCCCTGTGCATCCTTGATTTCCGCGTGTGGCGGCAAGCTTTGTCGGAAAACCGGCAATCGCTTGCCGGGCTTGCCGCCGCCCGACTTCAGACGGCGGACAGTCCCATCGCAGCTGCCAGCGCGTCGTATTCCTTCAGCAGTTCCGGGTGCTGCGGGAAAGCGGCCAGCGCATCGCGCGTCGCCTCGAAAGCCGCCGCGAATTCGAGGTTGCAGCGCAGCGCACGGATCAGCATCGCGTGCGTGAACACCGTGGCCTGCCCTGCCTGCCTGTCCATCAGTTCGCGCAGCAGGTCGATCGCCTGCGGCCAATCCTGCGCCATCACCGCCAAGAGGCTGGTGATCGCCAGGATGTCTTCGCTGTCCGGATACAGCGCGAGACCCGCATCGCCCAATGCGTAAGCCAGCGGGATGCGGTCTTCGCCCATCAGCGCCTGGATGGCGACGCGGATATCGGCCGGCGTGAAGCGCGACACCTCCAGCATGTTCATCGCAGAACCGTTCGCATCTTTGGAAATAAGTTGTTGGGCGAGAATCGACATCAATGGCTCCTGAATAGACGACGTTGCGTTATCCGACCGACGGCGGTCGGTGCCGGCTCAAGTCCGGCGCTCAGGGTCCGATTAGCAAAAGCGATGCCAGAGTGGTTCTCGAAAGAAATAATCCTTCGTCACACCGCCCTTTTTCCACTCTGAAAGCCGCACGATCTGCGCAATCCGCGAGCAGCCCGCGCCGGCCGCCGCAAGCGCCGGCACTCCCCCGGCAAAGCTTCGCCACCCGATTGCCGCCTGCGGCAAAAACTTGCAGCTCCACCCCCGCCCGCGCTGCCGTTGACGTGAATCCGACAGTGGCACGCATATTGCTCGACGGAAAGCAATCACCACCCAAAGGGGCTGAAAAATGGAACTGAAAGTGTTCGTCGGCTGGGATCCTCGCGAAGACATCGCCTGGGAAGTCTGCCGCCATTCGATCCTGTCACGCACCGATCGCACGCAGGTCAGCGTGATTCCGCTGGTCCAGTCCGAGCTGCGTCGGCAAGGCGTTTACCGCCGCCCGGTCGATACCAAGGCCGCGACCGAATTCAGCCTCACCCGTTTCCTGACACCGTGGCTGGCCAGCCAGGATGGTTATGAAGGCCATGCCGTGTTCGTCGATTGCGACTTCCTGTTCACCGCCGACATCCGCGAGGTATTGAACGAGCTCACGCCGGGCAAGGCGGTGTCGGTGGTGCAGCACGACTACCAGCCGACCGAAACGATGAAGATGGATGGCTGCGTGCAGTATCCGTATCCGCGCAAGAACTGGTCGTCGTTCATCGTGTTCGATTGCGCGCATCCATCGGTGAAGGCGCTCACGCCCGAGGTCGTCAACCAGGCCGAGCCGGCCTACCTGCACCGCTTCCAGTGGCTGCGGGACGACGAGATCGGCGCGCTCGACCGCGGCTGGAATTACCTCGAAGGCTGGTACGAGCCGCGCTACGACAAGCTGAAGGCCATTCACTACACGCTCGGCGGCCCGTGGTTCGAGCACAAGCGCGATTGCGATTTCGCCGAACTGTGGCTGGCCGAAGAGGCGCAGCTGAAGTTCGCGCAGCCCGAACCGAAGGTGGCCTGACCATGCTGACCCGAACCCAAGCCCCGCCGCAGGCGGATGCGGTGCTCGTCGCGATCGCAAAAAAGGATTTCGCGCAGGCCCGCAAGCTGCTGAAAAAATCCCCGCCGGCCGACGCCTGGGAACAGCTGCGACTGGAGGCGTCGATCCTGTTCAACGAAGGCCGCCGCGACGATGCCGAGCAATGCCTGCAGCGCGCGCTGCGCGAGCCGGACTGCGGCCAGCGGGTCTGGCGCGACCTGGCGTCGCTGCTGGCGCTCAAGGGCCGGCATGCCGAGGCGCTGCCCTACGCGAAGAAGGCGCACGAACTCGCGCCGCAGGACATCGAGTCCGGCATGATGTACGCGAACTGCCTGCTCGACCTCGCGCGCGCCGACGAGGTGCTGCCGCTGGCCGATCACTTCCTGCAAATCAATCCGTCACACCGGCTGTTCCGGCTGTCGAAGGCGTCGGCGCTACGCTCGCTCGGGCGGCCGCATGAATCCTTCCTGATGCTTGACGAGATCGCGAAGGATCATCCGGACGACCCCGTCATCATGCGCATGCAGGCCGACATCATCGCCGAGCGCGACTCGCGTTCCGGCATCGTGCTGTACGACCACGCGCTGGCGAAGACGCTGGAGAAAACCGGCAAGACCGACATACCGCTGTGCTGGAACATGGCGCTGCACCTGCTGCGCACGCGCGACTTCGAGCGCGGCTGGAAATACTGGGAATACGGCTTCCACAAGGAAGTCGGCACCATGGGCCGCAACCTGCCGGGCCTGCTGAAAGAGGCGCGCCGCGCCGACCTGCAGGACAGGATAGACACCGACAAGTGGACCATGGTCTGCGTCGAACAGGGCATCGGCGACCAGGTGCTGTTCCTGAGCGCGATGGACCAGGCGATCGACGAATTCAAAAAACTGATCTTTGTCTGTGAAAGCCGGCTGGCGCCCATCGTCAAGCGCTCGTTCCCGCAGCTCGAGGTCGCGCAGCCCGGCCTGATCGAAGCGTGGAACGACTGCGGCCTGCCCAACAACGGCTTCATACCGCTCGGCAGCCTGCTGCCGCGCTACCGCCCGACGCTGGACAGCTTCGTCGAGCGTCGCCGGCCCTTCCTGCAAGTCGACGGCGACCTGTATGCGAACTACCACCGGCAGCTGCGCGAGATCGCGCAGGGCCGGCCCATCGTCGGCATCTCGTGGAAAGGCGGCTACTGGGAAAACCAGAAGCGCAACAAGGCGCTGGCGATCGAGAACTGGCTGCCCATCTTCGAGCGCGGAGCGCTGTGCGTGAACCTGCAATACGGCGACACCACGCCCGACCAGCAATTCCTCGCCGAGCGTGGCTACGAGATGCTCAGCTTCCCGGCGCTCGACTTCAAGAAAGACCTCGACCACTGGCTGGCGATCTCGGCGGCCTGCGACGGCATCGTGTCGGTGTCGACTGCGCTGGTGCATTTCGCCGGCGCCTGCGGACAGAAGGTCGCGGTGATCATGCCCGAGCCGCAGGGCCCGTGGATCCTCGGCATGGACGACCAGTGGTCGATCGCCTATCCCGAGGTGCTGCTGTTCCGCCGCCAGCATGACGAGCCGGTGCGCAACCTGATCGACCGCGTCGCGAAAGTGATCGTGCCATGAACTCGACCTACAAGGACCGCAACCTCCAGCTCGACGGCATCCTGCTGACGCAGTTCGAGCAGGGCCGCGAAGTGCCCGCGCTGATCGAATCGCTGGCGCAGCGCCCGGGCAGCCTGACCATGCAGGAACGCATGCTGATCAGCCGCATCGTCGCCGCCGTCGGCGCGCGCCGGGGCAAGCCGGTGACGGTGGCGCTGGGCTCGCCGGCGCTGGCGCTGGCCGCGCCGGTGCTGCAGTTCATCTTCGGCGCCGAGCGCAAGCTGAACTGCGTCGGCCTCGACCCGCGCCCGCGGATGCGCGACAGCGCGTTCGCGCAAGACCTGCTGGCGCCGCTGTCGGCAGCCGGCTTTGCCGCCGACGCACGCGACGCCATCCTGCGCACGCGCGACGGCAAGGACTTCCTGGTCGCCGCGCTCGACCAGACCGACGGCAACGAGATACGCGCCGTGATCGACCAGTTCGAGCGCGGCCGGGCCGGGCTGCTGCTGGTGCGCGATTACGCGATGGTGCATGCCGCCACGCACTACGAATACGGACGCCTGAAGGGATTCAGGCTGCTCGAGCTGCCGGACGGCTCGGGCGAAATGCTGTCGCTGCCCTGCTGAACGCTGTACTGACGACCAAGGACGCATCATGCACACCCCGTCGCAAGCCACGCCGCCCATTCCCTTCAACAAGCCCTACCTGACCGGGCGCGAGCTGAGCTACATCGCCGAGGCGCACCTGAACGGCAAGCTGGCCGGCGACGGCGCGTTCACGCGGCGCTGCCAGCGCTGGCTGGAGGCCTTCGGCACCCGCAAGGCGCTGCTGACGCATTCCTGCACCGCCGCGCTGGAGATGGCCGCGATCCTGTGCGACATCGGCCCCGGCGACGAAGTGATCCTGCCCTCCTACACCTTCGTGTCGACCGCCAACGCCTTCGTGCTGCGCGGCGCCACGCCGGTGTTCGTCGACATCCGTCCCGATACCCTGAACATCGACGAGACCCTGATCGAGGCGGCGATCACGCCGCGCACTCGCGCGATCGTGCCGGTTCACTATGCGGGCGTGGCCTGCGAGATGGACACGATCATGACGATCGCCGAGGCGCACGGACTGTACGTGATCGAGGACGCCGCGCAGGGCTGCATGGCGACTTACCACGGCCGCGCATTGGGCACCATCGGCCACCTCGGCTGCTACAGCTTCCACGAGACCAAGAACATCATCAGCGGCGAAGGCGGCGCGCTGCTGGTCAATGATCCGACGCTGGTCGAGCGTGCCGAGATCATCCGCGAGAAGGGCACCGACCGCAGCAAGTTCCTGCGCGGCGAGGTCGACAAGTACACCTGGACCGACATCGGCTCGTCCTACCTGCCCGGCGAGCTGACCGCCGCCTTCCTGTGGGCGCAGATGGAGGACGCTGCCGAGATCACGCGCCGCCGGCGCGCCATCTGGTCGCGCTATGACGCCGCGTTTCGCGACGCCGGCGGCTGGGCCGACACGCCGGCGGTACCCGCCGACTGCGGCCACAACGCCCACCTGTATTACCTGCTGAACCGCTCGGGCAGGCCGCGCGACGAGATCATCGCCGGCATGAAGGCGCTCGGCATACACGCGCTGTTCCATTACGTGCCGCTGCATTCGTCGCCGTATGGCCGCCGCTGCGGCGCTGCAGCCGCGTCACTGCCCGTCACCGACCGCGTCGCGGCGGGACTGATCCGGCTGCCGCTGTATGTCGAACTCGACGAGGCGCAGCAGCAGCGGGTGATCGATGCGATCACGGGCCTGATGGTGCCGGCACGACGCGGCCGGCGTGCGCCCGCCGCGCAAGGTACAGAGCGCGTCGCCGCGCTGGCCGCCTGAAAGAGTCCGATCCGCATGAACGCACCGATCTCCCCCGCCCGGCCACTGGAACGCGAGATGGCCGCGATGGTCGGCTTTTTCGACCAGCTCGCGAAGTCACCGCCGGCCGACCAGGCGCTTGAGCAGCAACAGTTCAGCGACGTGTTCCTGCCGGCCTTCACCGCATGGTGCGAGCACGGCTCGCCGGCCGTCGCGCTCGACATCGAGCAGCTGGTCTACCTGAAGTATGTGAAGCGCTGGGAAGCCGAGGCGCACTTCCGCCAGACCTACGAGGCGCTGGTGCCGCCGCTGCGGCGCGTCGCCGAACGCGCGGCGCCGGACCTCGCGCGGCTGCGCCAGCGGCCTGTCGCCGTGCCTCCGCGCGGGGACGACGAGCCGCCGATGGTGTTTTTCGTGATCCATGTCGAATCCGGACTCGCGCACATCCAGAGCCTGCTGCGCTACCTCGAATCGATGCGCGAATTCAGCGCCGGGCTGCCGCCGCTGCAGCCGGTGGTGGTGTCGCTGGACGGCGCCGACGCCGGCCTGCGCCAGCGACTGAAGGCGCTGCAGGTGCCGCTGGTGGCGCTGGGCGACCACGAACCCCGGCAGGCGAATGCCTATCTCAAGCTGATCAAGTTCGCCGCACTCTGCCATGACCACCAGCCGCAGGCGATCGTGTTCGTCAGCCTGGTGATGTGGATGGCCAGCTTCTTCGCAGCGCGCCTGGCGAAGACCCAGGTCTGGTGGGCGATGAAGTATCACGCATTCAGCAGCCGCGAGATCGACGGCTACATGTGCGGCTCGCCGGACGGCCAGCCGCGCACGCTGGGCGGCAATCACTGGGAGACCTCGCCGTTCGGCGGCAGCGACTGGTTCGCGCCCGAGCTGCGCGCCGACGCCGCTGCGGAACGCGCGCGACTCGGCCAGTGGAAGACCGTATTCGGCAGCATCGGCCGCGAAGAAAAGCTGCGCGACCCGGCCTTCCTCGATGCCGTTTGCGGCGTGCTCGAGGCCAATCCGGCGTCGGTCTTCCTGTGGACCGGCTCTCAGCAGGATCCGGTGATCCAGTCCTTCTTCGCCGGCCGCGGCCTCGCAGAACGCACGCGCTTCATCGGCTGGGTCAACACCCGGCTATATGCGCAGGTGATCGACGTCTATCTCGACAGCTTCCCCTTCCCGGGCGGCTACACCGTTTATGAGGCGATGGCCGCGCGCCGGCCGGTGGTGATGATGAAGCTGGCCTACCCGAGCGTGGGCCTGCAGAACAATGCGTCGCCCTACTACTTCGCCGACGACACCACCGACGGCGTCAGCGCCGACGTGCAGGCGCTGTTCAGGAAAGCCGACGCGCCGATCTATTACCCGGTGGCCGACAGCCGGGAAGACTACATCGCGTATGCGAGCCGCTTCGCGTGCGAACCGGAACTGCATGCCGAGGTCGGCCGCATCAATGCGGAGTTCGTCGAGCGCTTCATGTCCAATCGCCAGGGCATGGCCGCCGGCTACCACCGCGCGCTGCACAAATTCATCCATCAACGAATGTGAGGTGAAGCATCATGCTACCCGTGATAACCGTCAGCCCGGCGATGGACGCCGGCGCGCTGCGCGACGCGATCCAGGCCGGCCTCGCGCCGAAGAAGGCTGCGATCGTGCGCGGCTACTTCTCCGCGGACGAAGTGGACAACGGCCTGCAAGGATTGCGCCGCAGCTTCGACGCCGGCCGTGACCACGCGACCATCGGCGAGACGCCCGACCAGGTGATGACGAACTTCCAGAAGATGAACATCGGCGGCATCTTCAACACCCGCATCTACCGGCCGCGCTTCCTGCGCGCGATCTACAACCCGATCTGGGACGAGGACATCTATGGCCTGCGCGCGCTGTTCCGCAAGTTCGCCGGGCTGCGCAATGCGATCCTCGACTACGCGCCGGACTACGCGATCGACGCGATCGAAGACGACGGCAGCTGGACTGCAAGCCGGCTGCAGCACTATCCGACTGGCGGCGGCTTCCTGGTCGAGCATGTCGACTCGGTGCTGGCCAGCGTGCATGACTGGGCCGGCTACAAGCAGTTCCTGCAGTTCCTGCTGCCGCTGAGCTGCAAGGGACGCGACTTCACGCGCGGCGGCGGCTATGTCTGCATCGACGGCGAAAAGATCGTCATCGACGACCTGATGGAGCCGGGCGACCTCGCGATCTACTCCGGGCTGATCGCGCACGGCGTCGACGAAATCGATCCGCACAAGCCGCTGCAGCTGGGCGTCGACAGCGGCCGCGTGGTCGCCTTTGCAAACCTGTACAAGGACTTCCGCAAGAACGCCGCGATGGACCGCCGCTACCGGGAGATTCCGGCATGACCGCCGCCACCCGCGTCGACACGCGCACCACCGACTACCAGGCGGCCGAGTCGCTGCTGTTCCGGCAGTTTGCCGAGTTCGGCCAGATCGCGCCCGAGCGCGAAGTGTGCGAGAACCTCGCGCTGTTCATCACGCCGCAGCACTTCCGCCGCATGATGTTCTTCTGCGAGATGTACAAGCTGATCCTCGACAAGCCGGGCTCGATCCTGCAGTTCGGCGTGCGCTGGGGCCGCGAGCTCGCGCTGTTCGAGAACCTGCGCACGCTCCACGAGCCGTTCAACCATTCGCGCCGCATCGTCGGCTTCGACACCTTCAGCGGCTATGCCGGCGTCAGCGAACAGGATGGCGGCGGCCGCCAGCTGGTGCCTGGCAACCTGTCGGTGGCCGAGAACTACGAAGCCTACCTGCATGAGCTGCTGCGCAATCGCGAAGCCTTCAGCCCGGTGCCGAACGCGCAGAAGTTCACGCTGGTGGCCGGCGACGTGATGCGGACGCTCGAGCCCTACCTCGACGCGCATCCGCACGAACTGGTGTCGATGCTGCACCTCGACCTGAACCTGTACCAGCCCACCCGCTACGTGCTCGACAAGATCTGGGAGCGGGTATTCAAGGGAACCCTGGTGATCATCGACGAGATCAACTGCCCGTCGATTCCCGGGGAGACCATCGCGCTGCGCGAGTTCCTCGACCTGAAGGGCGTGGCGCTGCGTCGCCTGCCCGGATCGTCGCCGACCTGGCCGGCCTACTTTGTCATTGAATAGGAGTCGAACATGAATTCGGCACTGATGATCTACCGCGGCTCGGCGACGGAATTCGTCGATTGCCTCTGCATGGAAGCGAAGTCGCACCGCGCGCTGAAGCACGCGTACTTCGACCTGTTCCGCGCGCTCAACCGCGACGAGGCGGACGAGGCGCTGCGCGACTTCATCTTCCAGTATTCGTTCTATTCGCGCCAGTTCGATGCCTACAACGATGCGGTGCTGTCGACGGTGCAGCTGCCGGCCTACCGTGCGGTCATCCTGGAAAACATCGCCGACGAACAGGGCACCGGCGAGCCGGGCTTCGCCGGCCTGCCGCACCGCGACATGTACCGGCAATTCGCCGCGCGCATCGGCGTCGATGACGCCTATCGCGCCAGCCACCGGCCGCTGACCACCGCGCAGGTCTGGGGCGAACTGTTCCTGCAGAAGTGCGCATCGCCGGTACCCGGCG
This sequence comes from uncultured Bifidobacterium sp., assembly GCA_964613635.1. Classification (GTDB taxonomy): domain Bacteria; phylum Pseudomonadota; class Gammaproteobacteria; order Burkholderiales; family Burkholderiaceae_D; genus Pernthalerella. The sequence continues at coordinate 2,654 of CAZTIF010000005.1, read as the reverse complement.
TCGGGCTGGCCGCGATCTCGATCGGCACCGAATTCATCGTGCCGGATGTCTACGGCCATGTGCTGCAGCTGATCGCGCGCTCGTCCTATCGCGATATCGAGGAAAACCATTTCTTTACGCTGCACAGCGAATGCGACGTCGAGCACAGCCGCCAGCTGATTGAGCTGCTGTACGACTTCTGCGAAGACAAGGACCACCGCGAAGCGGTACGTTTCGGCGCGCTCAGCGCGCTGAACCTGCGCGCCGCGTTTTTTGATGTGATGGCAGCACGCCTGGAGGAAATTCAATGCAACAGCAGGGCAAGGACGCACAAGACCTTTATGACCGCACCGCCGCCGCTTGGAGCCGCAACGCGCCACGCTGCCTATCCGACCTGACCGGTCGCGCGCCGCTGTTCGCGCACCTTGGCGCGCTCGACGGCAAAGCGGTGCTCGACCTGGGCTGCGGCGAAGGCTATTGCGCGCGCAACTACCTGAGGCTGGGCGCGGCATCGGTGCATGGCGTGGACATCTCGGCCGAGATGATCAACTTGGCCCGCGCCAACACGCCGGATCCGCGCGCCAGCTTCGAGCGCGCATCGATCGCCGAATTCGCTGCGCAGCAGGATGCGCATGCCGGCCGCTATGACGTGGTTACTGCAGTGTTCGTGTCGAACTACCTCGACAGCGACGAGCTGGCGACCCTGGTTCGGCTCGCGCATGCGTGCCTGAAGGACGGCGGCGAATTCGTGATGCTGCATCCGCATCCGCACCTGCCCTACCATCGGCAGTCGGCATCGGCCGGGCTGCAGTTCGAGGTCGACGAGCGCGCCTCGTATTTCGATTCGATCGGCGACAGCCATGTCGGTCGCATCGTCGACCTCGAGGGCAAGACGATCGAGGTGCGGCTGGTGCATCACACGCTGGAAGAACTGTTCGGCAATGTGGTCGGTGCCGGCTTCCGGATCAGGCGTTTCCGCGAGCTGCGGCTGGACAAGCCGACGGCGGATGGCTGGCCGGCGCTGGCAGAGGTGAGCCTGCAGACGCCGCTGCACATCATGATCAGCGGCACCCGGGGCTGAACGGCATGGCACGTCCCTGCGTCGTCGTCTTGCGCGCCAGCGAGGTCTGCTATCTCGGCGTGATCCGCAGCCTGGCCGGGCTGGACGTCGATGTCGTCAGCGTCAGCTGGACCTGGCCGGGCGCGCCGGCGTTCCATTCGGACCAGTCGGCATGTCGTGGCCGCACGGTGCAGATCGCCAATCCCGGCTCGGACCCGCAGCAGGCGCGCCGCGACCTGCAGGCGCTGTTCATCGCGCTGGCCGCCGACCATGGCGAATTGCCGCTGCTGATGCCCACCAGCGACAGCATCCTGACCTTCCTGCTGGATTCGCCGGCGCTGTGGGCGCATGCCCGCCTTGCGAATGCATGGGACTTCCCGACCACCCACCGGCTGCTCGACAAGCTTGCGCTGTCGCAGGCCTTGCAAGGATCGGCGATCGTGCAGCCGGACACGCGCCGCTGCGATCCGGCTGCGCTTGAGTCGATGCCGCTGCCTTTCATCGTCAAGCCGGCGATCAAGGATGCGGTGAATTCTTTCTATGCCGAGTTCGCCGGCGCGAAGGCGATTTTCATCCGCGATGAGCGCGAGCGGCAGGCCGTGATCGACAGCGGCGTGCATACGCGCTATCCGCTGATTGCGCAGCAATACATCGACCCGGCCGAGCGCATCGACGACATGCCGGTGTATGTCGCGACCGACATGGACGGCCGCGTGCTGCATTGCACGTCGGTTGACAAGGTGTTCGTCCATCCGGCCGGTTTCGGTACGGCGTTCATCGTGCGCGAGCAGCGCGCGGCCATGGTCAGCCGGGAGGAAGTGGACAGCTTCGTATCCTCTACCGGACTGCGCGGCATCGTGATGCTGGAGTTCATCCGCGGACGCAACGGCCACTTCCATTTCATCGAGGCCAATCCGCGCCCGTGGCTGCTGGTGGACTACCAGCGCCTGCGCGGGCGCAATTACTTCCATTTCCTCGACCCGGCGTCAGCGCAGGCGCTGGCGCCGCAGCTGGACGAAGCCAGCTATTACGTCGAGCTGACCGGCCTGTGCCGCTCATTCGAGAAGCTGCATCCAGACGATCTGCGCGCGCCGCTGCTGGCGTTGCTGGCGTCGCTCGACGGCCCGTGCCGCGTCGCCACCTTCGACCCGCAGGACAGCGGACCGATGGACGCCGAGATGGCCACGCTCACGCAGCGTTACGGCTCGCCCTTCGTGCGTGAGCTGCGGGCGGCGCTGGGCTGCTGAGGCGGCTGGCGTTGGCACCGCGCCGGGATGAACCTTTTTAAAGCCGATACCCTTCGAATCGTCATCCCGGCGCAGGCCGGGACCCAGCGTCTTTGACGCACTTAGCCTCAACTAGATTGCATCGGGCCTGCGTCGCGACGGCCCTTTTAAAGCCGATGCCCTTCAAATCGTCATCCCGGCGCACGCCGGGATCCATCGTCGCAGACCCCATGGCGACATTCATCGGCAGGACGACCATGGATCCCGGCCTGCGCCGGGATGACGTTTTTGAAGCCGATGCCCTTCAAATCGTCGTCCCGGCGCAGGCCGGGACCCATCGTCGATAAACCCGTGACGTCAGCGATCGGGATGCGGAGATGGATCCCAGC
>CAZTIF010000004.1:0-61357 GCA_964613635.1 uncultured Bifidobacterium sp. | reverse complement strand
TGGACTCGTTTCTCTTTCCTGAGTGCCTCAATCAGCGCTTAACTGACTGGCATTACCCGCAATGCGGGGTTTTTTTTCGGCGCGTCCGGCATCGTCATGCCGGGCTGGCCTTGCCGGTCCGCACGGACCGGCTGCGCATCAACGGCGCTTCAGGTCGATCTCGAATTGCGCGAAATAGGCCGAGACGTTGTCGATGTCGGCATCGGACAGCGGCTTGGCAATCACGTTCATCACTTCATTGTGGCGCTTGCCATCGCGGAACTGGCGCAGCTGGCTCGACAGATAGTTCTCGGGCTGGCCGGCGAGCGAAGGCGTGCCGGGCATGCTCGAGATGCCATTGTCGCCGTGGCACATCATGCAACTCTGGGCGGTCTTGGCGCCTGCCTTCAGGTCGGCGGCCAGGGTGGAGGTCGACAGGCCGGCGCACAGCAGGCCGACAGCGATCAGAGAAACGGTTTTCATCGTAAATTCAGACAAAAGATAAATCGGGATTCGAACTATACCCGCAAAAAAAATCGCCTGCCGCGATTGCTCGGGGCAGGCGACTCAGGATCATCGCCGGGCGTCAAGCCCGGCTGCGATCAATGCCGATCAGTTGCCAGCGTAGCTGATGCGATAGAGCGCGCCAGCGAAGTCGTCGGACACCAGGATCGAACCATCCGGCAGGTTCGCCACGTCGACCGGGCGGCCAAAGGCGCGCTTGGTCTCTGCGTCGAGGAAGCCGTCGGCGAACACTTCAGCCTTGCCGGCGGTGCCGTCCGCGTTCAGCGGGATGTAGTTGATCAGGTAGCCGCTCGGCGTCGTGCGGTTCCACGAACCATGGGCTGCGACGAAGATGCCGCCCTGGTACTTCTTCGGGAACGCCTTGCCGGTGTAGAACGACATGCCCAGCTGAGCCTGGTGGGCCGGGAATTCGATCTGCGGGAAGATCGCGCCAGCCGGCTCTTTCATGTCTTTCAGTTCCGGAGCTGCGCCCGAACCTGCGACCTTGAACTTGCCGTTCCAGTACGGGAAGCCGAAGTGCTGGCCTGCCTTGGTGATGCGGTTCAGTTCGCCCGGCGGAACGTCGTCGCCCAGACCGTCAACCTGGTTGTCGGTGGTCCAGATCGTCTTGTCCTTCGGGTTGATGTCCATTCCGGCCGGATTGCGCATGCCCATGGCATACACTTCCTTGCCCGAACCGTCGAACGGGTTCAGGCGGAGCACGCCACCGATGCCGGTCTTGTTGTACAGGTCGATCTTGTCCTTCGGCTGCACGTTGTACGGCTGGCCCAGGGTGACGTACAGCTTGCCGTCGTCAGCGACCTTGCAGGTGCGGCCGGTGTGGTTGAACGACTCTTCGTCGGCCGGGATCAGGCCGCCTTGCTGCACGGCGGTGATGACGGCGACGTCCGGGCCTTCATAGAAGTACTCGGCTGCCGGGAAGTTCAGCACGCGGTTCGACTCGACGACGATCAGGAAGCCGTCCTTCGTCCAGCAGACGCCGTTCGGGTTCTTGAACTTGATCGACGGAGCGAAAGGCTTGACTTCGTCAGCGACCATGTCGCCGTTACGGTCGGTAACAGCCCAGACGGTGGTCTTGCGGGTGCCGACGAACAGCATGTTGGTCGACGGAGCGACTGCCATGTAGCGCGCATCCGGAACCACTGCGTACAGCTCGATCTTGAAGCCTTCCGGCAGCTTGATCTTCTTCAGGTTTTCCTTCAGCTTGTCGGCGTTCTTGCCGGTCTGTGCGACCGTCGGAATGTCGATAGCCGTGGTCGTGGACTTCATCGCCGAGATTTTTTCAAGATTCTCGTCAGCTGCGAAGCCTGGAGCAGCGAACGCTGCCAGCATTGCAGACGCCAGAACGCTCTTCACAAAAACGTTGGATTTGGCCAATTTAATCTCCGATTGGTTTTTATGGAAAAAACAGTGCCGAAGCACCAATACCCAAGCAGCCATTCGTTAATATTATTGAAACTTGGATAACGAAAGAGATGCCGCTTTGCAAGTGGGGCTCTGGACTATAGGTCGCCGCTACAAGCAGCTACAAGTGAATTTTTTTCAACTGAGCAAGGGGGGTCCGAAGGCGGGCGACGGCTGAAAAAAAGCGGCTGCAGGGGTCAGCTGCAGCCGCTCGGTATGACGCTCGGAGGGGATTATTTAATGACAACACCCCAGGGCATTTCGCCGACGCTCACTTCCGTGATCGGCTTGAGTTCGACGGCGTCAATGACGGAAACCGAGTTGGAGCGGCCGTTGGCCACATACAGTTTCCGGCCGTCCGGGGTGATGGCCATGTTCCACGGACGCTTGCCCACCGGGATGGTGGCCTGCACTTCATTCGTCTCCGTATCGACGGCGGACACCGTCGCATCCTTGCCATTCGAAATGAACACGCGCTTGCCGTCCGGGGACATCGTCACGCCGTTGGAGAATATGCCCGTGCTCAGTTTCTTGATGACCGAGCGCTTGGCGACATCGATTGCGTAAACCGAGTTGTCGATCTCGCAGGCGACGTAAGCGACCTTGCCGTCCGGGCGGAATGCAATGCCGCGCGGACGATCGCCGACCTTGATCGATGCAACCTGCCGGCGGCGCGCAACATCGATCACGTCGACGCTGTCGGCCTCTTCGGCCGACACGAACATCAGTTTGCTGTTCGGGCTGAATACCGCATGCTCGGGGTTCTTGCCCTTCGTCTTGACCGCGAACGCCTTCTTGCCGGTGGCGACGTCGATGAAGTTCACCGAGTTGCTGACCTCGGAAGCGGCGGCGATCCATTTGCCGTCCGGGGAGGCGGACACGCCTTCGGGCGACTCGCCGAGCTCGATCGTGCCGACGGCCTTGCGCTGCGTGGTATCGATCAGCACCAGCGCATTGTGCGGCTGGTCGCTGACATAAATTGTTTTGCCGTCCGTTGATACTGCGAGGCCGCGCGGCTTGTCGCCCGCCTTGATTTCGGCGACGACCTGGTCGGTTTCGGTATCGATCACCGACAGCGTGCCGGATTTCTCGTTCGGGACATACGCAAAGGGCGCGGCCAGCGCGGCCAGGGGAAGCGCGCCAATGGCGAGGGTGGCAATCAGTGATTTCAAGCGCATGGTAATGCTCCAAGTCTCCGTTATCAGTTCAACAGCCATGATGTTTGCAAGGCTGGTAATGCTGCATATGCAGTGTCTAAAGAATAACCGAAGACAAGCAGTGCGGGAGCGAATGTCACCCTCCGAAACGAATTTCGAAATTCGGGTACGATGACAAGCATGTTGAATGCAGGCACGGATCCTGGCCTCCCCGGCCCGGAGCTTCTCCGTTACCCGCATGGCCTGTTCCCCCTACTCCATTACGATAGAAAGAATTCCATGTCCGAAGAATTCAGCGAGCAAGACTGGCGCCGCTTCCTGCGCAGCGTCGGCGAAAATCCGGACCGTCCGGGGCTGGTCGAGACGCCCGCCCGTGTCGTCAAGGCCTGGAAGCATTGGACCTCCGGCTACCAGCAGGATCCGGCGTCCGTGATGAAGGCCTTCGAAGACGGCGCAGAGGATTACAACGAGCTGATCGTCGTGCGCAACATTCCCGTCTACAGCCATTGCGAACACCATCTCGCGCCATTCTTCGGCAAGGCGACGGTGGGCTACCTGCCGAACGGGAAGATCGTCGGCCTGTCGAAACTGACGCGGCTGGTCGAATGCTTCACCAAGCGCCTGCAGGTGCAGGAGCGCCTGACGATGCAGGTCGCGAATGCGCTGATGGACATCCTCGAGCCGCGCGCCGCCGGCGTGGTGATCCGTTGCCGCCACCTGTGCATGGAAAGCCGCGGCATCCGCACCACCGGCGAAGAGACAGTCACGTCCGCGATGCTTGGCGAACTGCAGTCCAACCTCGGCATGCGCACCGAGTTCCTCGACCTCGCACGCGAAGACCACGGGCGCTGATACCCGCTTCACGAAAAGCAGACAGGGCGCCGTGGCGCCCTGTCTGTCATTTGGCGGCGGCCTTCGCGCCGGCCTTCTTCGCCGCCGGCTTCTTCTTCTTCAGCGCGAGCATCGTCCCGCGGCAATGCGCGCTGCCGCAGCGGCATTCATAGGCCTTCTTCAGCGCCTTGCTCATCCTCTCGTCGATCACCAGGCCGTAGTCGTAGCTCAGTTCCTCGCCGCGTGCGATGTCGCGCAGCGCGTGGATGAACACTCGCCCCTTCTCTTCCCGCGCTTCGCAGTTCGGCTCGCAGGAATGATTGATCCAGCGCGCGTCATTGCCTTCGTCGCCGCCGTCGATCAGCTTGCCGTTCTCGAGGCTGAAGAAGAACGTATGGAAGGGATTCTCGGGATCGAGCCCGAAGCGCTTCTCGGCCTGCTTCTCGGAGATGCGCTTGCCGCGGTATTCGATGATGCCCGCGCCGGCCGGTATCTTGCGCGTCGCGAATACGCCGTTGCCGTGGACTGCCGAATGCCGGACTTTGGTGTGGGTGTCGGATAACAGAACTTCGTTAGGAGTGCTGCCTGGTTTCATGGATGCCTGCAGGTTGGGGTCAACGGATTGGGCCAACGAAAGGACGGCTCTGCGGCGAGCTGCCGGCGCCAAAAGCGCCTGATGATATCCCGCGAGTGACAGCAGGCACAAGCCGCAGGCCGTCGCGCTCGGGCAGATGTGTGGTGCACGTGCAGTTTTTTCACCGCTGCGCCAAATTTTCCACGCAAGGCGACGCGAACCGGATGGTCGCGTGCGCCGCGCCCGCTGGCATGTCAATTGCGAAGGCCTCTGCGCTTGTGCCAATCCGCAGGCGGTGGCGCGCCTGCCCAGAACCAAGGAGAAAGCTTCATGCCCACTACCCGAATGAAATCCGGCTTGCTCACGTTGCTGTTCGGCCTGCTCGGTGCATCCTTCCTGATGCATTCGCTGGTCGTCCATCCGCAGGACAAGGGCGACAAGCCCTCCGCCACCGAGAGCAAGGAAACCTCGTCCGGCGCATCGAGCGGGACGAGCACCCGCGAATCCACCGGCGCATCGTCCGCCAAATTCAACGACCGTGACGAAAAAATGGTCAAGCAGATCGCCGAGTCCCACCTCGCCGAGATCAATGCCGGCAAGCTCGCGCAAGACAAATCCGGCAGCAGCGAAGTGAAAAGCTTCGCGAAGAAAATGGTCGACGATCACACGAAGGCGCTGGACGAACTGAAGCAACTCGCGCAATCGAAAGGGGCCACGCTGCCAACCGAGCCGAGCCGGGCGCAGATGGCCGAGGAAAAAAGGCTGCAGGGGCTGTCGGGCGACAAGTTCGACCGCCAATACCTGCAGCAATCAGGTGACCGCGCACACAAGGAGACGCACCGCCTGCTACAGCGTGCGGCCAGCCGCGCCGAGGATGCCGACCTGAAGAATTATGCGAGCAAGGCGATCGGCACGGTCGAGACCCACCAGCAGATGGCGAAGGAGACGACCCGCAACCTGAAGGCCACTTCCGAAGGCAAGAGCGGCGCAGGCAAGGAGTCTTCCGGCGGTGGCGGCAAGGGCATGGGCGAAAGCTCGGGCGGTGGCAGTCCCGACGAGAGCAAGTCGGCGACGGAGCCGCCGAGCGGCGAGAAGTGATCGCGGCGGGCGGGCGGATCGGGGCATTGGGTAAAATAGAGGCTTGCCGCAAGGCCGCGCGTGCGTGGCCTTTCCCATCCTTCCCGAGCCTTCCCCCATGCTGCGCATTACCGATGTCATTCTCCCGCTGGACCATTCCGAACACGCATTGAAAGAAGCCGTGCTTGCACGGCTCGGCGTGCCGGAAGCGGAGCTGCGTCGCCTGACCGTCTTCCGTCGCGGCTTTGACGCGCGCAAGAAGTCGGCGATACAGCTGGTGTACACGGTCGATGTCGAGCTGGCCGACGAGACCGCCGCGCTGGCGCGGCGCCTGCCGAAGGTCGCGGTCACGCCGGACATGGGCTACAAGTTCGTCGCGCGTGCGCCGGCCGGACTGAAAGAGCGGCCGGTCGTGATCGGCTTCGGTCCCTGCGGCCTGTTCGCGGCGCTGATCCTGGCGCAGGCGGGATTCCGCCCGCTGGTCATCGAGCGCGGCAAGGTGGTGCGCGAGCGGACCAAGGACACGTTCGGCCTCTGGCGGCAGCGCAAGCTGGAGCCGGAGTCGAACGTGCAGTTCGGCGAGGGCGGCGCCGGCACTTTTTCCGACGGCAAGCTGTGGACCCAGGTCAGCGACCCGAAGCACTACAGCCGCAAGGTCCTCGAGGAGTTCGTCAGGGCCGATGCGCCCGAGGAGATCCTGTACGTCAGCAAGCCGCACATCGGCACCTTCCGGCTGGTGAAGATGATCGAGCTGATGCGCGCGACCATCGTCGAGCTGGGGGGGGAATTCCTGTTCGAGCGCAAGGTCGACGGACTTGACATCGTCAATGGCCAGTTGCAGGGCGTGCACCTGTCGGACGGCACCCGCATCGCGACCCGGCACGCAGTGCTGGCCGTCGGCCACAGTGCGCGCGACACCTTCCAGATGCTGCATGACGCGGGCGTCTACCTTGAGGCCAAGCCTTTTTCGGTCGGCTTTCGCATCGAGCACCCGCAGTCCATCATCGATCGCGCGCGCTTCGGCACATTCGCCGGCAATCCAATTCTCGGTGCGGCCGACTACAAGCTCGTGCATCACGCGAAGAATGGCCGTTCCGTCTACAGCTTCTGCATGTGCCCCGGCGGCACCGTGATCGCGGCGACCTCGGAGCCGGGACGCGTGGTCACGAATGGCATGAGCCAGTACTCGCGCAACGAGCGCAACGCGAATGCCGGCATTGTGGTCGGCATCACGCCGTCCGACTATCCGGGCGGTCCGCTGGCGGGCATCGCCTTTCAGCGCGAACTCGAGTCGCGCGCCTTCGAGCTCGGCGGCGGCGACTACAGCGCGCCGGGCCAGCTGGTCGCTGACTTCATCGCCGGCAAGCCGTCGAAGGAATTCGGCAGCGTGCTGCCGTCCTACAAGCCGGGCGTGAAGCTCGGCGACCTTGCGACCGCGCTGCCGCCGTATGCGATCGAGGCGATGCGCGAGGCCCTGCCGGCCTTCGACAAGCAGATCCAGGGTTTTGCAATGCGTGACGCGGTGCTGACCGGTGTCGAGACCCGCACCTCGTCACCGGTGCGCATCCGCCGCGGCGAGGATTTGCAGAGCGTGAACACGCGCGGCCTGTATCCGGCCGGCGAAGGTGCCGGTTATGCGGGCGGGATCATGTCGGCGGCCATTGACGGCATCCGTGTGGCCGAGGCGATGTCGCTGTCCATCTGCGCGGACAAGGCCTGACGCAGCCTGCCTGCCGGCGCATGCCGCGGTGCGCAATGCAAAGCATGCGGGCCGCCGGGCAGCGCGAGTCCTTCGAAGGGCCAATGACAAACGGGCCGCGATTGCGGCCCGTTGTACCTGATGCCCGGCGTGAGGGCGGCGATGGCGCCCCCTGATTACGCCTTCTTCGCGCGGGCCGGCTTTTCAGCGGCGGCCGGAACGAAATGCCTGGTCGCTTCGTTCACGCTGTCTTCCATCGATTCGAAAGCGTGCTTGCTGGCCTTGACGACCTGCTCGTAGGTCGCGTTCGCGTTGGCGACGCTGGCCTTCAGCAGTGCGATCGCGTTTTCCGAGCCGGCCGGAGCGGCCTTTGCCAGATCATCGATCAGCTTGGTGACTTGCTTGGCCGTCTCGGCGACGCGCGCTTCGGTGGCCTTGGTGATTTCAGCCTGCGCCTTGGTCGCGATCGATGCCAGGTGACGGCCGTAAGCCAGCGCCTTCTCGGCCTGCGGCTGTGCCTGCGTCGAAGTCAGGCTGAAGATTTCCTGGGCGTCTTTCGCGGTCAGCATCTGCTGCGCGGCGGCCGACGTCTGCGCGAGCGATTCCTTCGCGGTCGTGATGTTCAGTTCAACCAGTTCGGCGACGCTGTGCAGCGCCTTGTTCGCGAGTTCGCTCATGGCGGCGAGCTGCGAATCGATCGAGGCCTTGGTGGCATTGGACAGCTGGTCAGCAGCAGAAAACATGGTTCTCTCCTTTGGGGACGGGTTTATCTGGCAGCGGTTGTGCGCTGCAACAAAACGGATTCTACGTCCCCCTGCCCGGATGTCAACACATTTTTGTGCAATGCCGCAAAAATCTTTCGGCCAGTGGCGGATCCCCTTGGAAAATCGGTGGCCTGCACTGCCGCAGGAGACGCCGGCATCCAGCGCCGGACTAGCGGAAAGCGTGTATGCGCCGTTGCAGTAATGAAGATTGTCTTTGCGGCAATGGGCGGGGTGACCGCTCAGGCGGCGTCCTCGCCGGCCCGCCGCCAAGCGGCGATCAGCTCCCTGGCGGCCGGATCCAGCGTATCCAGCGGACACGCCCGCGCGCGCTCGAAGATCATCAGCGCGTAAACGCTTGCCAGCACATTCACTTCGACCGACAGCGCGCGCTCGTCGCCGGTCGACGGCCGCTGCCGGCGCCAGTAGTTGATCGCTTGTTCGAGCTCGTTCACGGTCAGTTCCATGCGGCCATTGTAACGAGCCTGCCGATCGCTGCTAGCATCGGCGGAACGAAACTGGCGGGAGATACGATGCAATTTGTGCTTGTCCATGGCGCATGGCATGGCGGCTGGTGCTGGCGGCATGTGGCCGCGCGGCTGCGCGCAGCCGGCCATGAGGTGTTCACCCCGACGATGACGGGGCTGGGCGAGCGTGCCCACTTGCTCAACGCCGATACCGGGCTGGCGACCTGTATCGACGATATCTGCGCAGTCATCTTGTCCGAGGAGCTCGATGAGGTCGTGCTGGTCGGCCACAGCTTTGCCGGGCCGGTGATTTCGGGCGTTGCCGACCGCATGCCCGAGCGCGTGCGGCAGCTGGTGTATCTCGATGCGATCGTGCTGCAGCAGGGCCAGTCGGCGTTGTCGATTTTCAGCCCCGAGGTGCAGCGCGAGCGCAGCCGAACCATCGATCCGGACGGGCTGCGGATGGCGATACCGGATCCCGCGAGGTTCGGCGTCACCGAGCCGGCACAGGCCGACTGGCTGCGCCGCCGCCTGACGCCGCATCCGCTGAAGGCCTATACCGATCCCTTGCAGCTGCGGCATCCGCCGGGCAACGGGTTGCACAAGACTTATATCGCGGTGACGGACCCCTGGTATGCGCCGCTGGCGGACATTCGCGCGTGGGTGCGCGAGCAGTCCGACTGGACATGGCGTGAACTGGCGGCCGGGCACGATGCGATGGTCACCTCGCCGGCCGCGCTGGCGCAGCTGTTAGGCGACTGCGCCGCGTTGCCCGTGCGTTAGCGCGCGCGCAGGAACTGTTCGAGCTTGTCGGCGCCTTCGGCGAGGCGTTCGATCGAACTAGCGAAGCACCAGCGCAGCGCGCCCTCGCCTTCCGGCCCGAAGGCGCTGCCCGGGGCCAGCCCCAGCCCGGCTTCAGCCACCAGCCGCTTGCACAGCGCGAGCGAATCGCATTCGCCATCGATGGTGAAGAACAGGTACATCGCGCCGCGCGGTTTCGGCGCAGTCACGCCGGCCGCACGCATGGCCGGCGCGGACAGCCGCTCGTACAGGTAGTCGCGCGCGCTGCGGTAGCGCGCCACGGTGTGCTGCACGATTTCCTCGCTGCGGTTCACCGCCATCACGCCGGCGCGTTGCACGAAGCCCGGCGCGCAGGAGGTGTTGTATTCGATCAGCTTGCCCAGGCCGCTCATCAGCGACTGCGGTACCTGCATCCAGCCGAGGCGCCAGCCCGTCATCAGCCAGGCCTTCGAGAAGCTGTTGGTCGACACCACCCGCTCGTCGGCCTCGCACAGGTCGAGGAAGGATGGCGCGCAGGGCGGCAAGCCTTGCGGCGTGTCATAAGCGAGCCGCTCGTAGACGTCGTCAGCCAGCAGCCAGATGCCGTGCTTGCGGCAATGGGCGAGCAGCACCTGTTGCTGCCCGCGCGTGATGGTCCAGCCGGTCGGATTGTTCGGCGAGTTCAGCAGCAGCGCGCGCGTATCCGGCGTCAGCGCAGCCAGCAGGCGGTCGAGATCGAGCTCCCAGCGCGGCGGCGCGGCGCCGGTGTCGAATTGCAGCGGCACCGACACCACCTCGGCGCCGAGGATCTTCGGTATCTCGATCAGGTTCGGCCACAGCGGCGTGACCGCCACCACGCGATCGCCCGGATTCAGCAGCAGCTGGGCGACCAGCATCAGCGCGGACACCCCGGAAGAGGTGATCGCGATGTTCTCCGCCGACGTCGGCCGGTGCAGGCGGGTCGAGTACGCGGCCAGTGCTTCGCGCAGTTCAGGCAGCCCGAGGTTGTGCGTATAGAAGGTATCGCCGCTGTCGAGCGCGGCCTTGGCGGCATCGCGGATGAAGGCGGGCGTGACTTCGTCCGGCTCGCCGAACCAGAAAGGCAGCACGTCCTGGCGGCCCATGCCGGCATTGGCGACCTCACGGATGCGCGAGGCGACCAGGGATTGCACCGCGGCGCGCGGCTCGACGGGAAAATGCGGGAACGCGGTCATCTCAGGAGCAAAGCCATAGCAGGTTGGACAGGTCGACGATGAAGCCGGGACGAAGATAGGCGAAGAACGCAAGCGCCAGCAGCAAGGCCGCTGGCAGCAGGTAGGGCAGCGGCCGGCGCGTGCTCATGCGGTGGCCTGCGCGCGCCTGACAGGCGCCTCGCTGATGGGCAGGTTCAGCAGGCCGGCGACAATGCCGAGCGCGATCGTGATCATCCAGACCGTGTGGTAACTGCCATGCAGCGTGAACAGGTAGCCACCGAGCCAGACGCCCAGCACGCTGCCGAGCTGGTGCGAGAAGAACACGAAGCCGGCCAGCATCGACAGGTGGCGCATGCCGAACATGCCGGCGATGACGCCGTTCGTCAGCGGCACCGTCGAGAGCCACAAGAGGCCCATCGCCGCCGCGAACAGGTAGACCGACAGCGGCGACAGCGGGGCGAACACGAAGGCGGCGATGATCAGCGCGCGCGCGAAGTAGATCACCGACAGCAGCCGGGGCTTTGGCAGCCGCCCGCCGAGCTTGCCGGCCATGAAGGAGCCGAAGATGTTGAACAGGCCGATCAGCGCCAGCGCGAGCACGGCGACCTTCGGATCGACGATGCCTTGGTCCTTCAGGTAGGACGGCAGGTGCACGCCAATGAACACCACATGGAAGCCGCACACGAAATAGCCGGCCACCAGCAGCTGGAATGGACGATAGGAGAATGCCTCGCGTATTGCTTCGCCGATGCTCTGGTGCGCGCCGGGCGCGTGCGCTTCCGGTGCCGGTTCGCGCAGCATGAAGGCCAGCGGCATCATCACCACGACGACCAGTACGGCCAGCGTGAACAAGGCGCCCTGCCAGCCTGCCGCCGAGATCAGCAGCTGCTCCACCGGCACCATCATGAACTGCCCGAAGGACCCGGCCGCGCCAAGCACGCCGAACGCCCACGAGCGCTGCGCCAGCGGGGCCGTGCGTCCGACGATGCCGGAGAGCGCGCCGAATGCCGTGCAGGCCAGGCCCGTGCCGATCAGCAGGCCGGAACTCAGCGCGAAACCGGTCGGGTCATCGACCAGCGCCATGCACAGCAGTCCGGCCATGTAGATCAGCGCGCCGAAGAACACCACGCGCGCCGCGCCGAAGCGATCCGCCGCCATGCCGGAAAACGGTCCGGCCGCACCCCACGCGAGGTTCTGTACCGCCATCGCGAGGGAGAAGGTTTCGCGGGTCCAGTCGTGCTGCTGCGAGATCGGTTGCAGCCAGAAGCCGAAGCCGTGGCGCACGCCCATGGCCAGCGAGAGGATGATGCCGCTGGCAATCAGTACGGGGGCAAGGCGGGGCGCTTGGGTGGTGCGGAACATGTCGGGCCGTATCGATGGTCGGCCCGACAGTGTAAAGCAAGCCCGCTGCGTTCAGCACAAACGCCGCGCGCAGGCGCGCCCCGGAGGGGCCGCCTGCGCGTGCGTGAATCGGGAAGGGGATTACTGGCCCGTGCTCGGGCTGGTGCCCGGTCCCGGGGTCGAGCTGGGCGTCGGGCTGGTGGTGCTGGGCGTGTCGGTGCCCATGCCGCCGGCGCTGCTTCCCGACGACGATGCGCCACCCGACATGCCTGACGACGAGGGGGAGGAAGGCGTCGTCGTTTCCGGATAGCCCGCGCCTCCGGACATGCCCGACGAGCCGCCGGAAGCCCCACCCGAAGACGAGCCGGGTGGCATGGACGAGCCGGGAGGCATGGTCGATGACGGCGTGTCCGTGCTGGTGGCGCCGCCGGTACTGCTGCCGGTACTTCCGGAGCTGCTGCTGCCGCTGGAGTCGGAGGGCATGCCGCTCGAGCCGCCCGACGTGGCGCCGGTGCCGCTCGGTGTACTGCCGCCTGAACTGCCGCTCGTGCCGGCGCCTGAGCCGCCTCCGGTCATGCCCGCACAGGCGCCGAGCAGCATGGCGCAGGCAATGGGTAACATCCACTTGGTCATAAATCACTCCCGCTAGATTCAGAAAGGCGGTGCGCCTGTCGCGCGCACCGAAGGACTGCATGTCGAATGCAGAGAGTAGAAGCGGGAGGGGAATGAAAAGTTCGGCGCGGCTCAGGCGCGGTTGAGGTCACGCAAGGCGGCGTGCGCCGCCTTGCGCGTGATCGGCCGGCGCGTCAGGCCGCCTTGCGGGCGCCGGCCTTCTTGGCGACCGCCTTTTTGGCAACCACTTTCCTGGCGGCGGTTTTGCTTGCGGTTTTGCCGGCGGTTTTGCTTGCGGTGGTCGTTGCCTTCTTCGCTGCCGTCTTGGCGACTTTCGCAGCCGGCGTCGCCTTGGCCACGGCGTCCTCGCCGCCGTCATCACCGGTGGCCGCAGCCTTCGCTGCCGGCTTGCCCTTGCGCTCCTCGAATTCGAAGCCGACCTTGCCATCCTTGCCGCGCACGAGGAAGGCCTTGAAAGGTCGGCGCGTGCGCTGCGACACGAAGCCCGGCAGCAGGTCGGTGCGGCCTCCGTTGAGCAGCTTGCCCATCTGCTCGGGCAGGATCTCCTGCTGCAGGATGATGCGGCCGCTGCGGAAATCGCAGGCCTTCGGTTTGGCGACGGTCTTCTCGCAGACATAGGCGAGGCCCATCTCGTACACGCCGCTGCCGCACTTCGGGCACGCGCCGAGCGACGTCTGATCGCTGAAGTCGACCGCTTCCGCGTTTTCGTCGTCGTCGTTCGACTGGCCGAAGTCGAACTCCAGCTTGTGGTTGTTGTTTTCTTCGTCGCGCGAGATCTTCAGGATCGCGGCAAACGGGCGGCCCATCTTCGAACGGAAGCCCTGCAGCGGCCCGATGGTGCGATGGGTCAGCAGCTCTTCGACCTCGGCGACCTCGAACTGTCGTCCGCCCGGCACCTTGCTCATCGAGAATTCGCATTTCGTGCAAGCGAAGCGCCGGTAGTTTTCCTTAACCACGCCGCCGCAGTTCGGGCACGGCGTCTTCAGCGTCGCATAGTCGCCGGGGATGGTGGCGTTGTCGTATTCCTTGGCGCGCTTGACGATGGTCTGGGTCATCTGCGCGATCTCGCGCATGAATTCCTCGCGGCTGATGCCGCCGCGCTCCATCTGCGCCAGCTTGGATTCCCATTCGCCGGTCAGCTCGGGCGCGGTCAGTTCGGCCACGCCGAGCCCGCGCAGCAGCGTCATCAGCTGGAAGGCCTTGGCGGTCGGGATCAGCTCGCGTCCCTCGCGCAGCAGGTACTTTTCATTCAGCAGGCCTTCGATGATGGCCGCGCGCGTGGCCGGCGTGCCGAGGCCCTTGCCGGCCATCGCTTCGCGCAGGCCTTCGTCATCGACCAGCTTGCCCGCGCCTTCCATCGCCGACAGCAGCGTCGCTTCCGAGTAGCGCGCCGGCGGCTTGGTGACGAGTCCGTTCGCTTCGACCTTCTCGGTCTTCACCTTCTCGTTCGGCGCGACCGGCGCCAGCGTCACGTTGCCCTCGCCCTCTTTCGCGTTCGGGTCGACCGCTTCCTTGCCGTAGACCGCAAGCCAGCCCGGAGAGGTCAGGATCTTGCCGGTCGTCTTGAACTGGTGGCCGGACACTTCGGTGAAACGGGTCGTGACCAGGTACTCGGCATTCGGGAAGAACACCGCGAGGAAGCGGCGCACCACGAGGTCGTACAGCTTCTGCTCCGGCTCGGACAGGCTCTTCGGCAGCTGTCCGGTCGGGATGATCGCGAAGTGGTCGCTGATCTTCGTGTTGTCGAAGATGCGCTTGTTCGGTTTCACCCAGCCGTTGTTCAGGATCTGCGCGGAGAACGGATAGTAGTTGTTCAGCTCGCCGAGCGAATCCAGCGTCTGCTTGACCGTGCCGAGGTAGTCTTCCGGCAGGTACTTGGAATCGGTACGCGGATAGGTCAGCACCTTGTGCTTTTCGTACAGCGCCTGGGCAAGGCCGAGGGTGTTCTTCGCGGAGAAGCCGAAGCGTCCGTTCGCCTCGCGCTGCAGGCTGGTCAGGTCGAACAGTGCCGGCGCGATCGATGTGCTGGGCTTCGACTCCTCGGTGACCACGCCGGGCTTGCCGCGGCAGGCGGCGACGATCGATTCCGCGGCCGCCTTGCTCCACAGCCGTTCGGCCTTCTTGTCCGGATCGGTTTCGTCGTTACGGAAATTCGTGTCCAGCCAGCGGCCTTCATAGATGCCGGCGGCGCAGATGAATTCGGCTTTGACTTCCCAGTAATTGCGCGACACGAAGCGCTTGATCTTCTCTTCGCGCTCGACCACGATCGACAGCGTCGGCGTCTGCACGCGGCCGACGGTGGTCAGGTAGAAACCGCCCTCCTTCGAGTTGAAGGCCGTCATGGCGCGTGTGCCGTTGATGCCGATCAGCCAGTCCGCTTCACTGCGGCAGCGTGCGGCATCGGCCAGCGGCAGCATGTCCTCGTCTTCGCGCAGGTGGGCGAATGCGTCGCGAATCGCGCCCGGCGTCATCGACTGCAGCCACAGGCGCCGGATCGGCTGCTTCGCCTTCGCGTACTGCACGATCAGCCGGAAGATCAGTTCGCCCTCGCGGCCCGCGTCGCAGGCGTTGATGATGGCGCTGACGTCTTTTCGCTTGATCAGCTTGTTCAGCAATTTCAGCCGCGACTCGGTCTTCGCGATCGGGTTCAGCGCGAAGTGCGGCGGAATCATCGGCAGGTTCGCGAAGGACCACTTGCCGCGCTTGACATCGTATTCCTCGGGCGCCGCAATCTCGACCAGGTGGCCGATGGCGGACGACAGTACGTAGTCGTCCGATTCGAAGTACTCATCGTGCTTCGTGAAGCCGCCCAAGCTCTTCGCGATGTCGTTGGCGACAGAAGGCTTCTCGGCAATGATGAGAGTCTTGGTCATGGTCGATCCGGGTTCGGGAACAGCGCGGCTGCAAAGGTCGGCACCAGGTGCCGTGCCTCAAAATATATAGGGGGAAAGGGCCGAAACGACGGCCTTCTGACGGCTGATTGCGGCCAATGATAAGCGGGTTAGCGAAAAGTCTGCAAGAAGACGACAGCCTCGCCGTGTGGCAAGCTCAGTGATAGACCTGCGTCCCGGCATCGTCATCATCGCCGAACAGCTCGTCGAACATCAGACTGTCTGGCTCCTTGCCCTGGCTCCAGAGCACCATCAGCACGATCACTTTCAGCTTGTCGAGCGGGATAGGTGATTCGTTGACGGCACAGGCGCGCTCGATCACGATTTCGCGTTGCAGGGCGTTGATCACATCGGCCGACTCGAGGAAGTCGATGAAGCCGATCGCGGCCGAGCCGAGCATGTCGTACTCCTTGTCGGCGTAGACGCGGGTGCCGAAGGAGAAGGCGGTCTGGTGCGCATGCTGGCTGAACATCTCGTTGGTCGTTACGGCCAGGTCAGTCAGCCAGCCGAGCGCCCGCGAGATTTCCTCATCCTCGAAACCGACAGCCGACAGCTTCTTCGCCAATGCCGCCGAATCAGGACAGGCATCGGGTCGGTAATAGGTTTCGTACAGGTAAACAAGCACCTCAAACATGCGATCACTGTAGCGGCATCTTCAGCACGGCACAAGCGAGGTCGCAAAAAACTTTTTCTCCCTTGCGCTCCGGCGACATCAAGGGCCCGAAAACATTTCGGAATTCTCCAGCAATATCATCAGCTTACTGTTTTCTTCGGGAGGCAGGCCCGGCGGCTGTCCGGCGTGCCGCAGCGGACGCCTTGGCGGGTGAGGATGATTATTTATGGCATAAGTTTCTGATAACGCCCGTCCGGCAGGCGTTCAATCCGGCCGTCCAGTTCCAGCGAAAGCAATGCAGCCTGAACCTCGGGGACGGTCAGCGTGCTGCGCTCGGCCAGCTGGTCAACCGAGGCCGGATCATGCCCGGCGGCGCGCAGCACGCGTGTGCCGGCGGCATCGTCCGGCATCGCTTCGTCGCCGACCTCGCGACCCGGCGCGCAAGCACTGGCGCTGTTGGCGCGGGCTGCGCGATGCCAGCGCAGTTCTTCGAGGATGTCAGCGGCGGATTCGACCAGCTTGGCGCCTTCGCGTATCAGGCGATGGCATCCCTTGGACAGCGGCGAATGGATGGAGCCGGGTATCGCGAACACGTCGCGCCCCTGTTCCAGCGCGCTGCGCGCGGTGATCAGCGACCCCGATTGCAGCGCGGCTTCGACCACCAGCACCCCGAGCGACAGGCCGCTGATGATGCGGTTACGGCGCGGGAAGTTCGAGGCGATCGCCGGAGTGCCCAGCGGATATTCGCTCAGCAGGCAGCCCTCTTCAGCGATTCGGTGCGCGAGCGAGCGATGCCTGCCCGGATACACGAGGTCGAGGCCGGTTCCGGTGACGGCAATCGTCGACCCGACCTGCGGATCGGCTGCGCAAGCGCCGAGGTGTGCGGCCGCGTCGATGCCGAGCGCGAGCCCGGACACGACCGTCAGCCCGGACTGGCTCAGCGTGCGCGCGAACTGTTCGGCGTTCTGCATCCCCTGTGCGGTCGCATTGCGGCTGCCGACGATCGCCAGTGCCGGGCGCGACAGCAAGTCGGCGCGGCCTTTTGCATACAGCAGCGGCGGCGGGTCGGGGATCGTCAGCAGCGACTGCGGATAGGCTGCATCGGCCAGCGTCAGCAGATGGTTGCCCGGTTGTGCGGCCCATGCGAGGGTCGCATCGATCTGCGCCTGCATTGCCGGCTCGGGCGCGGCGCACAGCGCATACGCAATTTTCTCCGGTACGCATTTCTGCAGCGCCGGGAAGCCGGCGGCAAGCACATCGCCCGGCAAGCCGAAGCGTGCGAGCAGTTCGCGTGCCGTTTGCGGCCCGACACCCTCGGTCAGCACCAGCCGCAGCCAGTGCGCGCGGTGATCCGGGTCATCCATGGGCGTCAGTCCGTCGCGGGCAGCGGTCCGATCGTGTCGCCGGCGCCGATGGCATCGCTGCCGCGCATGACCAGTGCAAGCGCCGCCTGCTCGAGCGTGTCGAACACCAGCAGAGCGGCGACCGTTTGTGTGGCGAGGGGCGGGCGTTGGCGGGATTCATCGGCGCCGATTCTAACTTGCTTCGTCACCGCGACCAGGCTGCCTCGTCCCAGCCCGGCGCGCCGGCCCCGGTTGAGCATCACGACGTCGCCGGGCCGGGCCCAGCGGCCTTCATGCAGCAGCGCGGCGATCCGGCCTTCGCACGCCGTGGCCGGCTGCAGCGCCGGCATGCCCTCGGCCGTTGCCGGCGTGCGCAGCAGCAGGTCGCCGGCCATGATCTCGGCGCTTGCCTCTTCGAACAGCACGCGCTGCAGCCCGCCGGCGTCGGGCCGCAGGACACGGGCCTTGCCGACGCGCAGCAAGGGCAGCGCCAGCGCTTCGCCGTCGTCGGGGTTGCGTACCGTCTCCAGCTGTCGAAGCACGTCGAAGGCAGCATCGGCGGCAAGCTCGCCCCCGACGTAGGCGATATCGCCGGCAGCGGCCATGCGACGGCGGTCGCCAAAGCCGAGGATGCGCGGGGCGCCGGCGATGTCGGCCGCCATGGCCAGCCGGAAGCGCGCGGCCGACGCGAGCAATGCCGGTGCCAGGACCGGGATCGGCGCTTGCTCGGGCACGGCGGCGGCACGCGCGGATGGCCCTCGGCGGACTTCAGGAAGTGAGCCGGCCGCAGCACTGTCGTCGGTGGCGGGCGTTTGCAGCCGCAGTTGTCCGGACTGCCGGTCGAGCACGATCAGCTGTCCGGGGTAGATGCGGTGGGGGTTGGCGATCTGGTCGCGGTTGCGCTCCCACACCCGCGGCCAGCACCAGGGATTCTTCAGGAAGATCGAGGCAAGGTCCCACAAGGTGTCGCCGCGTTCGACCCGGTGGGTCTCCGGTGCTGCAGGGAGCCATTCGCAGGTCGTGCCGGCGAGCGCCGGGACGACCGTTGCGGCTGCGAGCAGAAGGGCAGCTGTGCTACACTTTTTCATCGATTTTCCACTCTCGTCGGTTCCGGTCAACGCAGGTTTTTCTTCCTGCAAGCGCGCAGCGGATTGTGCATGAGCACGCTGGCGGCCCGGGCCCTCCTTCCCTGATTTTTTCGCCCCTGTTGCGCAAAAGCTGTATGGCACTGCTACCTATCCTGCGTTACCCCGATCCGCGGCTGCACAAGATTGCCAAGCCGGTCACTTCATTCGATGAGCGTCTGAAGAAGCTCGTCGCCGACATGGCCGAGACCATGTACGAGGCGCCGGGTGTCGGGCTTGCCGCCACGCAGATCGACGTGCACGAGCGCGTGATCGTGATCGACGTGTCGGACACGCGCGACCAGCTGCGCGTGCTGGTCAACCCGGAGGTCGTCTGGGCCAGCGAGGAGAAGCAGGTGTATGACGAAGGCTGCCTGTCGGTGCCCGGCATTTACGATGGCGTCGAACGTCCGGCGCGCGTGCGCGTGAAGGCGCTCGACGCCGAGGGCAAGGCGCAGGAATTCGATGCCGACGGCCTGCTCGCGGTCTGCGTACAGCACGAGATGGATCATCTGATGGGCAAGGTCTTCGTCGAGTACCTGTCGCCGCTCAAGCGCAACCGCATCAAGACCAGGTTGCTGAAGGAAGAGCGCGAGCTGAAGAAGGATCGCCCTGCGGCGGCGGTACGCTGACGATGCGGGTCATCTTCGCCGGCACGCCGGAATTCGCCGCCGTCGCCCTCGCCGCGCTGCATGAGGCCGGCTTCACGATACCGCTGGTGCTGACCCAGCCCGACCGCCCTGCCGGCCGCGGCATGCAGCTGCAGCCGTCGCCGGTCAAGCAGTTCGCGCTGAAGCACGGCATGCCGGTCGCGCAGCCGGTGTCGCTCCGGCTCGACGGCAAATATCCCGACGACGCTGCCCACGCGCACCGGCTGCTGCGCGAGACGCCGCACGATGTGATGGTGGTGGCCGCCTACGGGCTGATCCTGCCGACGTCCGTGCTCGGGATTGCGCCGCTCGGCTGCATCAACATCCACGCATCGCTGCTGCCGCGCTGGCGCGGCGCGGCTCCGATACATCGCGCGATCGAGGCCGGCGATGCCGAGACCGGCATTACCATCATGCAGATGGATGAAGGCCTCGATACCGGCGACATGCTGCTGGTCGGCCGCGAGGCGATCGCCACCGGCGATACCACCGGCCTGCTGCACGACCGCCTTGCGGCGCTTGGCGGCCGCATGATCGTGGATGCACTGCGGCTGCTGGCGGACGGCAGGCTGCAACGTACGCCGCAGCCTGCGGCAGGCGTCACCTATGCGGCGAAGATCGCCAAGGACGAGGCAGCGCTGGATTTCCGCCTGCCGGCCGACGTGCTGCTGCGCCGGATCCGCGCGTTCAATCCTTTCCCCGGCGCTTCCGCGCAGCTGGACGATGTGACGCTGAAGATCTGGAATGCAGAACCCGCGCCGCAGTCCGGCTCCCCCGGCAAGGTGCTGAGTGCGGACGCCAGCGGCGTGGTCGTTGGGTGCGGCGCCGGCGCGCTGCGGCTCACCGAGCTGCAGAAGCCCGGCGGCAAGCGGCTCGCCGCGGCCGCTTTTCTGCAGGGTTTCCCGCTGCAGGAAGGCCGCCAGCTGCGGCTAAACCCTTGAATTAACGTATAATTCATGCCGCGCCGATTTGACCCGGTCAATACCAGCTTGCGGGCGCGGGGGATAATCCCCAAAAAATGCTGCTAAAGCGGAACGCACACCCGGCTTCGCTTTGCAGGCCGGGTTTTTTGTTTGTGCGCTGCCATTGCGCCCTGCACGCTCCACTCGTACTACCGACCACACGATGAAACGCGACGTCCTCTCCGCTACCGAACTGCAGCTGCGTGAGCTGCTGGCCAAACGCATCCTGATCCTCGACGGTGCGATGGGCACGATGATCCAGCGCTACAAGCTGTCTGAGGCGGACTATCGCGGCGCGCGCTTCGCCGATTTCGCGGTGCCGGGCAAGGACGTCTTCGTCAAGGGCAACAACGAGCTGCTGACGCTGACGCAGCCGCAGATCATCCGCGAGATTCATGAGCAGTACCTCGCCGCCGGCGCCGACCTGATCGAGACGAACACCTTCGGTTCGACCTCGGTCGCGCAGGACGACTATCACATGGCGCACCTGGTGCGCGAGATGAACCTCGAGGCGGCGAAGCTCGCGCGCGCAGCCTGCGACAAGTATTCGACCCCGGACAAGCCGCGCTTCGTCGCCGGCGCGCTCGGCCCGACGCCGAAGACCGCATCGATCTCGCCGGACGTGAACGACCCGGGCGCGCGCAATGTCACCTTCGACCAGCTGGTCGCGGCCTACCGCGAGCAGACCGCCGCGCTCGTCGAAGGCGGCGCCGATGTGCTGCTGGTCGAGACCGTCTTCGACACGCTCAACTGCAAGGCCGCGCTGTTTGCGATCGACCAGTTCTTCGAGGAGACCGGGCAGCGGCTGCCGATCATGATCTCCGGCACCGTGACCGATGCCTCCGGCCGCATCCTGTCCGGCCAGACCGTGACGGCTTTCTGGAATTCGGTGCGCCACGCGAAGCCGCTGACCATCGGCCTGAATTGCGCGCTCGGCGCGACGCTGATGCGTCCGTACGCGGAAGAGCTGTCGAAGATCGCCGAGACCTTCGTCTGCATCTATCCGAACGCCGGCCTGCCCAACCCGATGTCCGACACCGGCTTCGATGAAACGCCGGACGTGACCTCATCGCTGCTGAAGGAATTCGCCGACAGCGGCTTCGTGAACATCGCCGGCGGCTGCTGCGGCACCACGCCCGACCACATCAAGGCGATCGCCGACACCGTGGCCGGCATCGCGCCGCGCAAGGTGGCGACCCACCTGCACCAGATGCAGCTGGCCGGGCTGGAGCCGTTCACGATCGACGAAGACTCGCTGTTCGTGAACGTCGGCGAGCGCACCAACGTCACCGGCTCGAAAGCCTTTGCGCGCATGATCCTCAACGAGCAGTACGAGGAGGCGCTCGCGGTCGCGCGCCAGCAGGTCGAGAACGGCGCGCAGGTGATCGACGTGAACATGGACGAGGCGATGCTCGATTCGCTCGCCGCGATGACGCGCTTCCTGAACCTGATCGCGTCCGAGCCTGATATCGCACGCGTGCCGATCATGATCGACTCGTCGAAATGGAGCGTGATCGAGGCCGGCCTGAAGTGCGTGCAGGGCAAGGCGATCGTCAACTCGATCTCGCTGAAGGAAGGCGAGGAAGAGTTCCTGCGGCAGGCCAACCTGTGCCGTCGCTATGGCGCGGCCGTGATCGTGATGGCCTTCGACGAGACCGGCCAGGCCGACACCTTCGCGCGCAAGACCGAGATCTGCGAGCGTGCGTACCGGCTGCTGGTCGACAGGGTCGGCTTCCCGCCGGAAGACATCATCTTCGACCCGAACATTTTCGCGATCGCCACCGGCATCGACGAGCACAACAATTACGCGGTGGACTTCATCGAAGCCACCCGCTGGATCCGCGAGAACCTGCCGCACGCAAAAATATCGGGTGGCGTGTCGAACGTATCGTTCTCCTTCCGCGGCAATGATCCGGCGCGCGAGGCGATCCATACGGTCTTCCTGTATCACGCGATCCAGGCCGGCATGAGCATGGGCATCGTCAACGCCGGCATGGTCGGCGTCTATGACGACCTGTCGGCCGAACTGCGCGAGCGCGTCGAGGACGTGGTGCTGAACCGCCGTCCGGACGCGACCGAGCGGATGATCGAGATCGCGTCGACGCTGAAGGCCGGCGACAAGAAGGAAGAGCAGAACCTTGCCTGGCGCGATGCGCCGGTCGAGAAGCGCCTCGCGCATGCGCTGGTGCATGGCATTACGCAGTGGATCGTCGAGGACACGGAAATCGCACGGCAGCAGGTCGCCGAAAATGGCGGCCGCCCGATCCACGTGATCGAAGGCCCGCTGATGGATGGCATGAACATCGTCGGCGACCTGTTCGGACAGGGCAAGATGTTCCTGCCGCAGGTGGTGAAGTCGGCGCGCGTGATGAAGCAGGCGGTCGCCCACCTGGTGCCGTTCATCGAGGAAGAGAAGGCCGAAGAAGAGCGCCGCACCGGGCAGGCCGCCAAGCCGAAGGGCAAGATCGTGATCGCCACCGTGAAGGGCGACGTGCATGACATCGGCAAGAACATCGTGTCGGTGGTCCTGCAGTGCAATAACTTCGAGGTCGTGAACATGGGCGTGATGGTTCCGTGCGCGGAGATCCTCGCGAAGGCGAAGGAAGAGAACGCGGACATCATCGGGCTGTCCGGCCTGATCACGCCGTCGCTGGAGGAAATGGCGCATGTCGCGAAGGAAATGCAGCGCGACCCGTGGTTCCGCGAGCGCAAAATCCCGCTGCTGATCGGCGGCGCGACGACCAGTCGCGCGCATACTGCGGTGAAGATCGCGCCGAACTACGAGGGGCCGGTGATCTATGTTCCGGATGCGTCGCGCTCGGTGTCGGTGGCGCAGTCGCTGCTGACCGACGAAACGCGCGAGCGCTACCTTGCAGAGATCGCGCTGGACTACGAGCGCATCCGCACGCAGCATGCCGGCAAGAAGGCGCTGCCGATGCTGACGCTGGCCGATGCGCGCCGCAACAAGATGCACCTGCCGTTCGACGGCGAATTCGCGCCGGTCAAGCCGAAGTTCATCGGCCGCCGCCACTTCCGCAACCTCGATCTCGCGGTGCTGGCGAACTACATCGACTGGGGTCCGTTCTTCCAGACCTGGGACCTGGCCGGCCCCTTCCCCGCGATCCTGACGGATCCGGTGGTTGGCGAATCCGCCAGCAACGTCTATCAGGAAGGGCAGGCGCTGCTGAAGAAGATCATCGAAGGCCGCTGGCTGACCGCGAGCGGAGTGATGGCGATCCTGCCGGCCAACAGCGTGAACGACGACGACATCGAGGTCTATACCGACGAAACGAAGAGCGAAGTCGCGTTCACCTATTACGGCCTGCGCCAGCAGACCGAGAAGCCCGTGATCGACGGCGTTCCGCGTCCGAACCAGTGCCTCGCCGACTTCATCGCGCCGAAGGCCTCGGGCATCACCGACTACATCGGCATGTTCGCCGTGACCGCCGGCATCGGCATCGAGAAACACGAGAAGCGCTTCGAGGATGCCGGCGACGATTATTCGTCGATCATGCTCAAGGCGCTGGCCGACCGTCTCGCCGAGGCATTTGCCGAATACCTGCACGAGCGCGTGCGCAAGGACCTGTGGGGCTATGCGGCCGCCGAATCGCTGGCCAATGAGCAGCTGATCGCCGAGCAGTATCGCGGCATTCGTCCCGCGCCGGGCTACCCGGCCTGCCCCGAGCACACGGTGAAGGCCGACGTGTTCCGCATCCTCGAAGCGGAAGATGTCGGCATGAGCCTGACCGAGTCATATGCGATGTTCCCGGGCGCGTCGGTGTCGGGCTTCTACTTCGCACACCCGGAGTCGAAGTACTTCACGGTTGGCAAGATCGGCGAGGACCAGGTGCAGGACATGGCGGCCCGCCGCGGCGAATCGGTCGAGCAGCTGCAGCGCTGGCTCGCACCCAACCTCTGATCAGTCGTCGACGGGCGCCCCGTCGACGAACAGCCTCAGCTCGCCGGCAGCAAACGGCTGCCAGGTCTCATTGGTCGTCAGCGGTTCGGTGACGATCACGGCCACGCGGTCGTTCGGCGTGGTCACCTCGGAAAAGTCGACCGACAGGTCTTCGTCGGACAGATTGGCCTGCGTGAACGGGTACTGGCGCACGATGTAGTGCAGTCGCGTCGAGCAGTGTGCAAACAAGGCCGATCCGTCCGACAGCATCATGTTGAACACGCCGTGCGTCGCGATCTCGCGCGTCAGTGCATCGATGGCGCTCTTCAGCGCATCCATCGCCGGTGGCGTGTCGCCGAAGCGCCGCCGCAATTCCTGCAACAGGTAGCAGAACGCCTGCTCGCTGTCGGTATTGCCGACCGGTCTGAAGGCGTCATCCAGCACCGGCGCGAAATTCTTCAGGTCGCCATTGTGCGCAAACACCCAGTAGCGTCCCCAGAGTTCGCGCACGAAAGGATGGCAGTTCTCGAGTGCGACATGGCCCTGCGTCGCCTTGCGGATATGCGCGATCACGTTCTTCGACTTGATCGGGTAGCTCTTGATCAGTTCGGCGACCGGAGAGGCGACCGCCGACTGGTGGTCGACAAAGAGCCGCACGCCTGCGCCTTCGAAGAACGCAATGCCCCAGCCATCCTTGTGCTCGCCGGTATGGCCGCCGCGGTGGGCGAAGCCGGTGAAGCTGAACACGATGTCGGTCGGCACGTTGCAGTTCATGCCAAGCAACTGGCACATGGCGTATTCCTTGTCAGATCAAAATGCCGGAAACGGTATCACACCTGCCGGTGCTCAGGCCGTCGGCACTGCCGCGCGACAGCGCCACAGCGCGTGGCCTGATTCGAGGTATTTCTCTTCGAAGGGCGTCAGCGGCGCGGCAGGGTCGGCCGCGAAGGGCTCGGCTACTGCAGCGACACCCGTCAATTGTGCAAGTGCGCCGGCGAATTCCTCGACATAGGTTTGCCAGTTGCTGCGGCATTCGATTTCTCCGCCGAGGGCGATTACGGTCGGAAATACCGGATGCCCGTGCCAGCGCCGTCCAACCTGGTCTTTTTTGGGCCAGGGATTCGGATAGAGCAGGAAATGCCGCGCGGGACGGATGCCGTCCCGGTGCATCAGTCGCCAGAAATCGACGAGGTCGGCGCGCACGGTGACGAAGTTATTCGGTAGCGCTCCGTTCCAGCGGACTTCGCGCTGCAGCCGGTCGGCTGACTGGTCGACGCCAATGACGAAGCTCTCCGGATGGCATGCGGCCAGTCGCCGCGTCGACAGGCCGACGCCGCATCCTGCATCGAGGATCAGCGGTCCACCATGCCGGTGCCATGCCGCGACCGCGAGGTCAAAGGCCGCGCAGCTGGCCGGCGACAGCGGTTTCAGGAAGGTCGATTGCGCATGCTTGCGCACGATCGCCTGAAGGTGTTCATGCGGGCCGGGCTGGTTGCTGGTGACGGGACGGGAATTGGCGCGCATGGGTACGGATCGTGAAATGCAAAGTGCCCGCACAGGCGGGCACACGAGGGTAAAGGCTGGTGAGCGGCGGCCGCAGCGGGCGGCCATCCGTTCCGGGCGGCCGCTTAATGCAGAATCACCGGCTGCGCCATCAGCGAGCCATAACCGCCGAGGAATTCATCGATTTCTTCCATGGTCGGCTCACTCGCGATCAGTTCGCGCACATGCTGCCGGAACGATTCAGCCAGCGGACCGGCAATGAAGATCTCGCGCTGCGCCGGCTTGTCCAGGATTTCATAGCCGCCGAATTGCATCGCTTCGAGACCGGCCTCCGCGCCGAACTCGACGACACTGTAATGCTCGCTGTTGTAGATCAGGTTCATGCTGGCTCCTTCGGATGATGCTAGGGAAGTCGGAGCGGCGCTCCTGATCCCTTGCGTCTGCAAATGGCGCTGTCGCACGAAAATTCAATAGCCGGTGTTCGCAAAACCTGTGCCGGCCACTGAGCAATCGACAGGCTGACCGATTTTCAACCGTTCGCGATACTGATCTTCTCTCAAGAAATCTATCACACCTGCAAGGTGGTCGTGGTGAGCAAGGCCCAGGTAAATCCGATCGGGGTTTTTGCGCAAGGTTCGGTTCAGGATCACGCGCATGGCGAGTTTGCCGATACAGCAGGGACACCCGGGGGCGATTCGAATGATCTCGACGCCGTTCGCGCTGGCCTTGCCTTCGTCCGGCGCGCCGGCGCCTGCCAGTCCTTCGATAATGGCTACGGCGTTTTCGTCAGGCATGGTCAGCGCGGCGATTGCCGCTT
Source organism: uncultured Bifidobacterium sp. (assembly GCA_964613635.1). Classification (GTDB taxonomy): domain Bacteria; phylum Pseudomonadota; class Gammaproteobacteria; order Burkholderiales; family Burkholderiaceae_D; genus Pernthalerella. The sequence goes on along the minus strand of CAZTIF010000004.1, from coordinate 35,135 downwards.
CCCGCGCTGCGCCGCTGCCACCGTGAACCAGCGTGACGATCGTCATCCGGCCTTCTTCGCGTGGCCTTTGCTGGTGTCCACGCCAAGCTGTTTCAGTTTGCGGTAAAGATGGGTGCGCTCCAGGCCGGTACGCTCGGCGACGCGCGTCATGCTGCCACCCTCGCGCACGAGGTGATGTTCGAAATACGCGCGCTCGAACGCATCGCGCGCCTCTCGCAATGGAAGTTCGAACGAGACCCGGAATTCGTTGTCGGAGGTGGGGTATGCCTGTGAAGGCGGTGATCCGTTATAGCTGTTATATCCGTTGACTGGTTGAAGCTGCGGCATCAGCGTGAGCTTTTCCTGGCTGACCAGCGGACGGTGCGGCTGCTGCAGCAGGGTGCCACGCGCATTTTCCTGGCCGCGCGCCAGACCTTGCTGGACCATGCGCAACAGCTTTTGCAGTGAGATGGGCTTTTCGAGGAAGTTCATCGCGCCTATGCGCGTGGCCTCGACAGCGGTGTCAATGGTCGCATGGCCGGACATCATGATGACCGGCATGGTCAGCAGGCCGTCACGCTGCCATTCTTTCAATAGGGTGACGCCATCGGTGTCCGGCATCCAGATGTCGAGCAGGACGAGGTCCGGAGAGCTCGACAGGCGCAATTCGCGCGCAGAGTTGGCGTCCTCCGCTGTCGTTACCACATGTCCTTCGTCGCCAAGGATTTCGGAAAGCAGTTCCCGAATCCCCATTTCATCGTCAACGACCAGAATGTTTGCCATGGATGCGCCTCTTGAGCTCAGTGCAACGGCCAAGCGTTGCCAAAATTGTAATTTTTGCAATAGCTCATGTCAATTCAATTAACTTGCGAGCTTCAGCAATAAAATCAAGACCTTGGCTCCCTTGCCGTCCTTTCGGTTCTGCAACTCGATCCGGCCGCCGTGTTCTTCGATGATCTTTTTCACGACTGCCAGTCCGAGCCCGGTGCCTTTCGGCTTGGACGTCACATACGGCTCGAAAGCCCTTGCCATCACTTTGGGATTGAAGCCCGATCCGTTGTCCGATACCGTCAGCCGCACGGCAATCTGATCGCGGCCGTCTGCATCCGAATAATGAACCGCCTCGGTGCCAATGACGATGTCCGGAGGGGGTTGTCCCTCAGCAACTTCCACGACTGCATCTTGTGCATTTTGCAAGAGGTTGTGTACCACTTGTCGCATTTGGGTTGCATCACCCAGCACGAGGGGCAGATTCGACTGAAGATTGGTGCGGAAAACGTGCGAATGTTCTTCGCTTGAATACAGTTCGAGTATCTCGGCGATCAATGCATTCAGATCGAGTGGTTGCAGGCTTGCCGGCGGGGTTCGTGCGTAATCGCGGAAGTTGTCGACCATTTGTTGCATCGCCACGACTTGGTTGACGATGGTGTGCGTGCCGCGCGCCAGCAGTTCGGCATCGCCGGCTGCCAGCTTCGGTTCCAGCTTCATCAGCAGGCGCTCGGCCGACAACTGAATTGGGGTCAGCGGGTTCTTGATCTCGTGGGCAAGCCGGCGTGCAACTTCCGCCCATGCGATCGACCGCTGTCCGGAAATGACCTCTGAAATATCATCGAACACCACGACAAATCCCGTTCCGGACCCGACCGGCAAACGCGCGCCGCGCGCCAGCAGCGTGATGTCGCCATCGATGTCCTGGCCGATCATCCGACGCGGGATCTCGAATTGCTGCTGCCAGTGCGGCGCGTCGGCATCGGGCTCGCCGCCGGCAGTGCGCGCGCTCTGGCCGCTGAATGCGCGCATGATGGACTCGCTGACGGGAGCGAGCGCTGCGATCGCTGCCAGCGGATGCCCCAGGAATGGCATCAGGTCGGTGTGCAGGATGCGTCCGGCGGAAGCGTTGAAGGTCACCAGGCGCCATTGGTCATCGAGCACCATCACACCGGCCGACATGTTGGCGAGGACCGATTCGAGATACGCCTTGGCGTCTTCCAGCGCCCGACGGTTGCGCTCGACCGCCACGCGCGCATCGGCAAGCTGCAGGGTCATCGCATTGAACGATTGTGTCAGCGTGCCCAGTTCGTCATTCGTCGCGACGATCGGTCGCGGTGACAGGTTCCCTTCGGCCACGGCCTTGGTGCCTTCGGCCAGCAGCAGTAACGGCTGAGCCAGGTCGGAGGCGAGCAGGAAGGCACTGACCATCGCCGCGAACATCGCCAGCAGCAGGACCAGCGTCAGCGTGACGAGGTAGAACTTGCGCAGCCCGGTGCGCGCCAGCGAACGTTCCTGGTACTCGCCGTACGCGATACGCAGCGCCTCGGCGTTGGCGGCCAGTGTTTCCGGAACCGGTTGCAGCACCTGCAGGTAGCGCGTCTGCCCGTGCAGGCTCTGCAGCGAACCATCGCCCCTGATCGCCACAATCACGCGCAGCCGCAGATGCTCGGCCTGCACCTTGGACGGACCGATTTCCGGTTCGCCTTCGATTGCGCCGTAGCCGTGAACCGTGCGCGCGCGCGCCAGCATGTTGGGCGTTGGCAGGTCGGGCATCAGTGTCGCCAGCCGGTTGTGCGTGCTGGCGATCACGGTGCCGTCGGAAGCGAGAACCATCGCATCCTGTATCTGGTTGTGCCCGATGATGCGCGTGAGCTGCGACGCGATCGTCGCATCCGACATCTCGGACAGTTCGGCGGCGATGCCACGGGCTTTCAGCCGCAGGTCCTTCAGCGAGGATTCCAGCGCAGCGCGGCCGAGGTTCAGCCCGGATTCCAGCGCGGTCTCGACCTTCACGTTGAACCAGGATTCGATCGAGCGCGACATGAACTGCACCGAGACCGTGTAGATCACGATCCCGGGCAGGATGCCCATCAGGGTGAACATCAGCACCAGCCGTGTCATCAGCCGCGAACCGAAGCGGCCGCGCCGGTAGCGGCTGTAGAGCCGGCCGAGCAGCAGGCACACCAGCACGAACAGGCCGATGCCGACGGCGATGTTGATGCCAAGGACCCACGAATAGTACTCGTCGAACAGCCGCGTATTGCCGCTGGCGGCCGCCAGCGCGAACAGCAGCAGCACGACCGTGCCGGTCGATCCGGCCATCAGGTAACGGAGCGCGCGTCTCATCGGCCGTCGTAGCTGAAGCGGTTCCAGCCGGAGGACATGCGCCAGTCGCCGTTGCCCAGCGCACTGACCTGGATCGGCTTGGGCAATGCGGACACGTCCAGCGACAGCTGTACGGCCACCGTGTAGGTTTCGTCCTTTTGCAGTGCGCCGGATTCGGCGACCAGCCAGCGGCCCGGACGGCGCAACAGCGCAAGCAAGTCGTCAAGCCGGGTGAAATTGCGATGCAGGCTGCCATCGACCGACGCCCGGTATTGCTGGGTCAGCACGTTGTAGGAGAGGCGGATCTTGCGGGTCGCCTTGATCGCGATTTCGTCGAACCAGTACCAGCGCTGCCGCGAGACGGCGACCTGCAGGTTGAAATACAGCGGTACGCCGCGCATCAGCGCATCTTCGAGCGAGCGGGTCAGCTCGACGGAGAAGCTCGACGACAGCTTGTAGCCCTCGTCGGACGCTTCAAGCGTGGCGCTGTTGAACTCGATGCCGTCGGCGGCGGGCGCCGGCAACGACACGGCGGCCAGCAGCAGGGTCAGCGATAAGCCAAGCAGGAATCGACGGATCACGCGGGGGATGGGGGGTGCTACCCCCGGGAAAGATTTCAGGCGATAGTATCAAACCGACGGCTTCTGGAGTAGCGCGTAGAAAAGCCCGTCATGCTCGTTCTGTTCGGCCATTGCCGGCAGCAATTGTCCGGGAGCCGGCAGCGCGATCGCCGAATGCCGCTCGATGAAGGCCTGCGCCTGCCATGCGGACTCTTCCGGCCACAGCGAGCAGGTAGCCAGCAGCAGTTTCCCGCCGGGCTTCAGCATTGCCCACAGATTGTCGAGGATGCGTGCCGACAGCGCGGCAAGTTGCGCCGAGTCATCCGGGCGGCGCAGCCAGCGAATGTCCGGATGCCTGCGCACGATGCCGGAAGCCGTGCACGGAACGTCGGCGAGGATGCGGTCGAACGGCTGGCCATCCCACCAGTCGGCCTTGCTGGCGTCGCCCTGCCGCAATTCGGCCTGCAGCGACAGCCGCTGCAGGTTTTCGCGCACGCGAACGAGTCGATCCGCGTCCTGGTCGAGCGCGAGCAGGTCGACATCCGCCAGCTCGAGCAGGTGCCCGGTCTTGCCGCCGGGCGCGGCACAGGCATCCAGCACCCGCATGCCGTCGCGCAGGTCCAGCAGTGGCGCTGCCAGCTGGGCGGCCGCGTCCTGCACCGAGGACAGACCTTCGCCGAAACCAGGAATTTGCGAAACCGGCAAGGCGCGCGCCAGCTTCAGTGCCGACGGGCCGATCGGGGTCGATTCGATGCCGTTCGCTGCGAGTTCGGCTCGGTAATCTTCCAGCGTGGTCTTGCGCCGGTTCACCCGCAAGCTCAGCGGCGGCGGGCTGTCGCCGGCCGCCAGCACCTGCTGCCACTGCTGCGGCCACGCATCACGGGCTTTGTCTATCCACCATGTCGGGTAATTCCAGCGTGCCTCGTCCTGCTGCCGCAATCTGGCCAGCAAGGCATCGCGCTCGCGCAGAAAGCGCCGCAGGACCGCGTTGGCCATGCCTTTGGCGCGCTGCAGTTCGTGGTCGGCGGCGCAGGCTTCGACGGCCTGATCGACCACCGTGTGCGGCGCGTAGGCCGGCGTTTCGTCGGACAGCAATGCCAGCGCGCAGCACAGCAACGCGCGCAGCCGCGGCTGCGCAGGCGCTCGCTCGGCCAGTTCGCGCAGCAGTGCCTGCGCGAGTCCCCAGCGGCGCATGCTCCGGTACGCGAGGTCCTGAATCGCGCCCCGTGCGGGCGCGGGTGTCGCACGGGCCGAAAATACATCGGCCAGCGCACGCGGCAATGCATTCCCTGCTTCCACGGCCGCCAGCGCGCGTGCCGCTCCTGCCAGCGCAAAGGCCAGCGAATCGCTGCTCAACTTCATCCGCTCGTGTCGCCTTTCCTGCTTCAGACGCCCCACATCACGAACTCTTCGTCGCGATGGGCGGCACGCAGCATTTCCAGCAGGGGAAAGCTGCGCGTCGAGAAACTGACGTGGTCAGCCCGCGCGGGGTCGGCATCCCTGTCATCGCTCTGCTCGTTGGCCGCCGCTTCCTGGACGGCGTCGGCCTGCTTGCGCCGAACGATCTCGGCTTCAATGTGGCGGATCGCCTCCCCGGTTTCCCCGGCGGTGATCACGCCGCGCCCGACATCCTTGCCCAGCAGGTCGAGGATGGGCTTCGCATGCGTCGCGTACATCAGCACGTCGGCGGCCGCCTTGGACTTGAAAGTGATCAGCATGATTGGCCTCGTCAAAATGCTTGTTTATTTGTTAAAAATAGCACGGCAAGCAGCGCTTGTTCCAATTTAATTCAGGCCAAAGGCGTACCCAGTTCAGGCGCGTTCCTGCTGCGCATGCCGATGAACATGGCCAGCGCAAACAGCTGCACCAGCAGATAGCAGGCCAGCGCCAGGCGCATCGCCGCAGCAGCCGGCCAGCCGTGGCCGGCAAACCAGTCGACCATCAGCCCGATGCCCCATTGCACGGAGAAAGCGCCGATGAAAAGCATCAGGTTGAATGCGCTGTTGGCGCGGCCGGCGAGGGCGGGCGGAAAGGCCAGGCTCACATGGGTCTGCGCCAGTGTCGTGACGGTGATGACGATGCCGAGAGCGATCCACAGCGTCCAGCTCCACGGGAACGGCAGCAGCACCATCACCGCCTGCACGGCAACCGACAGGCCCAGCCCGATCGCCACCACGCGCAGCACCGGCAGGCCGCGCCGCTGGCCAAACGACACATGTCGCGGCGCCCACCATGACAGCCCGAGATAGGACAGCATCAGGCAGAAGTTAAAAATGAACAGCACCTGCGATGCGCGTTCGACTGTCATGCCCAGCACCGTCACCATCCAGGGGCCGGCCCACAGCGACTGCATCGCCATGAAACCGCCCTGGTGTACCGCGCCCAGCAGCGCCATGCGGCGGAAATAGCGGTCGCGAAAGATCAGCAGGTACCCCGGACCGGGGTCGGCCTCGCTTGAATGCCTGGCCATCGCCTGCTCGACCGGCCGCAGTCGCACAAATACCAGTGCCGCCGACAACAGCAGCGCGATCGACATGCCCCAGAACACGCCACGCCAGCCCACCAGCGGCAGCAGCAGGGCCACCGGCACGGTCGATGCGAGCGCGCCGACCGTGCCGAACACCAGCATCCAGCTGCCGAGCTGGCTTTGCCGCTCCGGCGCGTACCAGACCCGGTAGGCCTTCAGCGCCGCCATCAGGCAGGAAGACACGCCGACGCCGATCAGGGCGCGACCGATCCACAGGCCAGTCAGCGACTCGCTTGACGCAAAGACCGCCGCGCCGAGCGCGCCGAACAGCAGCAGTGAGGCCTCGGTGCGGCGCGAGCCATGGCGGTCCAGCCAGACGCCGATCGGCAGCTGCATGCTGCCAAAGCCGACGAAGTAGGCAGAGGACAGCAGGCCGAGGTCGGCATTCGAGAGCTGCAGGTCGGCCGACAGCGCCGGCGCGATCACGGCATTGATCGCTCTCAGCGCGTAGGAAAGAAAGTAGGCCGCGCCGAACACCAGCACCACGCGCGTCGCCGTCCTGCCCTGCAGGTAGTTCGCGTCGCCGCTCATTTCACCGCAATGCCAGCGATCCGAGGAAGGTCTCCGCCGCCTCCGCGGACAGCTTGTCGCGCGGACCGAGCGCCACGGCCTGATAAACACGTTCGCCGCGGGCCGCGAAGCGCGCATGCATCACGAGCGTGCGGCCGTCGCGGGCGGCCTGGCCCTCGGCGACGATTTCAGTCGCCGGCGCTCCGCCCTTCAGCGTCACCGCTTTTTCGGTGTGCTTCGTCGCGCGGATGTTGCGCAGCATGGCCAGCTGCATCGCCGCCAGTGCCGCCGCGCGTTGCGAGGCTTCGGCAACCTGCGCGCTGGCGACCACGAAGCTCAGTTCATCGACCGCGGCGCCGGTCATGCTCATCTCGACCTTCAGGCCGCCCAGGTCAATCTTGCGGGCATGGGTCGCGGGCTTGGACGGCAGCAGCACCGTGAAGTGCGCGTCATTGCCGTGCACCTCGCGCCAGTTCAGTTCGGGGGCGCAGGCCGCCAGCGCCGCGCAGACCAGTATGGCGGCGATGGCGCGCAGTCCGGTCATGGGTATCTTGGAAAACATCCGCCGATGTTAACAGGCGCTGCATGCAGCCGGTCAGAAAGGCGGCGCGCCCGGCTCAGCGGGCGGGCAATGCGCGGCGGTACTGGATCGCTTCGGCCGCATGCGTGCTGTCGATTGCGGCCGCTCCGTCGAGGTCGGCGATCGTGCGCGCGAGTTTCAGCACGCGGTGGCAGGCGCGCGCCGACCAGTCGAGCCGCACGATGGCCGCGCGCAGCAGCACTGCCGCGCCTTCGTCCGGGCGGCAGTGGCGGTCAATCTCCGCCGCTGCAAGCAGGGCGTTCGGCTTGCCCTGCCTGTCGATCTGCGCGGCATGGGCACGGGCGACCCGAGCGGCGATGGCGGCGGAGGGCTCGCCATCGCCGCCGTCCAGCAGCTCGACCGTATCGAGCGCGGGCACGGACAGTTGCATGTCGATACGGTCCAGCAGCGGACCCGAGATCCGTCCCTGATAACGCGCCACCTTGTCGGGTGTGCATCGACAGGCCCGCTTCGGGTGGCCGAGGTAGCCGCAAGGACAGGGATTCATCGCTGCCACCAGCTGGAAGCGGCACGGGAAATCGGTCTGCCGCGCCGCCCGCGAGATCGTGATGCGGCCGGTTTCCAGCGGTTCGCGCAGTACCTCAAGCACCTTGCGGTCGAATTCCGGCAGCTCGTCCAGGAACAGCACGCCATGATGCGCGAGCGAGATCTCGCCCGGCCGCGGCACGCCGCTGCCGCCAACCAGCGCCACCGCCGATGCGGTGTGGTGGGGCGCGCGGAAAGGCCGCCGGCGCCAGCGCTGCGCAGAAAAGCTGCCCGCGATCGACTGCAGTGCGGCGCTCTGCAGCGCTTCTTCATCTGTCATCGGCGGCAGGATGCCCGGCAGGCGCGCGGCCAGCATCGACTTGCCGGCGCCGGGCGGCCCGACCATCAAGAGGCTGTGTGCGCCGGCCGCTGCGATCTCGGCGGCTCGCCGTGCCTGGGCCTGGCCGCGCAGGTCCGCGAAGTCCGGCACCCCGGCGTCGTCCATGGCGGCGGCGGGGGCCGGGATGTACTCGGCCAGCCGGGTGCTGCCGGGGCCGCCGGCGAAATGGGCCACGACCTGCAGCAGCGAGTCGGCCGGGAAGATGCGGGCACCGGGCATCAGGGCCGCTTCGGCGGCGCTGGCGCGCGGCAGCAGGAAGCCACGGCGGCACTCGCCATCACGCTGCAGTGCGACGCTCATCGCCAGCGCGGCGCGAATCGGCCGCAGTTCACCGGAAAGGGACAATTCACCGGCAAATTCGTAGTCATCGAGTTCGCCGGCCGGCAGCTGGCCGGACGCAGCCAGAATGCCGAGCGCGATCGGCAAGTCGAAGCGACCCGACTCCTTCGGCAGGTCGGCCGGGGCCAGGTTGACGGTGACATGCCCGGGCGGGAATGCAAAACCGGCATTGGCCAGCGCCGCACGCACCCGGTCGCGCGCCTCGCGCACTTCCGTGTCGGCGAGTCCGACAATCGCAAATGTGGGCAGTCCATTGGCCAGATGAACCTCGACCGTGACCGCAGGCGCTTCCATGCCCGCCAGTGCCCGGCTGCGGAGGACGGCCAGCCCCACGCGGGAATCAGCCTTTCAGCTTCGCTTCGAGTTCGGCCACGCGCACCTCGAGGGCTTCGAGCCTGGCGCGGGTGCGCGCGAGCACATCGACCTGCACGTCGAATTCCTCGCGCGTCAGCAGGTCGAGCTTGGCGAAGCCCTGGTTCAGCATGGCGCGCATGTTCTTTTCCAGGTCTTTGGCGGGCGATTGCTGCAGCACCTGGTGCACCTTGTCCTGAAGTTCGCTGAGAAAGCTGGGTTTGTTGCTCATATCGGCCTGATGGTTTGCACTGCTTTGGGGCGAGCGCCCCCGGCTGGTGCGGTTCGGGCGGCGACGCCCGGGAATGGGTGCGCAAATGCTAGCGGAAATGGCGAGGTTGGCAAATGTTTCTTCTCGCCTCGGTTGGCACACGGCTTGCTCAGTTGCCTTGTGCATACACGCCAATCGTGGGGCATCCGTTGTGGACAACCAATAGTACAAAGGAAAAGCCAATGAAAAAACTGACTCTCGCCACCGCCATCCTCGCTGTATTTGCGGGCACCCTCGCCCACGCGGAAGAAGCTACCCCGGCTTCGGACCATGCCGTCACGTTCAACGTTGGCGCCACCTCTGATTATCGCTTCCGCGGCATTTCGCAGAGCCGTGGCGACCCGGCCGTGTTCGCCGGTGTCGATTACACCCACACGCCGAGCGGCTTCTATGCCGGCGTCTGGACCTCGACCATCAAGTGGGTCAAGGATGCGGGCGCAAGCTCGGGCAGCTACGAAGTCGACATCTACGGCGGCAAGCGTGGCCAGGTCGGCGCGTGGGCCTATGACGTCGGCCTGATCAGCTACAACTACCCGGGCAACAACCTCAAGGCCGTCACCGGCGCCAACGCCAACACGGTCGAGGCCTTCGGTCAGGTCGGCTACAGCTTCGCGACCCTGAAGTATTCGTACTCGCTGACGGACTTCATCGGCTGGGCGCCCAACAGCGATGGCAGCGATTACATCGACCTCAGCCTGAACCCGGAAATCAAGGACGGCTACATCCTGAACCTGCATGTCGGCAAGCAGCGCGTGAAGAACTACAGCAGCGGCCTGGCGAACTACACCGACTGGAAAGTCGGCGTGACGAAGGATTACGGCGTCGTGGTGGGTTCGCTCGCGGTGGTCGGCACCGATGCCGACAAGAGCACCAGCGGCTACAACTTCGGCGGCAAGGGCTACCTCGGCGACACCAAGCTCGTCCTGACGGTCACCAAAAACTTCTGATTCCCGACAAGAGGCTGAAATGAAACTCATCACTGCCATCATCAAGCCGTTCAAGCTCGATGAAGTGCGCGAGGCGCTGTCGGCCATCGGTGTGCAAGGCATCACCGTCACCGAGGTCAAGGGCTTCGGCCGACAGAAGGGCCATACCGAGCTCTATCGCGGCGCCGAATACGTGGTCGACTTCCTGCCCAAGACCAAGATCGAGGCGGCCGTCGAGGACGACATCGTCGAGCGCGTAGTCGAGGCGATCGAAAGTTCGGCCCGCACCGGCAAGATCGGTGACGGCAAGATCTTCGTATACGACCTGCAGCAAGTCGTTCGCATCCGTACGGGCGAAACCGGCAAGGAAGCACTCTAAGGGGATTCAACATGAAAAAATGGTTCACTAGCCTGATCGGCGCCGGACTGCTGATGCTGGCGGTCGGCATGGCGCCCGTTGCATCCGCCGAGGATGCGGCACCCGCCGCCGCGCCTGCAGCAGCGGCCGCACCTGCTGCCGAAGCACCGGCAGCGGCACCCGCTGCGGCTGCGGCCGCCGCGCCCGCAGCCGACTCCGCAGCCCCTGCCGCTGCTGCACCGACGCCGAACAAGGGCGACACCGCCTGGCTGATCGTCGCGACCCTGCTGGTCGCAATGATGTCGATCCCGGGCCTTGCGCTGTTCTATGGCGGCCTGGTCCGCTCGAAGAACATGCTGTCGGTGCTGATGCAGGTGATGACGGTGTTCAGCCTGATCACCGTGCTGTGGTTCATCTACGGCTATTCGCTTGCGTTTACCGAGGGCGGCGCATTCTTCGGCGGCTTTGATCGCCTGTTCATGAAGGGCCTGACGGTCGAGTCGGTGGCCGCGACCTTCAGCAAGGGTGTCGTGGTGCCCGAGCTGATGTTCGCCTGCTTCCAGGCGACTTTCGCCGCCATTACCTGCGGCCTGATCGTCGGCGCGTTCGCCGAGCGCATCAAGTTCTCGGCCGTGCTGCTGTTCATGGTCATCTGGTTCACGTTCTCGTACCTGCCGATCGCGCACATGGTCTGGTTCTGGCCGGGTCCGGACGCGTACACCGATGCCGCTGCGGCCGAGAAGGCAACCGCTGCCGCCGGCTGGCTGTTCCAGAAGGGCGCGCTTGATTTCGCCGGCGGCACCGTCGTGCACATCAACGCTGCCGTCGCAGGCATGGTCGGCGCGATCCTGGTCGGCAAGCGTATCGGCCTCGGCCGCGAATCGATGGCGCCGCACTCGCTGACGCTGACGATGGTCGGTGCCGCCCTGCTGTGGGTGGGCTGGTTCGGCTTCAACGCCGGCTCCGCGCTGGAAGCCAACGGCTCGGCTGCGCTGGCCTTCGGCAACACGCTGCTGGCAACCGCCGGTGCGGTGGTGTCGTGGACCTTCGCCGAATGGGTGATGAAGGGCAAGCCGTCGATGCTGGGTGCTGCATCTGGCGCCGTCGCCGGTCTGGTCGCGATCACCCCGGCCGCCGGTTTCGTCGGCCTGATGGGCGGCCTCGTCATCGGCCTGCTCGCCGGCGTGATCTGCCTGTGGGGCGTGAATGGCCTCAAGCGCCTGATCGGCGCGGACGATTCGCTTGACGTGTTCGGCGTGCATGGCGTGGGCGGCATCCTCGGTGCGATCCTGACCGGTGTGTTCGCAGCGCCGTCGCTCGGCGGCACCGGCATCTACGACTATGTCGCCAACGCCGTCGCACCGGAGTACTCGATCGCGTCGCAGGTCTGGATCCAGTTCCAGGGCGTGATCACGACGGTGGTCTGGTCGGGTGTGGTCGCCTTCATCGCGTACAAGCTGGTCGACATGATCATCGGCCTGCGCGTGACGGAAGAAGAAGAGCGCGAAGGCCTGGACATCAGCAGCCACGGCGAGACCGCTTACCGCAACTGATCCGGTGCATGGTTGTACCCCGGCCTGCCGCGCGGCGGGCCGGTGCGGTCCACCGCAGACGCCCCCTCGCCGGGGCGTTTGCATTTCTGCCGCCGGCCAGACGGGGAATTCGTGACCGTGCGCGCGGGTCATTCGGAGTGGGCCGGTCCGATTCCGTTAGAATCAAGCCCCGGCGCATCTGGGCGCGACTGAATTCTCATAAGGTTTTCCATGGTTCCGCATCTGGTCACGGCCCTGAACGGGCCCCTTCTCGAGCTTGAAAAGAAGATTCTTGACGCGACGCCGGCCATCGAGCGCTGGTTCCGCCTCGAGTGGCAGGAGCACACGCCTCCCTTCTATTGCTCGGTCGACCTGCGCAACTCCGGTTTCAAATTGGCACCGGTCGACACCAACCTCTTCCCCGGCGGTTTCAACAACCTCGCGCCGGAAATGCTGCCGCTGGCCGTGCAGGCAGCGATGGCCGCGATCGACAAATACTGCCCGGACGCGCGCAACCTGCTGCTGATTCCGGAGAAGCACACCCGCAACACCTTCTACCTGCAGAACGTTGCGCGTCTGATCCAGATCTTCCGCCAGACCGGCCTGAACGTTCGCCTCGGCACGCTGGCCGACGACATCAAGGAGCCGACCACGCTCGAACTGCCGGACGGCAGCACGCTGACGCTCGAGCCGCTCGAGCGCTCCGCCAACGGTCGTCGCCTCGGGCTGAAGAACTTCGATCCCTGCACCATCCTGCTGAACAACGACCTGTCCGGCGGCATCCCGAAGATCCTCGAGGGCCTGCACGAGCAGACCCTGCTGCCGCCGCTGCACGCGGGCTGGGCGGTGCGCCGCAAGACCAATCACTTCGCCGCCTACGACGACGTGGCGAAGAAGTTCGGCAAGCTGGTCGACGTCGATCCGTGGATGGTCAATCCTTACTTCGCGAAGTGCACCGGCATCAATTTCCACGAGCGCACCGGCGAAGATTGCCTCGCCTCCAACGTCGACGCGCTGCTGACCAAGATCCGCAAGAAGTACAAGGAATACGGCATCAAGGAAACGCCGTTCGTGATCGTCAAGGCCGACGCCGGCACCTACGGCATGGGCATCATGACCGTGCGCGATTCCAGCGAAGTACGCGACCTGAACCGCAAGCAGCGCAACAAGATGTCGGTGGTGAAGGAAGGGCTTGAAGTCTCCGACGTGATCCTGCAGGAAGGCGTACATACCTTCGAGCACATCAATGACGCGGTGGCCGAGCCGGTCGTGTACATGATCGACCGCTACGTGGTCGGCGGCTTCTACCGCGTGCACGCCGAGCGCGGCATCGACGAGAACCTGAATTCGCCGGGCGCGCACTTCGTGCCGCTCGCGTTCGCGCAGCAGCATGCGCTGCCCGACCTCGCGGCCAAGCCCGGCACCGCTGCGCCGAATCGCTTCTACATGTATGGCGTGGTTGCCCGCCTCGCGCTGCTGGCGGCGTCGTTCGAAATCGAAAAGACCGATCCCAACCCGGAGGTCTACTGAGCGTGAACGACCGCCGCCGCATGAAGATCGCCTTCGCCGCCGACCCGCTGTCCGGCTTCAACCTGAAGAAGGATTCGACCTACGCGATGATGCGCGAGGCGAACGCGCGCGGCCATCAACTGTACGCGTTCCGCCATGCCGACATGATCGTCTCCGGCGGCCGCGTACTGGCCCGTGTGTCGCGCATCGCGCTGACCGGCGAGCCCGGCGCGTGGTTCAGCGTCGAGGAGACGGTGCTCGGCCCGCTGTCGGACTTCGACGTGGTGGTCGAGCGCACCGATCCGCCGTTCAACATGGAGTACATCTACGCGACCTACCTGCTCGAGCTGGCCGAGGCACAGGGCGCGCGCGTGGTGAACCGTCCGGCGGCGATCCGCAACCACAACGAGAAGCTCGCCATCACCGGCTTCACGCAATTCACCGCGCCGACGCTGGTCACCAGCGATGCGGCGCACGTGCGCACCTTCCACGCGGAGCACCGCGACATCATCCTCAAGCCGCTCGACGGCATGGGCGGCACCGGCGTCTTCCGCGTGCGCGAGGATGGCATGAACCTCGGCGCGATCACCGAGACGCTGACGCAGGACGGCGCGCGCACCATCATGGTCCAGCGCTATATTCCCGAGATCGCCAACGGCGACCGCCGCGTGCTGCTCATCGGCGGCAAGGTGGTGCCGTTCTGTCTTGCGCGCGTGCCGCAGGCCGGCGAGGTGCGCGGCAACCTGGCGGCCGGCGGCACCGGCATCGCGATGCCGCTGTCGGAACGCGAGCAGGAAATCGGCGAGGCGCTCGCTCCCGAGCTGCTGCGGCGCGGGCTGCTGCTGGTAGGATTGGACGTCATCGGCCACTACCTGACAGAGATCAACGTGACCAGCCCCACCTGTTTCCAGGAAATCATGCAGCAGACCGGTTTTGATGTCGCGGCGATGTTCATCGACGCGCTCGAAAGCCTGCCGCAATGAACACCCGAGCGGATTCGCCGTCATGGTAGGCATCCTGCTGCTGACGCATGCGCCTTTGGGCAAGGCCTTCCTCGAGGCTGCGACCCATGTGTTCCGCGCGCCGCCGGAGCGGCTGGAAGCGATCGACGTGGTCGCCGACCAGGACACCGCCGAGGTGCGCGAGCAGGCCCTGCAGGCGATCCGCCGGCTCAATGACGGCTCCGGCGTGCTGGTGATCACCGACGTCAAGGGCGGCACGCCTTCCAACTGCACGCTGCCGCTGTGCCTGCCGGGCGAGGTGGAGGTCATCGCCGGCATCAGCCTGCCGATGCTGCTGCGGGCGTTGACCTACCGGCATGACACGCTCGACGTGGTGGTGGAGATGGCGCTGGCCGGCGCGCAGAATGGCGCCTGCCGTGTCGACAACCGGGTCCGGATCGGCCCTAACTGACAACAAAAAAGAATATTTATGATCAGCCGGGAAATCGAGATCATCAACAAGCTGGGCCTGCATGCGCGCGCCTCCGCCAAGCTGACGCAACTGGCGGCGCGCTACAAGTGCGAGGTCTGGATGACCCGCAACGACCGCCGCGTGAACGCGAAGTCGATCATGGGCGTGATGATGCTCGCCGCCGGCAAGGGCAGCGTCGTCACCCTCGACACCGAAGGCGCCGACGAGCAGGAGTGCATGGACGCGCTGGTGCAGCTGATCGAGGCCCGCTTCGGCGAGAGCGAGTAAGGCGCGGCGATGCCCTCCTTCACCCTTCACGGCATACCAGTCTCGCGCGGCATAGCCATCGGCCGCGCGCACCTGCTGAAGCCGGCCGCGCGCGACGTCAAGCACTACCTGGTCGCCGAGGAAAAGGTCGAGGCCGAGGTGCGTCGCCTGACCGATGCGATCACGGTTGTCAACGAAGAGCTGCGCGCGCTGCGCCGCGAGCTGCCGGCGGATGCGCCGACCGAGCTGGCCGCCTTCATCGACGTGCATGCGCTGATCCTGGCCGACCCGATCATTGCCGAAGAGCCGCAGCGGATCATCCGCAGCCGCCACTACAACGCCGAGTGGGCGCTGCTGACCCAGATCGACGAGCTGTCCGCGCAGTTCGACGAGATCGAAGACGCCTACCTGCGCGAGCGCAAGAATGACATCCTGCAGGTCGGCGAGCGCGTGCTGAAGGTGCTGACCGGTTCGGCCACGCCGCTGCCGGCCACCGAGCCGACCGCACCGGGCGACTATGCGCCGCAGATGGTGGTGGTTGCGCACGACATCTCGCCGGCCGACATGCTGCAGTTCCGTGACCGCGCGTTCGTCGGCTTCGTCACCGACCTCGGCGGACAGAACTCGCACACCGCGATCGTTGCGCGCAGCCTCGACATACCGGCAGCGGTCGGCATGTCGAATGCGTCAGCGCTGATCGCCGAAGACGACTGGATCATCATCGACGGCGACGCCGGCATCGTGATCGTCGATCCGGCGCCGGTGGTGCTCGAGCAGTACCGCGACGCGCAGGCGAAGCTGCTGCGCGAGCGCAAGAAACTCGGCAAGCTGAAAAAGACACCGGCGATCACCCGCGACGGCACCTTCATCCACCTGCTGGCCAACATCGAGCTGCCGGAAGATTGTGCCGGCGCGCTCGATGCCGGCGCGGTCGGCGTCGGCCTGTTCCGCTCCGAGTTCCTGTTCATGGGCCACACCGGTCAGGCGGCGCGGCTGCCGTCCGAGGACGAACAGTTCGAGTCCTATCGCAAGGCGGTGGTCGCGATGAAGGGACGGCCGGTGACGATACGCACGCTCGATGTCGGCGCCGACAAGCCGCTCGATCGTGATGAGGAGACTGCGCTGAATCCGGCGCTCGGCCTGCGCGCGATCCGCTACTGCCTGTCCGAGCCGCAGATGTTCCTCACGCAGCTGCGCGCGATCCTGCGCGCTTCCGCCTACGGGCCGATCAACCTGCTGATCCCGATGCTCGCGCATGCCTTCGAGATCGACCAGACCCTCGTGCTGATCGAGCAGGCCAAGCAGCAGCTGCGCGATGCGAAGAAGAAGTTCGACGAGAAGATCAAGGTCGGCGCGATGATCGAGATACCGGCGGCCGCGCTCACGCTGCCGCTGTTCGTGAAGCGCATGGACTTCCTGTCGATCGGCACCAACGACCTGATCCAGTACACGCTCGCCGTCGACCGTGTCGACCACGAGGTCGCGCACCTGTACAACCCGCTGCACCCGGCGGTGCTGCAACTGTTGTGGCTGACGATCTCCACCGGCGCGAAGTCCGGCGTGCCGGTGGCGGTGTGCGGCGAGCTCGCCGGCGACACCCGACTGACGCGCCTGCTGCTCGGCCTCGGGCTGCGCGAGTTCTCGATGCATCCGGCGCAGCTGCTGGCGGTGAAGCAGGAGATTTTGAACAGCGACCTGACCCTGCTCGAGCCGGCCGCGAAGAAGGTGCTGAAGGCGTGGGAGCCGGCGGCGATTGCGGAGGCGGTGGAGCGGCTGAGGCTGCTGTAGGACCCTGCAGCAGCCATGTTGTTGCGACGATGGGTCCCGGCTTTCGCCGGGACGACCGCCGGCGCGCCGGCGGTCGTTTGACGCTCCCGACCGCTTTCGCTATCCTTCACGCAATGCGCCGATTTGACCTTAGCTTGCGGGCGCACGGGATCCCCCCGAACAAATACGGCTAAAGCGAGCTCGAATCGACAACGAATCAAGCCCGACAGCCGCCGCTCTCGGGCTTTTTTATTGTTGTCCTTCCATGAAATCCATAGGCGTCGTCACTCCCCAGTCCATGCATTTTGCCGACCCGCTGCCCCTGCAGAGCGGCGCGTCGCTGTCCGACTACACGCTGGTGTACGAGACCTATGGCACGCTCAACGCAGACCGCTCGAATGCGGTATTGGTCTGTCACGCGCTGAATGCGTCGCACCATGTGGCCGGCACCTATGAAGGCCAGCCCAAAAGCGCTGGCTGGTGGGACAACATGGTTGGTCCCGGCAAGCCGCTCGACACCGACCGCTTCTTCGTGATCGGCGTGAACAATCCCGGCTCCTGCTTCGGCTCGACCGGTCCGATGCACCCGCATCCCGCCACCGGCAAGCCCTACGGCGCCGCTTTCCCGGTCGTGACCGTCGAGGACTGGGTGCATGCGCAGGCGCGCCTTGCCGACCGGCTCGGCATCCGCAAGTTCGCCGCCGTGATGGGCGGCTCGCTCGGCGGCATGCAGGCGCTGGCGTGGAGCATGCTGTACCCGGACCGCGTTGCGCATTGCCTGGTGATCGCGTCCACGCCGAAGCTGTCGGCGCAGAACATCGCGTTCAACGACGTCGCGCGGCAAGCCATCCTGTCCGATCCCGACTTCCATGATGGCGATTTCTATGCGCACGGCGTGGTGCCGAAGCGCGGGCTGCGGGTAGCGCGGATGATCGGCCACATCACCTACCTGTCCGACGACGACATGGCCGAGAAATTCGGCCGCGACCTGCGCAACGACGACTACCAGTTCGGCTTCGGCATCGATTTCGAGATCGAGTCCTACCTGCGCTACCAGGGCGACAAGTTCTCCGAATACTTCGACGCCAACACCTACCTGCTGATCACCAAGGCGCTCGATTATTTCGATCCCGCGCGCGCCCATGGCGGCGACCTCGCCGCCGCGCTGGCGAATACGCAGGCAGAATTCCTGCTGGTGTCGTTCTCCACCGACTGGCGCTTTGCGCCCGAGCGCAGCCGCGAGATGGTGCAGGCGCTGGTGAAGAACGAGCGCCGCGTCACCTACGCCGAGATCGATGCGCCTCACGGCCATGACGCTTTCCTGCTCGACGATCCGCGTTACATGAACGTGGTGCACGCCTATTACGACAAGGTCTGGCAGCAGCTCGGCGGTGATCTCGCCGCCGCCCGGCCGCAGAAGGAGGCCGCATGATGGCCGAGCCCGTGAGCGGCCTGCGCGCCGATTTGGCCTTCATTGCGAACTGGGTTGGGCCCGGCTCGCGCGTGCTCGATCTCGGCTGCGGCGACGGTGCGATGCTCGACTACCTGCAGCGCCACAAGCAGTGCCGTGGCTACGGCGTCGAGATCGATGATGCAAAGATTCCCCGCTGCGTCCAGCGGGGCGTGAACGTGATCCAGCAGAACCTGGAGGATGGTCTCGCGATGTTCGCCGATGACGCATTCGACACGGTGCTCTGCCTGTCCGCGCTGCAGATGATGAAGCATGTCGAAGAAGTATTGCGCGACATCGCCCGCATCGGGCGCGAGGCCATCGTGTCCTTTCCGAATTTTGCGCACTGGCCGCACCGGCTGGCGCTGCTGACAGGCCGCATGCCGGTGTCCGAGAGCCTGCCCTACCAGTGGTACGACACGCCGAACCTGCGCTGCGCGACCATTCGTGACTTCGAGGAACTCGCCCGCGAGGTCGGACTCGAAGTGCTCGAATGCGTGGCGCTGGCCGAAGGCGGCAGGCCCGTCAGCTTCCTGCCGAACTGGCGCGGCAGCCTCGCCGTCTTCCGTCTACGCAAACGCGCCGCATGAACCTGCCCGCCGACCCGGCCTCCGCGCCCAAACTGCTGCGCTCGAAACTGTTCTGGGTCAGCCTGCTGTACTTTTCGGAAGGCTTTCCGCTGGGCCTGTTCTACGACTTGTTCCCGGTGTATTTCCGGCAGCAGGGCGTCGAGCTGAACAAGATCGGCCTGCTGAGCCTGCTCGGGCTGTCGTGGACACTGAAATTCCTGTGGGCGCCGCTGCTCGACTTCACCCGTCGGCACCGCTGGTGGATGGCAGCCGCCGACATCGGCATGGGCGCGGTGATGCTCGTCTGCGCGCGCGAGGCCGGCTTCGGCCCGTGGGTCTGGGTGGCGATCGGCATCTTCACCGCACTGTCGGCGACCAATGACATCGCGATCGACGGCTACACCATCGAGCGCCTGAACAAGCAGGAGCTCGGCATTGCGAACGGTTTTCGCATCGGCTTTTACCGAGTCGGCATGCTGGCAGCCGGTGTGCTGCTGTGGTTGTCCGACCAGGCCGGCTGGAACATGACCTATGGCGTGGCCGCGCTGCTGTTCCTCGTACTGGCGATTGTGGTGCTGCTCGCGCCGCGCGAGCCGGAGCGGCCAGTGCGCGATGCGCCATCGAGCCTGACCGGCGAGCTGGCCGCGCTGGCCGGGCAGCCGCTGCTGCTGACGGCGATCGTGCTGTTCATCGCCGGACTGCTGTGGCCGGTGGTCGCCGCGTTTGATCCGGCATGGATCGCCGATATCAAGCGCACGTCCTGGTTCAAGTCGGTGCCGGTGGCGCTGATTCTGCTGTCGGCCTGGCTGTTCTCACGCGCCTTGCGCGGCCGCTCGGAAGCACTGGCCGAAGCCTCCGAGCGCGGCCCGATGTTCGGGGCGATCGTATCGCTGCTGAACCGCCGGCATGCGCTGATCCTGATCGGCTTCATCCTGATCTTCAAGCTTGCCGATTCGTCGATCGGCTTCATGATCAAGCCCTTCTGGGTCGACAGCGGTTTTACCAATACGCAGATCGGGCTGGTATCGGTGAATCTCGGTCTTGGGCTGTCGATTGCCGGCGGGCTGATTGGTGGCTGGTATACCGACCGCGTCGGCCTGTTCCGTGCGCTGTGGGTGCTCGGGTTGTGGCAGGCCTTGTCGAACCTCGGTTACGTAGCGGCCGCCTTCCTGATACCGGCCGCACCGCAGGGCACCGAGCTTCCGCTGTCGCTGCAGGCGGTGATGTACTCGGCCAGCGCGATCGAATCGTTTACCGGCGGCCTCGGCACGGCCGCTTTCCTCGCCTTCCTGATGGCCATCGTCGACAAGTCGCGGGCGACGACCGAGTACGCGATCCTGTCGTCGATCTTTGCGTTCTCGCGCTCCATCGCGGGCTGGGCTGGTGGCATAGGCGCGCATGAAATGGGCTATGCGAACTACTTCCTGCTGACCTTCGTGCTGGCCTTCCCGGCCTATGCGCTGCTGCCCTGGATACGTGCCATTCTGGTCGAGCACGAAGCTCGCGGTGGCAAGGACGAACAGGCCGGGGCAGCCAGGACCTGAGGCGGGAGCGCGTTTGCCGGCATCGTCAATGGCCGGCAGAGTCGAATACCGCCTCGATTGACGGCGCAGTCACCAGCTTGTCGGACCATGCGTCCAGCTGTTCCTCGATGGCTTCATCGAGCCTGGCCTTCGCCCACACGGGCAGTTCGCCGAAACGAACCTGCAGCTGCCGCCCGATGACCTGCGCCTTGCCGGCACGGCGGCCCTGATGCAGGCCTTCCTGCTTGCCTTGCGTCAGCCCTTCTTCACGCGCAAGGCGCTCAATGGAGTTCACATATCGCATCTTCATTTCCTCCTCGAACTGCGTCAGGTCGTCCCGGAATCGCTGCTCATGCTCGGGCGGCAGCCGCATCATCCAGTCGATCATGTTGAACAAGTCGTTGACCTGCTGGCGGTCAAATCCAAAGTGATACAGCCGTTTCACCAGCGACCACTTGGCCGAATAGCGCGCCAATGTATCGTTCCGGGTAGCGCGTGTCGCGAGGTGGCTGAGGGTCAGCAACGCAAAGGGATTGCGGCTGTCTTCCAGGCGGGCGCCGCTTCCTGACCAGTCCAGCAGCTTCGCGACCGGAAAGTGAAGGCTGACCCGGCAACCCAGCGCCTCGTGCGCATACTGCGTCGGCCGCCAACCGATCCGATCATCTGCAAGCAGTGCCAGACTGGCGATCGGTTTGCGATAGCGATCGAACAGTCGACTGTGATAAACGAACATGCGCTCGGCGAACCCGGACTGTTCATGGCCCTGGATTTCTAGATGAATGTACAGCCATTCCTCACTGCCGCCACGGCGCGTTACGTGGGCCAGCTTGTCAACCACGCGCTTGCCGAGCTCTGCATCGCGGATTACGGCGCGCAGCTCCTGGTCAAGGAAGACCAGGGGCGCTGACCAGTCGATCTGCGCATGCGCCTCGGGAAAGTAGAAGGCCAGGAATTCACCGAAGAACCGCTCGATCGCTTCCTTCCACGGGCTGTCGTAATCGTCTGCCACTGTCCGCTCCGGGGCAGCCAGAAAATGCTGCGTCAGTCACGGGCAAGAGTGTCGGCGAGTGCATCGGGCAGCGGCGAAGTTTGGCGGTCAGGCCTGCATCGACGCGGCGGAGTGCGGCATCTTCGTCAGCGCTGTTGTTTGCCATCCTCGGTTTGCCATCGTCGCTGTCGGGATCATTCACGCGCCCGGATCCCTTCCCCCCTGAGCGGAAGCCGGCACCCATCGCGATGGTGGTCATGACGATCGGGCGGCTACACTAGCGTGCATGAGACATTTTTTCTGCCCCGTCCCGTCATGCTGAATGCGCTTTGGCTGGGATTTTTCATTTGCGCCGCCGTCGCGGCCGGCTGGCGTTCGCTGGTCCAGGGCGATCCGGCCGTGTTCGCTGCGATGGTCGAGAGCCTGTTTGCGATGGCGAAGCTGTCGGTCGAGGTGATGGTCCTGCTGTTCGGCACGCTGACACTATGGCTGGGCTTCCTGAAAATCGCCGAGCGCGCGATGCTGGTGCAGACGCTGGCGCGCTGGCTGTCGCCGCTGTTTGCGCGGCTGATGCCGGAGGTGCCGCGTGGTCATCCGGCGCTCGGCCTGATCACGCTGAACTTCACCGCAAATGCGCTCGGCCTCGACAATGCCGCCACGCCGATCGGACTGAAGGCGATGCGCGAGCTGCAATCGCTGAACCCGCAGCCCGAGGTCGCCAGCAATGCGCAGATACTGTTCCTGGTGCTGAATGCGTCATCGCTGACGCTGCTGCCGGTGTCGATCTTCATGTACCGCGCGCAGCAGGGTGCACCCGATCCGACGCTGGTGTTCCTGCCCATCCTGCTGGCGACATCCGCCTCGACGCTGGCCGGTTTCCTGTCGGTCGCGCTGGTGCAGCGGCTGCGGCTGCGCGACCCGGTGGTACTGGCCTGGCTGCTCGGCGCGGCGCTGCTGATCGGCGGCTTCATCGCCTTCCTCGCCAGCTTGTCGGCGGCGGCGATCGGGTCGCTGTCTTCACTGCTCGGCAATGCGGTACTGTTCGGGCTGATCCTGCTGTTCCTGCTGCTGGGCGCGCTGCGGCGGGTGCCGGTATACGAGGCCTTCGTCGAGGGCGCCCGCGAGGGCTTCGACGTCGCGAAGAACCTGCTGCCGTATCTGGTGGCGATGCTGTGCGCGGTCGGCGTGCTGCGTGCGTCCGGCGCACTGGAGCTGGTGCTGTCGGGCATTCGTCATCTTGTCGATGCGGCCGGCTGGGATGCCCGCTTCGTCGATGCGCTGCCGACCGCGCTGGTCAAGCCGTTTTCGGGCAGCGCTGCGCGCGCGATGCTGATCGAAACGATGAGCTCGCACGGCGTCGACAGCTTCCCCGCGCTATTGGCCGCGACCATGCAGGGCAGCACCGAGACGACGTTCTATGTGCTGGCGGTCTACTTCGGCGCGGTCGGCATACAGCGCGCGCGGCATGCGGTGGCCTGCGCGCTGCTGGCTGATCTTGTCGGCGTGCTGGCGTCGATCGGGGTGTGTTACTGGTTTTTTGGCTGATCGGTAACGCAGCTTCAGCCGGGCCAGCGGCGGAAGATCAGCGAGGTATTGATTCCACCGAATGCGAAATTGTTGCTCATGATGTGCTCCGTGTCGATCTTGCGACCTTCAACGGTTATATGGTCGAGCGAGGCGCAGCGCGGATCCGGTTGGGTCAGGTTGAGCGTGGGTGCAAACCAGTTATTGCGCATCATTTCAATGCTCATCCACGCCTCAAGAGCGCCACAGGCACCGAGCGTGTGTCCCATGTAACTCTTCAGCGAGGAGATGGGGGCGCTTTCTCCGAACAGGGCGTTGGTGGCGATGCTTTCGGCTATATCGCCGTGGTCAGTCGCCGTGCCATGTGCGTTCACATAGCCAATGTCCTTTGGAGAAAGGCCGGCATCCTCCAGAGCAGCCTGCATGGCTCGCTGCATGGTCGCAGAATTCGGCTGGGTGACATGGGTGCCGTCGCTGTTGGTGCCAAAGCCGATGACCTCGGCGTAGATTTTGGCCCCGCGTGATTGCGCATGCTCCAGCTCTTCCAGCATCATCATGCAAGCGCCCTCCCCCAGAACCAGCCCGTCGCGTGCGGCATCAAACGGACGTGGCGAGCGCTCCGGTTGGTTGTTGTATTTGACGCTGGTAGCAAACAGGGTGTCGAACACGGCGGCTTGCGTGACATCCAACTCTTCCGCGCCACCGGCCAGCATGGCATCTTGTCGACCGGATGCGATGGTTTCGTATGCGTAGCCTATGCCTTGCGAGCTGGAGGTGCATGCGCTGGAAGTTGTAATGATACGACCGGTGATGCCGAAGAAGACTCCGATATTGACCGGCGCCGTGTGGGACATCATCTTGATGTACGTACTGGCGTTGATGCCTTCGGTATTCTTCTCCAGCAGCATTTTGCCGAAATCGCAGATCGAGCGCGGCGAGCCCGAAGACGAGCCACAGGAAATTCCCAGCCGCCCACTGCGCAGCAGCGGATCGTCGAGCAGGCCGGCATCTTTCAGCGCCATTTCGCTGGCGCGCACGCTCATCAGCGCGACACGTCCCATGCTGCGGGTGGATTTGCGGTTATAGCTGTCGACGGGAAGATCGAATGCCATGGCGGGTGCGCCCAAACGCGTATTCAGTCCTTCATATTCGTCCCATTCAGTCATGCGCCGTATCGCGTTTTCGCGTTCGCGCAGTCGTGTTTCTACAGTGTGCCAATCGTGCCCGAGCGGGCTGATGGCTCCGATTCCGGTGATGACCACGCGTCTCATCCGATCATCCCTCCATTGACAGAAATTACCTGGCGTGTGATGTAACCCGCATCTTCGCTAAACAGGAAGCTGACCGTGGCTGCGACCTCTTCGGCGCGACCCATGCGCTTCGCCGGCACAAGTTTCATGCTTTCCTCAAGCGCCCGTCCGTCGATTTCGTTGGTCATGTCGGTGTCGATCAGACCAGGCGCGACGCAATTGACCGTAATGGCGCGGCTGGCAAGCTCGACGGCGAGCGCCTTTGTGGCACCGATAATCCCTGCCTTGGCAGCGCTGTAATTGACTTGTCCGCGATTGCCGACCATTCCCGACACCGAAGACAAGGTGACGATTCGGCCGGGCTTTCTGCGCCTGACCATAGGCATGGTCAGCGGGTGTAGCACATTGTAGAAGCTGTCGAGATTGGTGTGGATGACGGCATCCCAGTCAGCCGCCGGCATCGCCGGAAATGCATTGTCGAGCGCGATGCCCGCATTGCAAACCACGCCGTAATAGCAGCCATGTGCGTCGATGTCGGCCAGAAGCGTTGCCATCGTTTGTTCGCGATCCGTCACATCGAACTGCAGAACCCGCACCTGCCTCCCGAGCGAACGCACTTCTTCGGCCGCTGTTGCCGCTTCATCGGCACGGCTACGGAAATGCAAGGCGATGTCGTATCCGTCGCGTGCCAGCCGCAAAGCTATCGCACGGCCGATTCCACGACTGGAACCAGTCACAAGCACGGTTTTGTCACTCATTTTCTTTTCTTTCAAAAATCGCTGCCGGATCCCTCGGCTCGTATACCGTCAGTGCTGCTCTCGCCACTTCATTTCCGTCGATTAGTATGCTGCAGTCAAACTGACCCATGCCGCTGTCGCTGATCAGCACTTGCGTAGCTTCGATGCGCAGTGTCTCGCCGACATGAAAATATGAACGGCTACAACGATAGCGCCGTGTGCCGAGCAGGAAGCCTATGCGCGGCGGCTTTCCGGAAAGATGAGACTGCCATCCAACACAGGCGGCTACGGCCTGTGCCATGAACTCAAGCCCGACCCAGGCGCCCACGCCCTGCGTGTCGAAAAAAATATTGTCCGGTTCGATGATGGCTTCAACCACCATCGATTCCTTGTCCGCTTCAAGCGCTCGGCTTAACAGACACATGCGACCTGCTTGTGGGACCAGATCAGCGACCGGTACGAGGACAGGTTCACGCATCATTCGCCTCCAGCACAAGCGCACAATTGCTTCCGCCGAAAGCAAACGAATTGCTTAATATGCGCCGCAGTGGTCGACCGAGTCCGCTGCCCGGTGCGCAGAACGCCAAGCTTGGCAAGGCCGGATCGCGCACGCCGTCCCACCAGTGAGGCGGCAGCAAACCACGAGGATTGTCTTGCAGGCTGAGCCAGCATAAAGCTGCTTCCAGCGCACCTGCGCCGCCCAATGTGTGGCCGGTCAGGGGCTTGGTTGAACTGGCTGGTATGTCGGTGCCGAACAACTGCGAAATGGCCGCGGACTCCATGGCGTCGTTCTGCAGTGTGGCTGTGCCATGCAGGTTGATGTAATCAATCTGTTCCGGTCGCAGCCCGGCGCGCTTCAGCGCTGCCTGCATCGCGGCCAAAGCTCCGCCGCCGGTTGGGTCGGGCGCAGACAAGTGGTAGGCATCACTGCCTTCGCCCCATCCGGTGAGGCGGACCGGTCCGACTTCGCGACTCATCAGGAACAACGCACCGCCGTCACCGATATTAATTCCGCAACGGTTCGCGCTCATCGGGTTGCAGCGTGCCGGGCTGACGGACTCAAGGGCAGCAAAGCCGGCGACAGTAAAATTGCAGAGGGAGTCCATCCCGCCGCAGATCACTGCGTCGCACATGTCCGCTTGCAGTAATCTCGCAGCGCTCGCCATGGCCTTCGCACTGGATGAGCAGGCTGTCGATACGACGATTGCCGGACCACTCAGTTCGAGCAATTCGGCCAGCAGCAGCGCTGGTGACCCGAGTTCCAGTTGGCCGCAATGGAAATCCTGAGGCAGCTTCCCATGCATGCGGGCGTGCATGATTGCCTGGCTTGCTTCATCGATACCCGATGTGCTGGTGCCGAGCACGATACCAATCCTTGCCGTGCCATAGCGCTCACGCGCCTCTTCGACCTGAGGGCGTATTTGTGCCAATGCTGCAAGTAGCAGCATGTTGGTACGGCTGCGGTGCTCTATCGGCAGCTGCGAGATTTCCGCCAGCGAGATGTTGGCTCGCGCTACGTGCAGCGAGCACCCTGGCAGCACTGAAGTGTCAGGGTCCACAGTGGGAAGTTGTTCAGCAAACAGCGCTTCGCGCACGGTAGCCGAATCAACTCCGAGCGCACAAACCACTCCCATGTTGTTGAGCCAGGCGGTCAAGGTGAATTTCCTTCGGCCGAATCAATCTCGGGTTGCGGTCTGGAGTCAATCGCAAGGCGATAGCCTTCTGCATAGTTCTCCAATTCGGCACGCGCATCCCAATGGGGCTCCTGGCTGTAGCGAATCAGCATGGCTGTCTGCCCGTCCAGCAAGAGCATGCGCTGTCGGGGCACATCGATGATGTCCCAGCCGGGCGGGAGCATGGCGCGAATCGCTGGCGATGGCCAGTAGGTGAATTGAACATCGCGCAGAACCCGTTCGCCATCAATGAAGTCCGGCACACGAGGATGGCGCCAGCTCTGAAGCTTTTGTCCGTCCCATTCCAATGTGAGTATGCGCATTCCCAGGGTGAAGCCGGCAAGGCGCACCTGCTCCGGCTCAATTTGGAGCAATACCTCGATGAGGCGCTCCGGCGCAGCCTTGCCGTCGAGACGGCTGAATGCGAGCTTTTGCACGAGATTGATCGATCCACGGAAGCTTTCCGGCGCAAGCCGGGGTTGGGGCAACAGTGCTTGGGCGGATGCGGTACCAAGGGCCAGCAATGTGAACAACAAGGCGCAGAGGAGATACCTTTTCATGGAGACACCTTTGCAAATCGGAGCAGAGAATGGCAGTAGCCTATTCCTTGCCGTATGTTCAATAACTTCAAGCCGGCTTGCTCGCATAGCCGGACGTAGTCGCTGCTCTCATAAACCTTGCTGTTGCCACTGGCAATGGCGGTGAAATAAGGCGAGGTGTTGATCAGGCAGTAGCTGGCGATGTCATAGCGTTGCAAGTCCCAGAAGGTATCCATGATCAGAATCTCCCCTTGCGGCGCGAGTGCTTGAACCGAGCGCGAGATAATGCTGCTGATCACCTCTTCGCTAAAGCACGACAGGAACTGGCTCATCCAGATTACGTCCATGCCACAGGCGAAATGCTGGTCGGGATCAAGCATGTCCACCGGGTGCAAGGTGGCGCGTGCGGTCAGGCCGGCTTGAGCCAGATTGGACTTGGCGACTGCGAGTTGCTGCGGCAAGTCGACCAGATGAAGTTCGGCACGCGGATCAAACAGCAGCGCTGCGATGCTGAACTTTCCTGTGTTTGCACCAATATCCATGACGCGCTGCGGAGCTTTGGAAAATACGTCAGGCAGTACGTCTGGAAACGATGTGTCCGAATAAAAATGGTCGAATGCGAACCAGCTGCCCTTGGCCGGTTCGGGCAGCTCTGCCATTCCTTCGTACAAGGTCGGCCAGTTACCCAGCGCCTTCAAGCCCAGTGGCTTGCCTTCGTCCAGCGAGCGCTCCAGTTCAAATAGCCCTTGATAGCAGACATCGTTGACGAAGTTCATGTTGATCTGCGTAATCGAATCACCGAGAAAGCAGTAGCCAATTTTGTCCAACACGTAACGACCATCACACAGGCATACCACGCCGGCGGAAAGGCAGCTCTCCAGCAGCAGCTTCAGCTGGTAGGTCGTCCAGCGTCCGACAGAATTCAATTCCTCCACCGTTACCCCGGCAGATCCAGCGTGTGCGAGTTGCTGCAGCAGGCCGCTTTTCCATGCAATCCGTACGCACTGGAAAACGACCGGGCCGAAGGCGATTTTTTGCGCCTCGAAGCGCGCATCAAACGCGGTTTGGCGAGTGGGCGAGAACTTTTTGTCTTGCATTTTGTTGGGAGAGTTCTGGGACAGTCCGAAAACAAGGGGTGAGTATCCAGATCAGGGATTCACCGAGCAGCATGGTGAGACCGAAGGCATGCAGCGCAGGCGTAGCCGACAGAGACAGCAGGCCGAATGACAGCAGCGTGCTGATGCCGGCCAATGCTACGGCCAGCCACGCACTGGTATCACCGGGATGCTCTTGCAGGAAGATGCCAAAATCCACGCCCATGCCAAGCAACAGCATCATTGCCAGCACGCTGAACAGCTGCAATGGCACGCCAGACCAGCCAAAAATCGCCAGTACCAGCAACGAGCCGAGCGCGGTCGGCATGCCGACGCGCCACGCGTCCTTCTTGAACCGCCACAGCAAAACACCGAACACTGCTGCGAAACCAAGAAGCAGCAGCTTTCCCATGCTGATGCGATAGCGTTCCAGCAGGCGGGAGTAATCAGCGGTGCGATCTATCCAGCGCACACCGGGAAGGTCGCCGCCGGCTGCCATCACAGCGGGAAGTGCTTCCCGAGCAAGGCCTGCAAGCAGCAGAACGCTGTAATGGCGGCCATCGATTTCGCCTAACCACTGCGACGCGATCGGTGCCACGGAAGTGGTCTGCAACCAGTGCGCGGCCTCCAGAGGCGCGTCATTGAATCGGATTCGCTCGACGGATTCGCCGGTTTGTGCCGCGATTGCCTGCAGCGCCAGCGTGTCGGCGCGTCGAGTCAGCTCGGCGTCGCTGGCTTGTTGCGCCTTGGACGGTAACCAGTCTGATACGGCGCGATAGGCTTTCAGCTTCTCTGATTGCACCAGGGGGTCGAGACGTGCCTTCAGTGCTTCCTCTTGCTGCAGCAATTTTTCAGGCGAGTCGCCTTCAATCAGGAAGAATTGCGCCGGGCTGGGAAGCCCCAGCAAGCGACCTGCCTCCATTTGCTCGGCTGCCAGCAAAGCCGGTGTACTTTGTAGCTGGCGCAGGTCATCCCGGCTTTCGAGCCGGGCCAGCCCACCGCCGATAAACACGGCCAGCATGACGGCCAAAAGCCATCCATGCTGGTTGCTTTTCCAGCGAGGCCATTTGTGCAGACTTGCTGAAAATATTTTTGCAAAAGGCGTCACCGGGAGTTCATGCCGATCAAGCATGGGAAACCAGCATGCCACGGTCATGAAAGCAGCGGCCAGTCCGACGCACGAGAACACAGCCATCTGGCGCAGGCCCGGGAATGGAGCAAGTCCGAGCGCCAGGTAGGCGATGGCGCTGGTCGCAAGTGCCAGTGCAAGTCCTGGAATCAAACGGCGCAATATCTTCCAGCGCTCGTCGATGGGCTTTCCCTGCCTGGCCGCGAAGTAGTGAAAACCATAATCTTCGGCCACCCCGACCAGGCTGGCGCCGAACACCAGTGTCAGCAAGTGCACACGCCCGAACAGTAGCGAGGTGACGCTGAGAGCGAATGCGCAACCGATCATCAATGACAGGCCCACCAGCAGGATGGGGCGCAGCGAGCGAAAGCACAGCCACACCAGGATCAGCACTGCAGCGAGAGAGCCTGCGCCGATCAAGGTCATTTCCATGCTGGCTTGGGCAGCAGCGGCTTCCGCGTGCAACGGTACTCCGGCAGTGATCACGCGGACGTCAGGGCCAAGCTTCTTCGCCGCTGCGCGTGCTTTTGCCAGCGCATCGCTTACCGGCGAGTCACCCGTCATCGAGAACGCCGGTCCTTGCCTGTCCCAGCCAAGTGCGATCCAGTGCAGGCCGTCCGCCTCCAGTGTGATGACGTCATCTTGCAGATGTGCGCGGGCCATTCCGGCACGCGCGGACCACCAAGCCGGCCAGAGGCCGAGAGGATCGCCGCGCCAGTCGAGCATTGCGCCGCCCAGAGGTTGGTACAGACGCAGTATCGCTTTGGCCTTGATGTCGTCGCTCTGCGCGTGCTGCAACCACGCGCGCTGATCCGACGTCAACAGACGATCTCGCCAGGGTGTGTAGAAGTCGACTGCCGTATTGAATTGGGCGGCGAGATTGACCGGTGTGAGCCCTGATTGCGCGGGCATCGCTGCCTTTGCAGCAGCCACCGCGAGCCCTGCCTGCCGAGCGTCGGTGGCGCCGACCAGCATGACGACGCGCTGCGCACTCTGCTGTGTCAGCAGGCGTGTCGCACGATTCAGGGCCGGTGCCTGCTCGTCTGTTGGCAGTAGCGCAAGTACATCGGTGTCGAGGCGAGCATCTTTCCAGAAGTGATATTGCTGGAAGATGACGGCAAGCACGACAAGACCCCATGCCAGGGCGAGCCAGCGCCACCGGGACGCGGAGGTTTCAGTAACCAAGCAGTGCCGCCTCTCTGTTGCTCGCCTGCGGAGCCTGGACGAGTTGCGTGAAACGGATCTGGCTGGAATCGCCGTTGGATTCGTCGATTTTTACCAACTTGACGTGCCGGTCGCCGTAAAGGTGGATGCGTGTGATGACTTTTGCGATGCCGGCATTTGCGGGCGTGAGCTGCAGCATCCAATCCTGCTTGCCGGATAACTCGCCCTCGATACGAAAATGCTTTTGCAGCCGCGCGAAATCACCAGCCAGCAGCGCGGACAAAATATCGTGCATCAAGCGCAGGCCGGGTTCATTGGTCGTGTCCATCTGCGTAACGACGCCACGGTCGGCCGCAGTGAGGGATAAGCTGTTGCGACTGATTGCCAGCGTCGACTCGAAAGGCTTGAGCGTGTGCCAAAGGACACCGTGTTCGCGCCAAAGCAGGAAGTCGCCGGAGGACAGTAATGGTTTCCTGAAGCCAGCCACACTCTTTTGCTGCTCGAAACGTCCGCGTAGCAGCTCGGGTTTGTCGAGCCGCGCTTCCACTGCAGGCACCAAGCCGGCAGCGGACGCGTGCGCCAGCGCCAGCAGCAGGTACAGGGCGAGTAATAGCCTGCGCATCAGTCGGTCACCATACCCAGCCGATCCCAAAGCACGCGCGGGCAAACGTATTGCATTTCCCGCGTGGAGATGTCGACCGCAACCTGAATCGTGTGCGCCGTCGTCAGGCGCTCATTGGTGGAAGCGTCACGTATCTGATACTCGACCTTGAGGCGGTTTTCCCATTCGACGATTTCCGCACGCACCAGTACCTTCCGGCCAAAGCTGACGGGCCGGATGTACTTCACGCGCACGTCTACCACTGGCCATGCGTAGCCTGATTCGCGCATTTGCGGGTAGTCGTAGTCGAAGCGCGCCAGCAGGGCGCAACGCGCCAGTTCCATGTATTTCAAATAGTGGCCGTGCCAGACCACTTCCATCAAGTCGATATCGTGAAATGCCGGCGACAACTCGATTTCCGCGCTCAGGTCAGGCATACAGGCTCCAGTCACGCTGCCGTATGGCCTTGAGCAGCTGTTGCAGCTCGCCATCCAATGCCCGGTCTTCCTCGATCAGGGGTATGCGCGCGGCGAGATCGGCCTGCATCGCAGCGAGTGATGGATGCAAAGCGACTTCGCTGTCGCGTTGTCGGAGGGCGGTGGCTTGGCGCGCGGCGATCAGCATCGCAGCCGCTACCTGCTCAGATAATTCGAGCACGCGCGCGCAATCCCGCGCGGCGATGGTTCCCATGCTGACCTTGTCCTGATTGTGGCATTCGGTCGAGCGTGAAAATACCGAGGCCGGCATGGTCTGCTTGAGAGCCTCGGCGGTCCAGGCAGAGACACTGATCTGCAAGGCCTTCAAGCCGTGATTGATCGGTGCGCGCAGGCCGGTCGCACCAGACAGATTGCTCGGCAGGCCGTGACTGAAGCGCGGATCAACCAGAAGTGCAAGCTGGCGGTCGAGCAGATCCGCGATATTGGCGACAAGGTTCTTGAGGCTGTCCATTGCAAATGCAATGTGGCCGCCATAGAAATGACCCCCGTGCAAAACGCGGCCGTTGTCGGCATCGATCACGGGATTGTCGTTGACGCTGTTGAGCTCATCCTCAATGAGCTGGCGTAAAAAGGGAAGCGCGTCCTCGAGAACTCCGATGACATGGGGAGCACAACGCAGCGAGTAGCGATCCTGCAGGCGACAATCGTTGCGCTTGGGTTGATCGCTGGCCAAGTCGGCACGCAGTCGTGCCGCGATGCGCTGCTGGCCTGAATGCGGTTTGACAGAAAACAGTGTTTCATCGAAGTGGTGCGCATTGCCGCTACTGGCGAATACGTTCATGGCGGTGATGCGCGTGGCGAGCTGGCCGAGGTAATTCGCGCGTTGCCAGCAAAGTGCAGCCAGACCGGTCATGACCGCCGTGCCGTTCATGATGGCCAGACCTTCCTTCGGGCGCAGGCGCAGCGGGGCAATGCCAATCTCTTTGAAGACTTCACGCGAGTTGCGGCGCTGACCCTGGTGCCAGACTTCGCGTTCCCCGCACAGCACAGCGGCCACATAGGAGAGCGGCGTCAAATCACCGCTGGCGCCGACTGACCCTTCACTGGGGATGAGCGGAAGAATGTCATGAAGCAGCAGCAGCTCAAGTTGCTCCAGTAGCGCCATGCTTACACCGGACATTCCCTGTGCGAGCGAGGCGAGGCGCGCCGCCAGCACCGCGCGTGTTTCCTCCGGTGACAGAAATCGGCCAGCGCCGCATCCGTGATAGGTGAACAGGTGATGTGGCAGCTCGTGCACGAGTTCGGCTGGGATAACTACCGTGCAGGAATCGCCGTAGCCAGTTGTGACACCGTAAACCACACCGTCTTCAGCGATCAGGCGGTCAAGGAAGTCCGCTCCGCGTGCGATACGAGCGCGAAAATCCCGCGCCACCGACAAGCGGGCGTCCCTGCTGCGGTTGGCAATGGCGGCGATGTCTTCTATGGTCAGGCGGCTGCCATCAAAGCAGACCGCGTGTTGTCTTTCATCGCGCATAAGGCTGTTCCCAAAAAGGGAAGAAGTTGAACCAATCATAAGGAGAGCGCCGCAGCAGCACGGTGATCCTTTCCACGTAGTGCTGAACACAAGCGGCGAGAGCCGCATCGCGATTCCGGCGAGGCAGCACAACCTGCATGGCCAGACGTTCAAAATGGATTTCGTAGCCGCCACCTTTGCGGATACATCCGAGAAAATAGAGCGGACACTGCAGCAGGCTGGCGAGCACATACGGGCCGATCGGGAAATGTGCGGCATGCCCCAGAAAATCCACCGTGGCAGTGCGGCCGGCTTTGACAGGCACACGATCGCCGGCGATGGCCACGAATTCTCCTGCAGCTATGCGCTGTGCGAGCATGGCTGCGGTGGCAGGCCCGACTTCACTGACTTGCAGCAGTTCCACCGTCTGGTGCGGACTGAGGCGCTTAAGCAGGCGATTGAATTTTTCTGCATGGCGGGTGTGTACCAGCACATTCAGCCGAAACGCCGGCCTCTTTTCGGCGAGCGACTGGCACAATTCCAGGCAGCCGATATGGGCAGTGACGATCACCCCACCTTGCTTTGAATCAGCCATGCCGCTGATATCGTCGTTGTCGATGACACGAAGCTTCTCCTGCGGAAAACGTCCCGCAGCAGCCAGAAGTTTGTCCAGCAGCGTGTCACCGAAGCGCCCGACGTGACGCAAGCTGGATATCGCGCCGGGCACATCGCCAAGCACGCCAGTGGCTTGTTGCAAGCGCTGCAGATATTGCAGCGATGCTGCGCGCAGGCCAGGGCGCAATATCCAGTAAATTGCGACGACAGGTGCCATGCAGAGCCTGAAAGGCCAGCGTCCGAAAATTCGGTGAATCGCATAAAGCAGCCAGATGCCCGCAACGAAGGTGCCTTCGTTCATCGAGGACCAGTGTTGCGCTCGCCTCATGCAGCCACCTTGCGCCATAGCAGCCGCGGAAATCGCAGCAGCATTCCAAAGAACAGACGAGCATGCATTGCCGAGATCAACACGTTATCGCGCCACATGCGAAAGTGCGACACACCATCGGCGGGATATCGCACTTGAGTCGGCTGGTTGACAACCTTGATCCCATCCCAGAGCAATCGGACGGCGATGTCAGTATCAAAATCCATCCGCCGGCCGATTCGAACGCGATCCAGCAAGTGGATGGTTGCGGCCAGTGGATACACCCTGAAGCCGCACATGGAGTCGCGGATGGACAAGGAGAGGGTATTGATCCATACCCAGACATGGGTTGCATAGCGCCCGTAAAGCCGTGCGCGGGGCACGCTGTTGTCGTATACAGGCGCGCCGCAAATGAGTCCGTCCGGTGCGGCGGCTGCCAAGGCGAGGAAGGCCGGTATGTCCCGAACATCGTGCTGGCCATCGGCGTCGATCTGGAGCGCATGTGTATAGCCGGATGCGAATGCTTGGCGCAGCCCGGCCTCCATCGCGCCTCCCTTGCCCCGATTTCGCGCAAGGCGAAGCAAGATGGCGTTTTCCACGGCGGCTAATCCGTCAAGCACGGAAGCGCAGCGTGCATCACTGCCATCGTCAACCAGAATGCACGGCAGCCCGTGCGCACGTACCGCCTGCACGACAGCACCTACCGCATCACCATGGTTGTAGACAGGAATCACGGCACAGGCCTTCATGTCGTCTCGCCAAAATGCAGCTGACCGCTGGCGTGTCGTCCTGCGTCTGAGCTGAGCGTAAATGACAGCACGTGAGCCTGCTTCTTCAGCACCAGCACTGGACGACATCCGGGTTGCAGAATTTTCTGGAATTTGAGGTTTTCCATCGAGATGAAGTCAGGTGGCAGATCGAACAGTTCACGGCCGAGGCGCAGCGCCCAGTCGACCTGGGCGACGCCTGGAAGAATAGGGGCCTGCGGGAAATGGCCGTCGAAATACGGTATGTCCGAGGGCACATCGAGCCGAAGGTGTGCCTCATGCGCGGTATGCATCAGGAGGCAGGCGGAGGGACGGCGGGTATCGAAAAATTTGGTTCTTCGCGGATTCTCGGGGAAGCGGGGGATTGACGGCAGGAGACGGCTG
>CAZTIF010000003.1:0-63091 GCA_964613635.1 uncultured Bifidobacterium sp. | reverse complement strand
TGATGCGCTCGACCGCCGCATGCGCGGTCTTCAGCATTTCATAGTCGTCGGAGTTGACCGGCAGGTTGGTGTGCACGTTGCCGTCACCCGCATGCATGTGCAGCGCGACGAACACGCGGCCGCGCAGCACGCGCTTGTGGATCGCCGAGCACTCGTCGACGATGGGCTTGAACGCCGCGCCGTTGAAGATCTGGCGCAGCAGCGCACGCACCTCGGCCTTCCACGACACGCGAATCGTGCGGTCCTGCAGCAGGTCGAATACGCTCACGCCCGGCTGCGCGGCGGCACGCGCATCGATGTCGGCGGACAGCTTGTCGAGGCCGATCACGTTCAGCTCGCCACGCACGTCGGCGACCGGGCGATCGAAATTCGCCAGCAGCCACGACCAGCGCGCGTGCACGCCGTCGAGCAGCGCAGCGGCCTGTCCCACCCGGTCTTCCAGCAGCTCGGCCGGCGGTATGTCGAAGCCTTCGCTGTCGTCGCTCTTGCCCAGCGGCAGATTGCCCTTCGCGAAGAAGGCGGACAACTCGTCGAGCAGTTTCAGCTTGTTGCCGATCGAGAGTTCGATGTTGATGCGCTCGATGCCGTCGGTGTACTCGCCCATGCGGTCGAGCGGGATCACCACGTCTTCGTTGATCTTGAACGCGTTGGTGTGGCGCGCGATCGCGGCGGTGCGCGCGCGATCGAGCCAGAATTTCTTGCGGGCCTCGGGGCTGACGGCGACAAAACCTTCGCCGACGCGCGTGTTGGCCAAGCGGATCACTTCGGAGGTCGCGCGTGCAACCGCATCTTCATCGTCGCCGACGATGTCGCCGAACAGTGCCATCTTCGGCAGCACGCCGCGCTTGGACTTGGTCGCATAGCCGACTGCGCGCAGGTAGCGCTCGTCGAGGTGCTCGAGGCCGGCAAGGATCGCGCCGCCCTGCTTCGTTTCGTTGTCGAGGAAGTCCTTGATCTCGACGATCGACGGAATCGCATCGCGCGCCTGGCCGAAGAACTCGAGGCAGACGGTGCGCGCGTATTTCGGCATCTTGTGCAGGATCCAGCGCGCCGACGTGATCAGGCCGTCGGTGCCTTCCTTCTGCACGCCGGGCAGGCCGGCGAGGAATTTGTCGGTGACGTCCTTGCCGAGGCCTTCCTTGCGGAACTTGCGGCCTTCGATGTCGAGGACTTCGGTGCGGAACGGCTTGTTGCGGCGGCCGCGCTCGGCCGGATGCGTCCATTCGAGCCTGAAGCGCGCCACCGGTGCGTCATGGATCTTGCCGAGGTTGTGGTCGAGGCGCGTGACCTCGAGCCAGTCGCCGTTCGGGTCGACCATGCGCCAGCTGGCCAGGTTGTCGAGCGCAGTGCCCCACAGCACGGCCTTCTTGCCGCCAGCGTTCATCGCGATATTGCCGCCGATGCACGACGCCTCGGCCGAGGTCGGGTCGACGGCGAACACGAAGCCGGCCTTTTCGGCGGCGTCGGACACGCGCTTGGTGACCACGCCAGCGCCCGAGTAGATGGTCGCGTAGTCGCGGTCCACGCCGGGCAGCCGGGTCATTTCGACCGCGCCAAGGTCTTCGAGCTTTTCGGTATTGATCACGGCCGACATCGGCGTCAGCGGAATCGCGCCGCCGGTGTAACCGGTGCCGCCGCCACGCGGGATGATGGTCAGGCCGAGTTCGATGCAGCCCTTGACCAGGCCGGCCATCTCGTCTTCCGAATCGGGCGTGAGCACGACGAACGGGTACTCGACGCGCCAGTCGGTCGCATCGGTCACGTGCGACACGCGCGACAGGCCGTCGAACTTGATGTTGTCGGCGGCGGTGTAGCGACCCAGCACGCGCTTGCTGCGTCGGCGCAGGTCCTGCATCAGCTTGAATTCGGCGGCGAAGTCCTCGACCGCCTTGCGCGCCAGCTCGACCAGCGTGGCCACATGCTGCTTGCGCTGGCGGATCTCGGGCTCGAGCGTCTCGTCACCCTCGGCCGACACACGGCGGCGCTCGACTTCATTGAGCCGGTGGATCATCGCGTCGATCAGGGCCTCGCGGCGCGACGGGTTGTCGAGCAGGTCATCCTGCAGGTAAGGATTGCGGCGCACGACCCAGATATCGCCGAGCACTTCGTACAGCATGCGCGCGGAACGACCGGTCTGGCGCAGGCTGCGCAGCTGCGAGATCAGATCCCAGGCGGCATCGCCGAGCAGGCGGATGACGATCTCGCGGTCGGAGAACGAGGTGTAGTTGTACGGAATTTCGCGCAGGCGCGTCGGCTGGCTGCCTTCGGGCGCGTCGGTAAGCAGGGCTTGAATTTGCGCAGGGGCGTTCATCAGAAATGCGAGGCCTGAGAAGCTAAAGACGCATTTTAGCGTATTGCGATGCACAAGGATTCAGCAGAGCCCCTTGGCTTCCTGTGGCTATGCGAAACGACGCCTGCCGCTCAGCCCCAGGCCAGCAGCCGGTGCCAGAAGCCGTTCGGCACGGTCAGCAGCAACGCAGTGACACTGAGGTAACGCGCCAGCTTGCCGAGGCCCATGTACAACAGGCAGGGCCAGAACGGCATTTTCAGCCAGCCGGCCAGCGCACACAGCGGGTCGCCGATCACGGGGAGCCAGGACAGCAGCAGGGTCTTCGGGCCGAAACGCTGCAGCCAGCCGAACCAGCGGGTCTGGCGCTCCTCGGCAAAGGCTTTCTTCGCGCCGATGCCCATCGCCCAGCTGATCGCGCCGCCAACCGTGTTGCCGGCGGTGGCGACGAACACCGCCGGCCAGAACATTTCCGGCTGCAGCTTCACCAGCGCGAACAGCGCCGGCTCGGAGCCCATCGGCAGCAGCGTCGCCGACACCAGCGCGATCACGAACAGCGCGGGCAGGCTGAAGGCCGGCAGCGCAAGCGCATTCAGCAGGGCGGTCAAGGCCGAGGCGAGCATCGATCGGTGAAAGTAGGTGTTAACGAGGGCGAAAGGCGGTCAATTATAATGATTCGCCATGACCACCGATTACCTGAAGAAAATCCTGACCTCGCGCGTCTATGACGTGGCGGTCGAGACCCCGCTGGAGCTGGCGCGCACGCTGTCCGGGCGGATCGGCAACTCGATCTACTTCAAGCGCGAGGACATGCAGAGCGTGTTCAGCTTCAAGCTGCGCGGAGCGTACAACAAGATGGCGCAGCTGACGGCGGCGCAACTGAAGCGCGGCGTGATCTGCGCGTCCGCAGGCAATCATGCGCAGGGGGTGGCGCTGTCGGCGAAGACGCTCGGCTGCCGCGCCGTGATCGTGATGCCAACCACCACGCCGGCGGTGAAGATCGAGGCAGTGCGCGCGCGCGGCGGCGAAGTGGTGCTGGCCGGCGATTCCTATTCCGACGCCTACCAGCACGCGCTGACGCTCGAGAAAAAACACAAGCTGACTTTCGTGCACCCGTTCGACGACCCCGACGTGATCGCCGGCCAGGGCACGATCGCGATGGAGATCCTGAGCCAGCATTCGGGGCCGATCCATGCGGTGTTCGTGGCCATCGGCGGCGGCGGCCTGATCGGCGGCGTCGGCGCCTACATCAAGGAAGTGCGCCCGGACATCAAGGTGATCGGCGTGCAGACCACCGACTCGGACGCGATGGCGCGCTCGCTCGCCGCCGGCCGCCGCGTGATGCTGCAGGACGTCGGCCTGTTCTCCGACGGCACCGCGGTCAAGCAGGTCGGCGAGGAGACTTTCCGTCTCGCGAAACAGGTGGTCGACGAGATCATCCTGGTCGATACCGACGCGGTTTGCGCGGCGATCAAGGACGTGTTCACCGACACCCGCAGCATCCTCGAGCCGGCCGGTGCGCTGGCGGTGGCCGGTGCGAAGGCCTATGTGGAGCGTTCGGCGAAATCACGCAAGCCGCTGCGCGGCGAGACGCTGGTGGCGATCGCCTGCGGCGCGAACATGAACTTCGACCGCCTGCGCTTCGTCGCCGAGCGTGCCGAGGTGGGCGAGGCGCATGAGGCGGTGTTCGCCGTGACGATTCCCGAGGAGCGCGGCAGCTTCAAGCGTTTCTGCCGGCTGATCGGCGCGCGCGCCGTCACCGAATTCAATTACCGGATCAGCGACGCGAACCAGGCGCATGTATTCGTCGGCCTGCAGATCGCCGACCGCGACGAGTCGGGCAAGATCAGCAAGCATTTCGAGAAGCATGGTTTCCGCGCGCTCGACCTGACGCAGGACGAACTGGCGAAGCTGCATATCCGCCATCTGGTGGGCGGCAAGAGCGCGCTGGCGCAGGACGAGATCCTTTACCGCTTCGAATTCCCCGAGCGGCCGGGCGCGCTGCTGCGCTTCCTCGACAGCCTCGCGCCGAACTGGAACATCAGCCTGTTCCACTACCGCAGCCAGGGCGGCGACGTCGGCCGCGTGCTGGTCGGGCTGCAGGTGCCGAAGAAGGAGATGAAGGACTTCCGTGCGTTCCTGGCGACGCTGGGGTATCGTGCGTGGGATGAGAGCGGGAACCCGGCGTACAAGTTGTTCCTCTGATTCTTTTGCTTTTTACGCTTTGAACCGCATTTTTCGTAGAGCGACGATGGATCCCAGCTTGCCCCCAGCTTTTGCTGGGGCGGTGGCTGGGATGACGTGTCAAAGGCTGTCAGCCGCACAATCGTCATTCCAGCGCAAGCTGGAATCCATGACTGCACACAGTCAGCTTAAATGACCTCACCCAACACCCCCTCCAACTCCCCCCTCGGCAAATCCACCCCCTACCAGGCCAGCTACGACCCGACGCTGCTGTTCCCGATGCCGCGCGCGGACAAGCGCGCGGAGCTCGGCCTGTCGGGCACGCTGCCCTTCTTCGGCATGGATGTCTGGAATGCCTATGAAGTGTCGTGGCTGAACATGCGCGGCAAGCCGCAGGTCGCCATCGCCACCTTGCAGGTGCCGGCGGACACGCCGAACATCGTCGAGTCGAAGTCGATGAAGCTCTACTTCAACTCGCTGAACCAGTCGAAGGTGGCCGGCTCGGACGCGCTGCTCGAACTGCTGCGCGCCGACCTGTCGAATGCCTTCGGCGCGACCGTGCAAGTGAAACTGACGCTGGCCGAAGATTTCGGCAAGCTGAAGATGGGCGAGCTCGACGGCCTGCTGCTGGACCGCCTCGACATCGACGTCGACCATTACGAGCCGGCACCGTCGCTGCTGAAGGTGAACGCCGACGAGGCGCCGGTCGATGAGACGCTGGTGTCGCACCTGCTGAAATCGAATTGCCTCGTCACCAACCAGCCTGACTGGGCCAGCGTGCAGATCCGCTATGTCGGCCAGCCGATCGACCAGGAAGGCCTGCTGCGCTACCTGATCGGCTTCCGCAACCACCAGGAATTCCATGAACAATGCGTCGAGCGAATCTTCATGGACATCCTGCGCGCCTGCCAACCGGCCAAGCTGCTGGTAACCGCGCGTTACACCCGCCGCGGCGGCATTGACATCAACCCCTGGCGCAGCAACTTCTCCCTGTCGAAAATGCCGTCAAACGACCGCAACGCACGTCAATAAGCGCGCCGGCCTTCCACGATGAGCGATTTGACGCTGGCCGGATCGAAGGGAATACCCGACCAGCGCGTAGCCGACATTTTTTACGCTGCGTTGGGAAAGCTCCTATAATTCGTCGCAAATGCCATTTTTGTGCAATGCATCATGACCCAATTCAGCCAAATCCTCCCGGTGAAGAATGTCGTGCTTGACCTGGAATGTTCCAGCAAGAAGCGCGCTTTCGAGCAGGCTGGCCTGATCTTCGAGAACAACTGCGGCATCGCGCGCTCGACCGTGTCGGACAACCTGTTCGCCCGCGAACGGCTCGGCTCCACCGGTCTGGGCCACGGCGTGGCCGTGCCGCACGGCCGGATTCGCGGGCTGAAGGCGCCGCTGGCGGCCTTCGTGCGGCTGGCCGAGGCGATTCCCTTCGAGTCGCCCGACGGCGAGCCGGTGAAGCTGTTGGTCTTCCTGCTGATCCCGGACAACGTCACCCAGCAGCACCTCGAAATCCTGTCCGAAATCGCTGAAATGTTTTCCGACAAAGGCTTCCGCGCGGCGATGTCCGAAGATGCGGACGCGGCGGCGCTGCACCAGCGCCTGGTGAACTGGCAACCGTCCGAACGCAGCCCGGCCTGAGCCCATGCCCTCCAACATCCCCCTGTCGATCCAGCAGCTGTACGAAGACAACCACGAGTCGCTGCGGCTCGGCTGGCTGGGCGGACAGGCGGGCAGCGACCGGGTGATCTACGGCGATGCCGCGTCGGCCGCCGACCAGGTGGGCCACCTGAACCTGATCCACCCCGGCCGCATCCAGGTGTTCGGCCAGCAGGAACGCGATTACTTCCTGCGCATTTCCGAAAACAGCCGCCTGTTCCAGACGCGCGAACTGGTCGCCGGCTCGCCGCCGGCCTTCATCATCGCGCAGTCGCTGGAGCCGCATCCGTACATCGTCCAGGTCTGCAACGAACACAACATCCCGCTGCTCTGCACGCCGCTGCCGGCCGCGCAGGTGATCGACTTCCTGCGCGTCTACCTGTCGAAAAAGCTCGCCAGCCGCGTCACGATGCATGGCGTGTTCATGGACGTGCTCGGCGTGGGCGTGCTGATCACCGGTGAATCCGGGCTAGGCAAGAGTGAACTCGGCCTCGAACTGATCTCGCGCAACCACGGGCTGGTGGCTGACGACGCGGTCGAATTCGCGCGCATCGCGCCGAACATGATCGAAGGACGCTGCCCGCCGCTGCTGCAAAACCTGCTCGAGGTGCGCGGCCTCGGCCTGCTCGACATCAAGACCATTTTTGGCGAGACCGCGGTGCGCCGCAAGATGCGGTTGAAGCTGATCGTGCACCTCGTGCGCCGCAAGACCCTCGAGGAAAACTACGAAAGGCTGCCGCTGAACCAGCACACGCAGGATGTGCTCGGCCTGCCAATCCGCAAGGTGGTGATCCCGGTCGAGGCCGGCCGCAACATCGCGGTGCTGCTCGAGGCCGCGGTGCGCAACAACATCCTGCAGATGCGCGGCATCGACACGCTCGCCAATTTCATGGAGCGCCAGCAGCGCGCAATGGACGGCGAGTAAAGTCCGCTGCTCGCGCGCGCCCGTCTTTCCGCCGGGTCTTTCCTGCAGTGCTTTCCGCTATCATGCGCGCATGCGCATCATTCTTCTCACCGGCATTTCCGGCTCCGGCAAGTCGGTCTGCCTGAACG
This sequence comes from uncultured Bifidobacterium sp., assembly GCA_964613635.1. Classification (GTDB taxonomy): domain Bacteria; phylum Pseudomonadota; class Gammaproteobacteria; order Burkholderiales; family Burkholderiaceae_D; genus Pernthalerella. The sequence continues at coordinate 55,902 of CAZTIF010000003.1, read as the reverse complement.
CCCTCGAAGACGCCGGCTATTTCTGCGTCGACAACCTGCCGCCTTCACTGCTGCGCTCGCTGGTGGGCGCCCGTGTCGCCGAAGGCGAGGACAAGCTGGCCGTCGCCGTGGACGCACGCAGCGCCGCATCGCTGGCCGACCTGCCGGATGCGATCAGCTGGATGAAATCCGAAGGCCATGCCGTCGACGTCGTCTTCCTGACCGCCAAGACCGAATCGCTGATCAATCGCTTTTCCGAGACCCGCCGCAGCCACCCGCTGTCGCACCGGATCACGCTGGATGCGCCGCAGGAGCAGACGCCGACACTGATCGAATGCATACGCCGCGAGCGCGACATGCTGGCCGAGATCGAAGGGCTGGGCCACCTGATCGACACCTCGGGACTGTCGGCCAACCAGCTGCGCGCGTGGATACGCGAACTGGTGCAGAACGGGCACAGCGCGCCGCTGTCGCTGCTGTTCGAATCGTTCGCGTTCAAGTACGGCGTGCCGCTCGACGCCGACCTGGTGTTCGACGTGCGCGTGGTGCCGAACCCGTTTTACGACAAGCAGCTGCGCCCGCTGACCGGCAGGGACCAGCCCGTCATCGACTTCCTGCACAGCCAGCCGGAAGCGCTCGCGCTGCTGTCGGACATTCGCGGCTTCGTCGACAAATGGCTGCCCGCGTTCGAGCGCGACAACCGCAGCTACCTGACGGTGGCCATCGGCTGCACCGGCGGACAGCATCGCTCGGTGTTCATGGTCGAACAGCTGGCGCGCGACTTCCGCGACCGTGCGCGCGTGCTGGTGCGTCATCGCGAACTGGATTGAACCTGCTGATGAATACCCGCTCGACAGGGCCGGCGGCGCAAGCCGATGACTGGCTGCCGCTGTTCCCGCTGAAGACCGTACTGTTCCCCGACGGCGTGCTGCCGCTGCGGGTCTTCGAGACGCGTTATGTGGACATGATCCGCGAACGAATGAAGGCCGGCGCGCCGTTCGGCGTGGTCGCGATCCGCTCGGGCAGCGAGGTGGGGCAGGCAGCCGAGCCTTGTCAGGTGGGCACGCTGGCGCATATCACCGAATGGGACATGCCGGAGTTCGGCGTGCTGCTGCTGAACACGCGTGGCGGCGGACGCTTCCGCATCATCGAGACGCGCACACGGCCCAGCCAGCTGATCGAGGCGCGCACCGAGGCGATTGCAGAGGAAGCCGACACCCACGCGGCCGGCGCAGCGCTGCCGCTGTGCGCGAACGTGCTGCGCGTGCTGATCGACGACCTGCAGCAGCGCGTGCAGCAGGAAGCCGCGGACGGCTTCATCAATCCCTTCCCCGAACCGCACCGGCTCGACGATGCCGGCTGGGTCGCGAACCGCTGGAGCGAGATGCTGCCGATATCGCTGGAAGACAAGCAGGCGCTGCTGGAAATGTCGGATACCTCGGCGCGTCTGCAGCGCGTCGAAAAGTACCTGCGCGAGAACGGCGTGCTGTGAGCAGGCTGCGGCCCGCACTTTCAACGCATCGAACGCCCTCTCCCTCAGCCCTCCAGTCGCAACCAGTCCACCAGCTTCCTGACCGGCGACGGCAGGCCCGCGTCGGCTGCAGCGCCCAGTGGCAGCCATGCATATGCGCGCTGCGCCGCGACGGCATGCCGCCGTGACAGCCGCACGCGCACCGGCGTCACGCGCAGCCGGAAGTGCGTAAACACGTGAATGAACTCCGGCAGCATCTCGACGGACGCCGGTTCGCCGAACGACGCCAGCGCGCTGCCCAGCTCGGCGCCCAGGTCCGCGCATTGCGCATCGCCGCCAAGGCGGTCCAGCTCCGGCAATGACAACAGCCCGCCCCAGATGCCCGCCGGCGGCCGCTGCTCGAGCAAAACCTCTCCGTCGTGCAGCACCAGCAGCATCACGGTCGATTTTTCCGGCGTCGCCTTCTTCGGCTTGCGCTGCGGCAGTTCGGCGGTGCGGCCGCTTGCGTGCGCAACGCAACGCGACTGCATCGGGCAGTCGCCGCAGCGCGGACGGCTGCGCGTGCACAGCGTCGCGCCGAGATCCATCAGCCCCTGCGTGTACGCCTCGATGTACTGCGCCGGCAGCAAGGCTTCGGCGCGCAGCCACAGCTGGCGCTCGACCGCCGTCTGCGCCGGAAAACCCTCGATGCCGAACACGCGGCAGAACACGCGCTTGACGTTGCCATCCAAAATGGCCGCGCGCGCGCCGTAGGCAAACGCCGCAATCGCTGCGGCCGTCGACTGGCCGATGCCCGGCAGTTCGGCCAGCAGCGCAGCGTCGGCGGGAAAGCGCCCGCCGTGCCGCTCGACCACGGCCTGCGCGCAGCGATGCAGGTTGCGCGCGCGGGTGTAGTAGCCCAGCCCGGCCCACAGCGCCATCACTTCCTCGACCGGCGCGGCAGCCAGCGCGGCGACGTCGGGAAAGCGCTGCAGGAAGCGCTGGTAGTACGGGATCACGGTGGCGACCTGTGTCTGCTGCAGCATGATCTCGGACAACCAGATGCGGTAGGCGTCACGCGTCTGCTGCCATGGCAACTGGTGGCGGCCGTGGCGCTTCTGCCAGGCGATCAGCAGTTCGGAAAAGCTCGGGTCGGCGGGCGCACAGGCGCTGTCGGTGATGCGTTTCATCGTCGTTCAGTGCTGGCAGCGCACGCAGTAGAAGGTCGAGCGCTGTCCCTGCACGATGCGGCGCACGGCCTGGCCGCACTGCCGGCAGGGCTCGCCCTCGCGGTCATAGACGAAATAGCTCTGCTGGAAATAGCCGGACGCGCCATCGACGCCGATGAAGTCGCGCAGGCTGCTGCCGCCCTGCTCGATCGCCGCAGCCAGTACGCGCTGTATCGCCTGCGCGAGCCGCGCATGGCGCTCGCGCGAGATCCGGCCGGCCGCCGTGGCCGGATGGATGCCGGATTCGAACAGGCTCTCGCACGCATAGATGTTGCCGACGCCGACCACGATGTCCCCCGCCAGCAGCACCTGCTTGACGGCGGCGCTGCGGCCGCGCGTGCCGCGATACAGCCGCTCGGCCAGGTCGGCGCAGCCGATCGGTTCGACTCCGAGGCTGCGCAGCAGCAGGTGCTGTTCGACGTCGCCTTCTTCGTGCGGATGCCAGAGCACCGCGCCGAAGCGGCGCGGATCGGTGAAGCGCACCAGCCGAGGCCCAAGCTCGATGTCGACATGGTCGTGCTTCTGCGCCGGCAGGCCGGCAGGAATCACGCGCAAATGCCCGGACATGCCGAGGTGGATAATCAGGGTGCCGTGGTCGAAACGCAGCAGCAGGTACTTGCCGCGGCGCGCGGTGGAGCGCACGACCCGGCCGTGCAGCAGGGCCGGCAATCCGTCCGGGAAAGGCCAGCGCAGTCCGCTGCGGCGCAATACCACGCCGGTGACGGTGCGGCCCTCGACATGGGGCGCGATGCCGCGCCGGGTGACTTCGACTTCTGGGAGTTCAGGCATGCGCAAGGTCCGTGGCGGGACGGGTCGAGGCGGGTCGGCGGGCGTTTGCGGCTTTCGGCGTAAAATCCCCGTTCACCTGCACATCCGAGTTGGCGCGGCGCTGTCGGTCTCGCCCCATCGCACGGGAATCCAATTGAAAAAACTGTCGACCATTCTAACCCTGACCGCGCTGCTCACGTCAGCCGCAACGGCGCAGGCGGCGCCCGCCACACCGGACAAGACAGCGCGGCAAGAGACGCTGCCGAACGTCGTGCTGACCCCCGAGGTGATGTACAAGTACCTCGCGGCCGAGCTGGCCTTCCAGCGCGGCGAGGCCTTCTCCGCGTACGCGACCATGCTCGCGCTGGCGCGCAGCTCCCGTGACGCCCGCCTGGCCCGGCGCGCGACCGAGATTGCCGCCGCCGGCTCGCTGAGCGCCGAGGCGCTGAAGGCGGCGCGTGTCTGGCGCGAACTGGCGCCGCACTCGGAAGAGGCGGCGCAAACGCTGGTCAGTCTGCTGGTCGCGAATGGCCGCATCGACGAGGCCAAGCAGTCGCTCGCCCTGCAACTGGCCGCCGCCACGCCCGAAGCGCTGCCGGCGACGATCGTCTCGGTGCAGCGTCAACTGGCGCGCATGAGCGATCGCAAGCGCGGCATGGCGCTGCTGCGCGAACTGCTCGAACCCTATCGCGACTCGCTCGAGGTGCTGCTGACGCTGGCGCAGACCGCGATGGTGAGCGGCGAACGCGCGGTCGCATTGACCGAAGCGCGTGCGGCGCTGGCGCGCCATCCGTCGTCCGAGGTGGCGGCGCTGACGCTGGCGCAGGTGATCGAGGACAAGGCGGAGTCAGCCAAGGTGCTGGGCGACTTCCTGCAGGCGAACCCGAAGGCGCGCGACGTGCGGCTGGCCTACTCGCGCATGCTGTTCGAGCAGAACCGGGTGGCTGACGCGCGCGCGCAGTTCGAGACCCTGCTGCAGCAGTACCCGAACGACCAGACCACGCTGTATGCGCTCGGCCTGCTGTCGGTGCAGGCCAGCGACCTGCCGTCGGCCGAAAAATACCTGTCGGCCTACATCGCGACGCTCGACGGCCAGCCCGACCGCGAGCGCGACTCGAGCCAGGCGCTGCTGGTGCTCGCGCAGATCGCGGAGGAGCGCAACGACAGCGCCGGCGCAATGAAGTGGCTGGAGATGGTCGATCCGGCCAACCCGTCCAACTACATCGCCGCCACCGTCAAGCGCGCGCAACTGCTGGCCAGGAGCGGCCGGCTCGACGAGGCGCGCGAGATCCTGCGCGACACCGAGGTGGAGGGCGAGGACGAGCGCGCCCGGCTGATCGTCAACGAGGCGCAGCTGCTGCGCGACGCCGGCCGCCTCGACGAGGCGCTGAAGCTGGTGGCCGATGCGCTGCAGTCCAGCAAGGACAACGTCGACCTGCTGTACGAGCATGCGATGCTGGCCGAAAAGGCGAACCAGCTCGACCTGATGGAGCGCGAACTGCGCCGCATCATGCAGGTCGCGCCGGACAACCAGCATGCGTACAACGCGCTCGGCTACTCGCTGGCCGACCGCAACATCCGTCTGCAGGAAGCGTATGACCTGATCCGCAAGGCCAGCGATCTTGCGCCCGAGGATCCGTTCATCATGGACAGCCTCGGCTGGGTCGAATTCCGCCTCGGCCGCTACGAGCAGGCCGAGAAGACGCTGCGCCGCGCATTCGGCATCAAGGCCGACCCGGAGATCGCCGCCCACCTCGGCGAAGTGTTGTGGGTGCTCGGTCGCGAAGACGAGGCGCGCCAGCTGTGGCGTGACGCGAATGCGAAGGATCCGAAGAACTCGACGCTGAAGGGCACCTTGCAGCGCCTGCAGGTCAAGCTCTGAGCCGCGCAATGCGCCGCTTGTTCCTGCTGTCGGCCGCGCTGGCACTGGCGGCGCTGGCCGGCTGCACGTCGGTCGCGCCGCTGCCCGCCGGCGCGCGCAGCTACCTTGACGAACTGACGCTGGCCGGCCGCCTGTCGGTGCGCTATCCGGTGCAGGACAAAACCCAGTCGGTGCAGGGCAAGTTCCTGTGGAGCCAGCGCCGCGACGGCACCGATATCGAAATCTATTCCCCGCTGGGCCAGACGCTGGCGCGCATCACGATCGCGCCCGGCGTGGCGACGCTGGAGCAGTCGGGCGGCGTGCGCCGCCAGGCCGCCAGCGCCGACCTGCTGACCGAGGATGCGCTCGGCTGGCCGCTGCCGGTCGATGGCATGCGTTACTGGCTGCAGGGCTTTGTGCGCGACGCCGGCGGCCGCCTGCAGGCGGCCATGCCGGAAGGCCCGGCACAGCTCGAGAGCGAAGGCTGGCGGCTCAGCTATCCGAGCTGGCAGGCCAGCGGCCAGGTGGCCGTGCCCAAGCGCATCGATGCGCAGCTGGGCGAGATCGTGCTGCGCTTCGTGATCGACGACTGGCGCGAAGCGAACTGAGCGATGCCTGATTTCCTGCATGGCTGCGCCGCGCCGGCCAAGCTGAACCTGTTCCTGCACGTGACCGGCCGGCGCGCCGATGGCTACCACCTGCTGCAGTCGGTGTTCCAGCTGATCGACCTGTGCGACACGCTGGATTTCGATTTGCGCGATGACGGCCGCATCGTCCGCACGACCGACATCGCCGGAGTGCCGGCCGACATCGACCTGACGGTGCGGGCCGCGCGGCTGCTGCAGGCGGCGGCGGCCGAACGCGGCATCACGGCGCCCGGCGCCGACATCGCCATCCACAAGCAGCTGCCGATGGGCGGCGGCATCGGCGGCGGCTCGTCGGACGCAGCCACCACGCTGATGGTGCTGAACCACCTGTGGCAGACCGGCCTCGAGCGTGCGCAGCTGATGCGGCTGGGCCTGCAGCTCGGTGCGGATGTGCCTTTCTTCCTGCTCGGGGAGAATGCGTTTGTCGAGGGCATCGGCGAACAATTGACGCCCATCTCGACCCCGCCGGCATGGTTCGTTCTGGTGCATCCGGGCGTGTCGGTACCGACGCCCATAATTTTTCAATCAAGGGAATTGACTCGGGACACCAAAGTCGTCAGAATAGCGGACTTTTCCACGCACCTCCCGGTGTACGGTAAAAACGACTTGCAAGCAGTAGCCGCCCGCGCATTCCCGCCGGTCGCAGACGCCCTCGAGTGGCTGTCGGATCATGGCGATGCACGGATGACCGGCTCCGGCGCCTGTGTGTTTGCCGCCTTTGCATCGGAAAGCGATGCGGATGCGGTGCTCCGGCAAGTGCCTTCACGATGGCGCAGCTGGAAGACGCAGTCGCTGGCGGCGCACCCGCTGGCAACGCTGCTGAAGTCGTGAAACGAATTCGTCTGGCCGATCGGCCGGACAACAGGTTGTGTAGGGGAATCGCCAAGTTGGTTAAGGCACCGGATTTTGATTCCGGCATTCCAAGGTTCGAATCCTTGTTCCCCTGCCATTGAATCGGCCCGCAGGCATGATGCCGCGGGCCCCGACGACAACACAATGAAAGCCGAACGCCGCCTGCGATGCTCTCACGAGCCGCAGGCGTTTTTCGATTCGGGCCCCGGTGCATGCGTCGCGCACCGTCCCGGCAGCTTTCACAACTTCTAGGTGATTCAGCAACCATGGCCCACGAAAACCTGATGGTCTTCACCGGCACGGCCACCCCGGAACTCGCGGCCGGTGTCGCCCAGCAGCTCGGGATCCCGCTCGGCAAGGCTGTCGTGACCCGCTTCTCCGACGGCGAGATCATGGTCGAGATCAACGAGAACGTGCGCGGCAAGGACGTATTCGTGCTGCAGTCCACCTGCGCGCCGACCAATGACACCCTGATGGAAATCATGCTGATGGTCGATGCGCTCAAGCGCGCGTCGGCCGGCCGCATCACCGCCGTGCTGCCGTACTACGGCTATGCGCGCCAGGATCGCCGCCCGCGCTCGGCGCGCGTCGCGATCTCGGCCAAGGTGGTGGCCAACATGCTGCAGGACGTCGGCGTCGGCCGCGTGCTGATCATGGACCTGCACGCAGACCAGATCCAGGGCTTCTTCGACATCCCGGTCGACAACATCTACGCGTCGCCGGTGCTGCTTGAAGACCTGGTGAAAAAGAATTACGAAGACCTGCTGGTCGTGTCGCCGGACGTCGGCGGCGTGGTGCGCGCGCGCGCGCTGGCGAAGAAGCTGGGCTGCGACCTGGCAATCATCGACAAGCGCCGCCCGAAGGCCAATGTATCGGAAGTCATGCACATCATCGGCGAGGTCGAGGGCCGCAACTGCGTGATCATGGATGACATGGTCGACACCGCCGGCACGCTGACCAAGGCGGCCGAGGTGCTCAAGGAGCGCGGCGCGAAGAAAGTCGTGGCCTACTGCACGCACCCGGTGCTGTCGGGCCCGGCGATCGAGCGCATCCAGAAGTCGCCGCTGGACGAACTGGTCGTCACCAACACCATCCCGCTGAGCGACGCGGCGAAGGGCTGCAGCAAGATCCGCCAGCTGAGCTGCGCGCCGCTGCTGGCCGAGACCATCCGCCGCATCAGCCGCGGCGATTCGGTGATATCGCTGTTCGCCGAGGACGAGGCAGCGGGTTAACAGGAAAACAAGCATTCGGGGCGGCGCGCAAGCGACGCCCCTTTTCATGCCCCCTGGTCGCGGGGGGCATCAACCTACGGGCGCAAGCCCATTACAGGAGTAGTCATGGAAGTTATTGCATTCCCGCGTACCGAGCAGGGGTCCGGAGCGAGCCGCCGCCTGCGTCGTGCGGGCCAGACGCCGGGCATCATCTACGGCGGCACCGAGGCACCGGTCGCGATCTCGCTGGATCACAACGCGCTGTACCACGCGCTGAAGAAGGAAGCGTTCCACTCGTCGATCCTCGACATGAAAGTCGACGGCAAGGCCGAGAAGGTCGTGCTGCGCGATTTCCAGATGCACGCTTACAAGCAACTGGTCATGCACATCGATTTCCAGCGCATCGATCCGAACGCCAAGCTGCACGTGAAGGTGCCGCTGCACTTCATCAACGCCGACATCGCTCCGGTCGTGAAGCTGGCCGGCGGCGTCATCAGCCACGTGCTGAATGAACTGGACGTCAGCTGCCTGCCGAAGGACCTGCCGGAATTCATCGAGGTCGACCTGTCGAACATGACCGAAGGCGCGTCTTTCCACGTTGCCGACCTGAAGCTGCCGGCTGGCGTGACCGCCGTGCACGCGAAGGAAAACCCGACCATCGCCACCGCGGTCATCCCGCGCGGCGCGAAGGCGGACGCCGCTGCCGACGAAGAGAAGAAGTAATCTGCTTCGCAGCGCCGGAAAGCCCGCCCCTTGCGGCGGGCTTTTTTACGCGCGCGCGATCCGCGATAATCCGCCTTTTTGACCGCGAACCCCATGCCCAGCGCACCCATCCGCCTGATCGTCGGCCTCGGCAATCCGGGCGCCGACTATGAACTGACCCGCCATAATGCCGGCTTCTGGCTGGTCGACCAGCTTGCGCGCGGCGACCTGCGCAAGGAATCGCGCTTCAATGCGCTGGCGGCGAAGACCCGCATCGCCGGCAGCGAGGTCTGGCTGCTCGAACCGCAAACCTACATGAACCGCTCGGGCCAGTCGGTCGGCGCGCTGGCGCGCTTTTACAAGATCGCGCCCGACGAAGTGCTGGTCGTGCATGACGAACTCGACCTGCCGCCCGGTGCGGCGAAACTGAAAAAGGGCGGCTCCTCCGGCGGGCACAATGGCCTGAAAGACATCACTGCCGCACTCGGCACGCAGGATTACTGGCGACTGAGAATAGGTATTGGCCATCCGCGCGAACTGAAACTGCAGCAGCCGGTGGTGGATTTTGTGCTGCACCGGCCGCGCGCCGAAGAGCAGGTACTGATCGACCGGGCCATCGACAACGCGCTCGACGTGATTCCCCTGCTCTGCGAAGGCCGGCATGAACAGGCCATGATGGAACTGCACACCGGCAGCCCCGGGAAAAACTGAGCTGCACTGCCAAGGCGCTGCCCACTTACACCGGCGCGCCTCCTTCATACCCCTCCCCGGCCGCATGCCGGCCAATAAATGCGCCGCCATTCAAGCCCGAATAATCCGCACCGGTTTGAATAAATATCAAGGGCAGAAAATTCACTCGGTGGAAAAATTGGGATTCCGTACCGATGTTCGGACGATCGGCGATATCAAATGGCCGAAAATCGAAAGATTAATCGTTGAAAACCGGAAAAAACGTTTCTCAAATCTAACACCATTCGATGAAAAACCTTATTAATCATTGAATTACATTATTTTTCAAATTATTAGTGAGTCATCGCGCTCACCCCTTCAGCACTTCGAATATAATTCGCCGGCTGGTTCCGGCACTCATACACTGGAGCCGTTTACCATATGCAACTCAATTCATCGGGGAACACCATGACGACTTACAAAGAACTGCAAAGTCAGATTGAAAGGCTTCAGAAGGAAGCCGAGCAGGCGCGCAAGAATGAAATCGCTGCAGCGATTGCGGAAATTCACACGAAAATGAAGGATTACGGCATTTCTCCGGAAGACCTCGGCTTCGGCGCAGGTGCAAAGCGCAAGCCGGTCAAGGTGGCACGCCGCCCGGTGGCGCCGAAATACCGCAACAACGCGACCGGCGAAACCTGGAGCGGCCGCGGCAAGCCGCCGAAATGGATGGCCGGCCGCGACAAGGCGCAGTTCCTTATTACGAACGCCGCCTGATCCTTTCCGCCTGAAAAAACAAAGGCCACCCTTGGGGTGGCCTTTGTTTTGCCTGCGTTTTTCTCTGCGTTCATGCAGACAAAAACAGCCGCCTGCGCCGCGCCCTCAGCCGCGCAATGGCAGCAGCAGCGCGCGCAGCAGGATGCCGGCATCCGTCAGGACACCGCGGCGTTCGATATAACGCTGCGCATAATCCAGCCGCTGCGGCAAAACCTTTTCCATGTATGCATTTTCCAGTGCTTCGCCCTCGAGTCCCTGCAGCAGCCGGCGCTCTTCGCGAAACTCCACCGTCGACAAATCGATCAGTCCCGGCTTCACCGCCAATACACGCTTGCGCACCTCGGTCGGATAACAACCGACATAGCGCGGCATTTCGGCGCGCGGGCCGACAACGCTGAAATCACCGTGCAGCACGCTCAGCAGCATCGGCCAGCGGACCATCCCGGTGCGCCGCAAAAATGCGCCGAGCGGCGTGACGCGCTCGCCTTCGCAGCCGCCCACGGTTTCCATCGCGCCCGGCTCCGATACCGCCGAGCGAAACTCGAAGGTCTTGACCATGCGGCCATGACGCCCGACCCGGTGCGGGCGTACCAGCACCGGCCCGCCATCCCGCTTCAGCAAAATCGCAATCAGCAGCGACGGCAACAGCAAAACCACGCCGATCAGCAGCGCCAGCGCGAGGTCGGCGATTCGTTTCATCGTCAGTTCTTTTTTCATTCGATCGTCTCTTGTTCAATGAACAGCACTGCGCGAGGGGCGCAGTCCAACCGCGCAGTCTAACCGGATACCCCGCCCCTGGCGCAATGTGACGACCGTCACAGTACGGATCGACCCGCGAACCTACAGTTGAAAAGTTCATATATGCATGGAATTTTGAAATACCATGCAAGGGAGTTGCTGTAGCATTCGGCAGTAAAACAATATCGAAAATCCCAGCCCAAACCAGCCAGCCATGCCAATCTATCGCGCCGCACGTTCTCCCCGATCCGTCCGCATCCGTCGTCCCGAACTGAGACTGGCCAGCGCCCTGGTGTCGCTGGCGTCGGCGACGCTGGCCCTGCCCGCACACGCGCTCAACCTGATGGAGGCGTACCAGGCCGCGCTGGAAAAAGACCCGGCCTACCAGGGCGCGCGCCATAACCGCGCGGCGGCCAATGAATATGAAGCGATCGGCCGTGCAGGGCTGCTTCCCAATGTCAGCGCCTCGTACAATTTCAGCAAGAACGATGCTGACCGGACGATCACGGCGGCCAACGGCAACCAGACAAACGACAACCCGCAGTACACCAGCAAGGCCGCCACGCTCCAGGTGCGCCAGCCGCTGTTCAACATGGATGCCTGGCAGCGCTACATGGGCGGCAAGGTGCAGGTGAACTACAGCGAGGCGAAGTTTTCCGGCGACACGCAAGACTTGATCAATCGACTGACGACCGCGTATCTCGCAGCGTTGCTGGCCGAAGACCAGTTGCGCCTGAATGTCGCGCAACGCGACGCGTATCACGAAAACCAGATCGCGAACCAGAACCTGTTCGAGAAAGGCGCAGGCACTCGGACCGATGTGCTGGAAGCGCGCGCCCGGTTCGAGTTGGCACAGGCACAGGTACTCGAGGCGCAGGACGTTGTGTCGAACCGCCGCGACGAGCTTGCAGTCATCGTCGGCGGCGATCCCGGCGCGCTGGATACGCTGGCGGCGATCTTGCCGGAATTGCCGATGGCACCGGCGACCCTGGCCGAGTGGGAAGCGCTGGCCACCGCGAACAACCCTGCAGTACGCGCGCAGCGCTATTCGGTCGACTATGCGCAAACCGAGGTCGAGCGCAACCGCGCGGGCCATTATCCGCGCGTCGACCTGGTTGCGTCGCACAGCCGAAACACCTCCGACTCCCTGTTCACCTTCAATCAGCAATCGACCATCAATGCGATCGGTGTGCAAATGTCGCTGCCGATTTACAGTGGCGGTGGCGTGAACGCACAAACGCGGCAGGCTGCGGCCCGCCTCGGTGCCGGCCAAGCCGAGCTTGACGCAGCGCTGCAGAAGGCGCTGGTCGAAGTGCGCAAGCAGTACCAGCTGGTCGCCAGCAGCCGCATTCGCATGGGGGCGATGGAGCAGGCCGTACGCTCGGCTTCGGAGGCCGTGGAAGCAACCCGCAAGAGCGTGGCCGGCGGACAGCGGGTCAACCTGGACGTACTGACCGCGCTGCAACAGCTCTACACCGCGCGGCGCGACCTGTCCGAGGCACGCCACGGTTACCTGCTGGCTTACCTGCGGCTGCATGCCGCCGCCGGCATGCTCACGGACCAGGACCTGGGCAAGATCGCCGGTTGTTTCGAGGCGCGCCCCTGAGGACGGGTCGCCCCCTCTCCGGGCCCCACTGAACCCATAGGACCGCCAGAACGATGCAACCCAAACAGGCCGCCCCGCGCGCCGCGCACAAGCGCTCCTATATGAAGACGGGGCGCGCGCCCGAGCCGCTCACCATCCCGCTGAACGCGCCTCCGGCCGTGGCGACTCAGCTGAGGCAGCTGCAGCAAGCCTTTGCCGATGTATGCAATGCGATTGCGCCCGTCGTGCGCGACACCCGTTGCTGGAACCGCGTGGCCTTGCATCATCTGGTGTACCGCAGCTTGCGCGAGCGCTTTCCGCAGCTGGGCTCGCAAATGATCTGCAACGCGATCTATTCGGTATCGCGCGCCTGCCGCGCGGTGTTCCAGACGCCCGCCAGCCCGTTCAACATCGCGCGTCTGGGGGAACGTCCGCTGCCGCTGATGCGTTTTTCGCCGAACGCGCCCGTGTATTTCGACCGCCATACGCTCAGCATCCGCGACGGCGTCGTATCGATGCTGACGCTCGACGGCCGGATCCGCTTCCGCCTCAGCATCAGCACAGCGGATGAAACGCGCTTCCGACAGGAGCGGCTGCGCGAAATCAGCCTGCAAAACCAGGGCGCTCAGTTCGTGCTGCGCTTCGTGTTCGCCGCCGACGCTGACCAGGGCGCGCCCGCAAAAGAAGCGAATCAGCAAGGCGCCGCCACAGCATTGCCCGAGTATGTGGCCCTGTCCGACGAGGACGCGGCCGATCAAGTCAAAGAGTTGGGAGAAGTCGCATGACCACCAAGCCGCCGAACACGGCCAGCCAGCCGCAAGCCACCCTGCTGCGACGAACCGTCAGGGAGCAGGCGCCGATCTTCCGAAAGGCGCTCGGCTTCAGCCTCGCCAGCAGTGTGCTGGTGCTGGCGCCGACCATCTTCATGCTCGAGGTCTATGACCGCGTGGTGACCAGCCGCAGCGGCACCACGCTGATGTCGCTGCTGCTGGTCGTGATCGGCATCTACGTGCTGATGGAAGTGCTGGACGTGCTGCGCGGCCGGCTGCTGGCGCAGGCAGGCTGGCGCGTCGATGCCGCCATTCGCGAGCCGCTGCATGACGCTTCGTTCACGGCCAGCCTGCGCCAGGGTGGCGGCTCGGTCCAGCCATTCAACGACCTGCGCACCGTCCGCGACTTCATCGGCTCGCCCGCAATCACCGCGATGATGGACCTGCCTTCGTCGGTGCTTTTCCTGATCATCGTTTCCGTCATCAATCCCTGGCTGGGCGTTGTCGCGCTGATCGGCGCTATCGTGCAATTCCTGATCGGACTCAGCACCGAGCGCAAGACCATGCCGGTGCTGACCGAGGCAAACCAGGCGGCGATTTCCGCGCAATCCTACGCCAGCGGCGTGCTGCGCAATGCACAGGTGATCTCGGCGATGGGCATGCGCGAGAGCATTTACCAGCGCTGGATCGCGCGCCAGCGCAAATTCCTCAAGCTGCAGGCTGCCGCATCCGACACTGCCGGCGCCAATTCCGCCGTATCGAAGTTCATCCAGACGATGCAAGGCTCGCTGATCCTCGGCCTGTCCTGCTGGCTGAGCGTCAAGGGCCTCTTGCTGGGCGGTGGCGGCATCATGATCGTCGCGTCCACGCTGGGCGGCCGCGTGCTGACCCCGCTGGTGCAACTGGTCGCCCAGTGGCGTGCCGTGGTGAATGCGCGCGATGCCTACCGCCGTCTCGACGATTTCCTCGGTACCGGCCCGGCGGACAGCGAGCACATGCCGCTGCCGGCGCCGCAAGGCAAATTGTCGGTCGAAGCCGTGGTCGCGCCCGCCCCCGGCTCGAACCTGCCGATCATCCGCGGCGTGACTTTCGCTTTGCAGCCGGGCGAGACCCTGATGCTGATCGGCCCGTCCGCCGCCGGCAAGACCACGCTGGCCCGTGTCCTGATGGGCATCTGGCCGGCAGTCTCCGGCAAGGTGCGCCTGGACGGCGCGGACTTGTACGCATGGAGCAAGAACGAGCTGGGCCCGCACCTCGGCTACCTGCCGCAGACGGTGGAACTGTTCGACGGCACGCTGGCCGAGAACATCGCGCGCTTCGGCGACATCGACCTCGAGAAAGTCCGGCTCGCGACCGAACTGGTGGGCCTGACCGAGATGGTGAAGGCGCTGCCGAACGGTTTCGAGACCCGCATCGGCGACGACGGCGCGATCCTGTCCGGCGGGCAGCGCCAGCGGGTCGGGCTCGCGCGCGCCATCTACGGCACCCCGAATTTCGTACTGCTCGATGAACCCAACTCCAGCCTCGACGAGGCCGGCGAACAGGCCCTGATGAATACCCTGATGTCCCTGAAGGCACGCAAATGCACCACCATCATCATCACGCACCGCACCAGCGTGCTGCCGGCCGCCGACAAGATCCTGGCGCTGCGCGATGGCCAGATCGCCGCCTTCGGCCCGCGTGACGAAGTGCTGGCCGCGTTGCGCAAGGCGAGCGCCCCGCGCGCGATGCCGGCTCCCACGCCGGCGGCTGCCGGCGTGCAGGTCGCCGGAGGTGCGGCATGACCCCGATCGCACTGCCCGCCAAGGCCCACGCCCCGCTGCCTTCGCTGACGCGCATGCTGCTGGCGTTCCGCAAGGAGCTGCTGTGGGTCGGCGCCTTCAGCCTGGTGGCCAACCTGCTGACGCTGGCGCCGACGCTGTACATGCTGCAGCTGTTCGACCGCGTGATGCTCAGCCAGAGCGAAGTGACGCTGGTTGCATTGACCCTGCTGACCGCGCTGTTCGTCGCCGTGATGGCCTTCGCCGAATGGATCCGCGCGCGCCTGCTGGTGCGGGCCGGCGTTCGTTTCGACGAACAGCTCAACACCCGCATCTTCCGCGCCAACTTCGAAGCCAACCTCGAGCAATCGCGCGGCGACAACGTGAACACCTTCGCCTCGCTGACGCGCCTGCGCCAGTTCCTGACCGGGAACGGCATCATCGCGATGTTCGACATGCCGTGGACGCCGATCTACCTGGCCGTGCTGTACGCGATGCATCCGCTGCTGGGCCTGTTCGGCCTGGGCTTTACCGTGTTCCTTGCGCTGCTTGCGTTCGTCAACAACCGGCTGACGTCGAAGAAACTCGAGCGCGCGACCACGGCCGAAGGCGACACCAGCAGCTACCTCGCCGGCAAGCTGCGCAATGCCGAAGTCGTCGAGGCGCTGGGCATGCTGGGCAACCTGAAACGACGCTGGCTGCTCCTGTACCGTGAGCATGCAAACGTTCAATGGCAGGCGCAGGCCCGTGCCAGCAAGACCGCTGCCCTCACGAAATTCGTCCAGTACAGCCAGCAGTCGCTGATCCTCGCCCTTGGCGCATGGCTGGCGATCCGCGGCGAGTTGACGCTGGGCGCCATGATCGCGTCCAACGTCCTGATGGGGAATGCGCTGCGACCGATCGGCGTGCTGGTCAGCACCTGGAAGGAATTCGGCCAGGCAAGGCAGGCCTATCGTGACGTCGGCGCCCTGCTCGACAAATACCCGGAGCGATCGCCGAGCCACACGGCCGGACAGGTCCGTGGCCAGCTCACCGTACGCCAGCTGTCGGCCACCGCGCCGCAGCGCAAGGCCCCCATCCTCGACAAGATCGACATCCGCTTCGAGGCCGGCGAGGTGATCGGCATCGTCGGGCCGTCGGGCGCGGGCAAGTCGACGCTCGCGCGCTGCCTGATCGGCATCTGGCCGCACATCTCGGGGCAAGTGCTGCTCGACGGCGTCGACCTGCGCGACTGGTCGCGCGACGAACTCGGGCCCCACATCGGCTACCTGCCGCAGGACATCGAGCTGTTCGACGGATCCGTCGCCGAGAACATCTGCCGTTTCGCCGAGGTCGACTCGGAAGCCGTCATCGACGCGGCGAAGCGCGCCGACATCCACGAGATGATCCTGCGCCTGCCGCAAGGCTATGACACACCGGTCGGCCAGGCCGGCCGGCTGCTGTCCGGCGGTCAGCGGCAAAGGCTTGCGCTGGCGCGCGCGATCTATGGCTCGCCCGACCTCGTGGTCCTGGACGAACCAAACGCCAACCTCGACGACGTCGGCGAAGCCGCGCTGGCCCGCGCCATCGGCGAGCTGAAGGCCGCCGGCAAGACCGTCTTCATGGTGCTGCACCAGCGCAACCTGCTGGCGCTCGCCGACCGCGTCGTCGTAATGGCCGACGGACGCATTGCCCAATTCGGAAAAATCGATATCGGTGGTACGTCCGGGCAGATTGCCCAGGCAGGCGCCGCCCGCTGACAAGGAAAAGAACGACATGAAAAACTCCGCGCTGCAGCTCTCGAAGCAGAATGCCAGCGACGCCACCAACGTGGTCGAACTGACGCCGGACCTGCCCACCGACACCCGCTCGACCATCCGGCTGGGCGTCATCGCGCTGGTGCTGGGCTTCGGCGGCTTCCTCGCATGGGCCGCCTATGCGCCGCTCGACGAGGGCGTGCCCGCAGTCGCCTCGGTCGCCATCGACACCAAGCGCAAGACCATCCAGCACCAGTCCGGCGGCATCATCCGCCAGGTCGCGGTGCGCGAAGGCCAGCGGGTGAAGGCCGGTGACACGCTGGTCGAGCTCGACGATGGTGCGACCCGCGCCAACTTCGAATCGATCCGCCAGAATTACATGGGACAGCGCGCGGCCGAGAGCCGGCTGCTGGCAGAGCTCGAGCGGCGTGAAGGCATCAATTTTCACAAGGACCTGATGGCGGCCAGCGATGATCCCGTGATCGGGCAGCACATCGCCACCCAGACCCAGCTGTTCCAGTCGCGCCGCGCGTCGCTGCGCAGCGAACTGGCCGCGATCGACGAATCCATCGCCGGGCAAGAGGCGACGCTGGCCGGCATACGGCTGCAACTGGAGAACCGCAAGCTGCAAGCGCAGAAGCAGGGCGAGCAGCTGAAGAACATGGCCGAACTCGCCGCTGACGGCTATGTGCCGCGCAACCAGGTGCTGACGCTGGAACAGTCACAGGCCGAATTGAGCGCGATTCAGGCGGAACTGAACGCTTCGAAAACACGCACCGAACGCGCGATCGCCGAGCTCAGGCTGCGCAAGGCACAGCGCCTGACGGATGGCGCAAAGGAAGTGGCGGGCCAGCTGGCCGACGTGCGCCGCGAGGTGCAGGCAGGCCGCGAAAAGCTCGACGCAATCACGGCCGAGCTCGGGCGCGTGAAGATCAAGGCCCCGGTCGACGGGCAAGTCGTCGGCCTGGCCATCGCTTCGGTCGGTGGTGTCGCAAGCCCCGGTCAAAAGCTGATGGACATCGTGCCGAAAGACGAGGGCGTGGTGCTGGAAGCGCGCGTACCCACCCAGGTGATCGACCGCGTACGCGCCAGCGACCCGGTGGCGGTGCGTTTCTCCGCGTTCGCCCGCACGCCGCAGCTGGTCGTCGATGGCGTGATCAACTCGATCTCGAGCGACGTGGTGTCCGAACAGACGCCGGCCGGCACCGTGTCGTACTACCTCGCGCGCGTCAGCCTGACTCCCGAGGGCATCAAGCAGCTCGGCGACCGCCAGCTGCAGCCCGGCATGAACGCCGAAGTGCTGATCAAGACCGGCGAGCGTTCGCTGCTGACCTACCTGCTGCATCCGCTGACCAAGCGCATCGCCGCGGCGATGAAGGAAGAGTAACGCGCCCCCGGGCAGCCCGGGTCGATGCCGGCCCGGACTGCGTCAGCAGAACACGAGGTCATCCGGCAGCAGGCTGCTGACGCCGGACAGCACCACAAACGGCACCGCCGGCCGGTCGCCTGCGCCGTCCGGATCGAAGTACAGCATGCCGCTGGTGGCGTCGAACACGAAGCGCGTCGCCGCCCCCTCGGCCTCCCACCCGTTGGCCAGCGCAGCGCCGGCCTGCACGCCGGGCTGTGCCGGGCCGAACACCCTGCGATCCAGGCACAGCCTGTCCTCGCCGCTGCTGAAATCGACCACCGTATCGACATCCTCGCCGATCCGGGTATCGAAGCAGAAGCTGTCACTGCCGGCTCCGCCCTCCAGCGTGTCGCTGCCCGCCTTGCCGAGCAGGCGGTTATTGCCGTCGTTGCCGCTCAGCGTGTTATCACCGGCGTTGCCGATGCCGGCCGTGTCGCCGCTACCCGTCAGCCACAGGCGCTCGACCTCGCGGGGCAGCCGGCAGTTGGCGCCGGCGCTGATCGTATCGTCGCCCTCGCCGGCCTTCTCGGCCACGCGGTCGCCGGCACTGCCATCGGCGAGCAGGTAGAGATCGTCGCCTGCACCGCCGGCCAGCCGGTCGACGCCGGTGCCGCCGTCGAGCGTGTCGCTGCCATCGCCGCCGCGCAGCCTGTCATTGCCGTCGTCGCCGTGCAGCGCATCATCCGCTGCACCTCCATCGAGCAGGTCGGCGCCGGCCATTCCGTGTATCGTGTCCGCCCCATCGAGTCCGTACAGGCGGTTGCCCGCCGTATTGCCCTCGATGGTATTGGCGAGCGCATTGCCGCAAGCAGCGACGGTGGCCGTGCCGGTCAGGATCAGGTCGGTCAGCGCGGCCGGCAGCGCGGCCACGGCAAAAGACGAATACAGCGCCGTCCCGACGACGTGCGGATCGTCGAGAGAGCCGCGCTCGACCACGAAGTACAGCAGGTTGCCGGGGGCGATGTCATTCCACTGTCCGCCACTGCCCAGTCCGCCGGTGCCATTCGGCCAGCGCTCCAGCCCCATGGCCAGCGCGTCCTGTCCGCCTTCATCATAAGGTTCATCGCCCCACGAGCCCTTGCCCCAGTTCGCATAGCTGCCGGCAAGCGTGCTGCCGTCGCTCCAGCGCCAGTCGCCCTCGGTCACCAAGTCCGAGCCGCCGATCCAGACGTAGCGCGAACCGCCGCCGTCCGGCGCCGACGGTGCGCGGCCGAGCAAGGCGGCGGCATGCTGGTAGATCGCGAGATTTTCTTCGGCGGTCGAAATGATTGCGAGGTAGCCGCCGCGGCGCAGCGCCTCGGCGCCGGCCTGCTCCCAGGTCAGTGCGGAGGCGACAATGTCGTAGGTGTGGCCGTTGTAGGAAAACGAAGGCATGCGCGTCATCGGCGGAAATGCAGATGACGGAGTAATCGGCGGCGGCGCGCCGGACTTGAATACCCTCTAGACCGCAGCCCCGCCCTGCGCCAGCGACTGCACCCAGCGCAGCTGCGCCGGCAGGCAGACCGACCGCAGGTCGTAACGGCGGACTGCGAATTCGCGCGCATTGCGGCCCAACCGCGCGCGCGCGTCCGGATCGGCCAGCAGCGCGGCCACTTCCGCCGCCAGCGCATCGGCGTCGAAGAAGTCGACCAGCCGGCCGGTCTCGTCATGCCGGATCGCCTCGCGCAGCGGCGCGGTGTCGCTGGCCACGATCGCACAACCGGCGCTCATTGCCTCCAGCAGGCTCCAGGACAGCACGAAAGGATAGGTCAGGTAGACATGCACCGTCGACAGCTGCAGCAGGCGCACGAACTGCGCATAGGGCAGGTTGCCGGGGAAGTGCACGCGCGCCCAGTCGGCGTCCGCAATGCGCGGGCGCACCTCGGCCGCGAAGATGTCCTTCCACGTCTTGCCGTCCGGCGCCTGCGCGCCGTAGCTGACGGCATCGCCGCCGACGATCAGCACCTGCGCCTGCGGCCGCTCTTTCAGCAGACGCGGCAGCGCGCGCATGAAGACGTGATAGCCGCGATAAGGCTCGAGGTTGCGGTTCACGAAAGTCACGACCTCGTCGTCCCGCGACAGCACCAGCCCGTTCGCGAGCTGCAGGCGCACATCCGGATCAGGAGCCACGGCCGCCGTGTCGATGCCGTCATGGATGACGGCGATCCTGCTGCGAAAAGGCGGTGGAAAGCCGCTCGCCTGCCACTCGGTCGGCGCGATGCCGGCGTCGGCCGTCTCGAAGTGCAGCAGGTAGCTCAGGTTCTTCAGCCGCAAGCGGCAGGGCGTACTTTCATCGGGTGCGCCGAACTCGGGATCGAATCCGACGTCCGCGCCCTCGGCGCGATAGAAAAACTCGGCGTAGATGCCCAGTTTCGCCTGCGGCCAGACCTCCTTGACGAACAGGCTCTCGCCCCAGGCCGGATGCGCGATGATCACGTCCGGCACATACCCCTGCGCTTTCAGACCCAGCGCCGCGCGATGACAGGCATCGCCGCGTATGGTCTTGGTCTCGAAATCCGCCAGCCACGGATGCACGCCCGGCGTGGAGCCGCGCGCCACCGCATAGGGAAGCAGGCGCACGCCTTGCCACTGCGGCGCGTCCACCTTGCGCATCAGCAGCGCGCTGACCTGATGTCCCTGCCGTGCCAGTTCGGGCGCGAGGAACTTGAACTGGCCGGGGAAGTTCTGGTGGATGAAGAGGATGTTCATGGCCCTTGCCCGATCAGCCGTGGGCATCACGAACATGCCGTCCGAAGTTTGCGCCATGCCGGAAGGGGGCCGGCCGCTTACAACTGACCGACCAAGGACGGCACCGCCGATCCCGCCGCAATGAACTCGGGGTTCAACAGCGGACGCTCAAGTCCGTAACGCAAAGGCCTGCCTTCCAGATCAGTGACCGAGCCGCCCGCGATTTCGAGCACGCACTGTGCTGCCGCCGTGTCCCACTGGCTGGTCGGGCCGAAGCGCGGATAAATGTCAGCACCGCCTTCCGCGATCCGGCAAAACTTCAGCGAGCTGCCCGCTGCCACAAAACTGTAGTCACTGCGCAGCAACGACAGCCATTCGGCGAGCTTGTCTCCGCCATGTGAACGGCTACCGATGACGCGCAATGGTTGTTCGTCTGAACGAATGGCCACGGCGATCGCGTGCAATCCCGACGTGTCCCGCTTCCATGCGCCCAGGCCCACACCCGCATAAAACAGTTCATCAAGTGCCGGCGCAAACACGACGCCGGCGACGGGCTGGCCGCGTACCACCCACGCGATGTTCACGGTGAACTCGCCATTCCGCTTGATGAACTCCTTGGTGCCATCGAGCGGATCCACCAGGAAGAACTCGTCTCCGCCACTCTCCCCCGAGGATCGCGACTCCTCCGAAAGAATGAATGTGCCGGGAAAATGCTGCTCAAGCCCGGCGCGGATCACACGATCCGCCCGCAGATCCGCCTCGGTCAGCGGCGAAGCATCGGCCTTTTCCCAGATTTCCCCGCCTTGCTCATAGACCGCAAGGATTTCCCGGCCGGCCGTTTCTGCGATGCGGCATAGTGTGCCGAGTTGTCCTTCAGAGATTGTCTTCATTGATGATCCGAGAAATGCCGACACAGGCGCATGCATGGCCGTAGCGTATGCATGCAGCCTGGCCGCAAAAAAACAGGGGACGCACGGCAGACAGCCGCATGAATCGGAATGCCTGCAATGCCGCAATGGTAGCAGCGCAGCCGGGGATGACGCTGCTTATATCACCTCGAAATCGGACACCGATACGGTACCCACCACGTCGAGCAGCGTCATGAGATGTAACGCAGCACCCGCGCCATTGCCATCGGCGTCATAGAAAACGCGGCCGGTATTCGTGTCGAGCAGCACGTAGTCATTGCTGTCCAAAGCAACGCCCCCCGAATTCGCCCGGAATGAGGCCGAGGCGAGGGCACCGGTTTTGGTCAGCCGGCTGAAGAGCGCATTCTCGAGACGAATCGTGTCGTCGCGGACATTGAACCCCTGGATCGTATCGACATTGCCCGCGCCCGCCGCGGTATCGAAAATGAAATAGTCCTTGCCGGCGCCACCGACCAGCGTGTCCAGGCCCAGCTTGCCGAAGAGGCTGTCATTCCCGCCCAAGCCCTGGATCAGGTCATTCCGCGACGTCCCGCTCAATCGGTCATTGCGGCTGGTTCCGGTGATGACGGTGACGCTCGCCTCGGTCGAGAAATTCAGCGTGGTCGCGTCCCCGATCCCCGCAAACTCATTGCCGGCCAGGTCCTTGACCGCCCCGTGGTCAATCCGGACGTAGTACGAGGCATCCTTGGCAAGGCTCGTCGACGGATTGATCGTGACGACCGATCCCGAAAACGCGAGCGCACCGGCCTCGAAGCGCTCGAACAGATTTCCGCCTGCGTCATAGATGGCGACGGCACCCGACCCTGCCTGCACAGCCTCGCTGAAGGTCAGCACGAGATCCGCGCCGACCGCGATGGCGGTCGCATTGTCGGCCGGCGTGCTGGACACCAGCGTCGGCGCAACGCCGTCGGGAGGATTGGCAACCGCGGAAGGATCATCGATATCGACATCCGCGAAACGCAAGACTTCGAAACCGGTCTGCGTATCGGTTCCGTCAGGGCCGATAACAGTCGTCACCCCGCCAGCCGCGAGAATTTCATACGCCGACCGCAGTCCGCTGAACCCGGCGATATCGAGCCCGTCGCCACCGACCAGCGTATCGTTGCCGCCCATCCCGTACAGCGCGTCATCGCCGCGCATGCCATACAGCGTGTTGGCGGCGCCGTTGCCCTCGATCCTGTCGTTGCCATCGCCACCGATGGCATTTTCGATCAGCGTGGCATCGGCGATCATCAGGAAGGCCTCGCCGCCGACCGTCGACGTGCTGGCCGCGTCGAGGTCCAGAACAAGATTGCCGGCCATGGCTGCCGCGTCGACCCAATCGGTACCGCCGTCCGAATCGGCCAGCACCCGGCGGCCCGACTGGCCGTCCAGCTGCAGCACCGACAGCACCTCGTCGGTGTAGTGGTAGACGCTGTCTGCACTGGCGGCGGAACCATAACCCGTAAAGGCGACCGACCTCAGCAGGCCGGCATCTGCGGCGGAGGCATCCTGGACCTGCAAGGTCCAGGTGCCGGCGCTGCCTAGACCACGATAGCCATCGGCGCCAAACGTATAGGTCAATGTTCCATCTGCGGTGCTTCCGCTGCCAGTACTGCCGTCGTACAGTGTCATGGCAGCGCCGTCCGGGGAGACCAGACGGATTCGCAGATCCGTGAAATACGAGTGCGTAAGCGACACGGTGAGAGCGACATGCTCGAGGCTGATGTCCTCGGCCACGGCGAAGCTGTAATTCAGCGTAGCGAGATCGGCAATCGACTGGTTTACCGCCAGCGTCCCGGTCGTGACCATGGCCTCGGTGGCGGAGGTGGCGGCCTGTGGATGGAGAATGCTCCAGACCTCGGCCATCCTGACCGCGTTGTAGGCGTTCACCATCCCATAACCGTAGTCCTCGCTGAAATGCAGGTCGCCGCCGTTCCAGTTGGCTGCGCCATTCCATTTCCATGCCGAGTCTTCGTTGGTTGCCACACCGCTGTACAAACTGCCGACGCCGATCGCGCTGTACGCCAGGATGTTCTGGACATCGCGCCAGCCGAGGCCGGGGTTCGCGTCCAGCATCAGGGCAATCACGCCCGCCGTCACCGGCCCGGCGGCGGAAGTCCCGCCGAACCCATTGGTATAGTCGCCATCGAGCAGGCCGTCGTAGCCGGGACCGCTCCCCTGCAGATCGGTCGTCACGGACGCCGCCGGCGCCGAGACCAGCACATGCGCGCCATACGTCGAGTAGGACGCGATGTTGCCAGAACCATTGTTGCTTATCGCGGCGACCGTGACGGTGAACCGCGACGAGTCCAGCGCCTCGCCATTGCCATCGACATCGTCATTCCCGGCAGACTTCACATTCACCGTACCCAGCCCGCCGCGCCCGGACACGGCCGCCGCCTCGAACTTCGCGACGTCGCCGTAGTTGTAGAAGTCGGGATAACCGCCATAACTGTGGTTGGTGACATCAAACTGCCCGAGGCTGTCGAGCGTCAGCAAATACCGCGACCAGGCGCTGTTGATATCGTCGGCCCCACCGAAGATCCGGATCGCCGTGATCTTTGCGTCATGTGCGATGCCGACGCCGCCGCGACCGTTGTCATCGGCAGCAATCAATCCGGCGACGGACGTGCCGTGACCGTCGTCGGCTGTCACGGGTTGGCCGTCGTTGAGCAGGCCATTGATGGTCACTTGCCTGGACGCGTCGTAATTGGCGCTGAGGTCCCAGTGCGTACGCTGGATGCCGTCGTCCCAGACGCCGACAGCCACGCCACTGCCCCGGTAGTCGGCCCAGACCGCTTCAATGCCACCCGTGTTCGTCGCGGACTTCGCGACGACAAAGCCGAGGCTGCCGATAAAACCCAAGTGCCACTGCACGTCATCCGCGAACAAGGGGTCGACTGGAATGACGAGCCTGAACCGAATGGGGGAAAGGGAAATGATTGAAGCCAATGCCGTCAATGACGCATTGACATGATTTGGACTGATCTTTTCAATGGGTAGCATGTCGCCGGTTCCGAATTCAGGATTGTTTTACCGATGATGCCGACGGCCTCCGGGTGTCGTCGGGGGAGCGCAAGATCGCAATCTGCTCGCAGCCACAATGAAGGAGGAAAGTGTTACGTCTGCGAATACCTCACGGCGGCGCCCCGAATCGACAACCCGCGGAAAGAAGCGCCGGCTTCACTAGGTGCCGGGAACCGAGATCGGTTCCATTGAAAAAAACGAGCATGCCAGCCCGCCGAACTGGAACCCCGCAAGTATCCGGCAATCGTCACCTGCTTACGGGCTTTAACGGCAGAAACAGTCAAGATTTTAATACGAATTCATGCTCGCGACGATCGACGCATTCCCACATCAACTGCGTTGCCTGATCGGCGACTTCCGCCATTTTTCCCGCGAGGTCATGCCAGGTCGCCGTGGTTTCGCCAACCATCCCGCTGACATGTATTCCGGCCGTGCCGGGAGTGATGATGACGCCATCGCAGGATGGCAGGAGACTCGCCAGCAATTGGGCGATCAGGTTCTCTCGCCCTTGCCCGGCTTCGGCCTTGTCCGGCCGGATGTTTGCGCCGGCGAGAATGAGCATGTCAAAGCGATCGAATGGCAGGCCTTGGTGCAAGATGCTGTCGTCATTTATCGCAACCAGTGCCAGATCTACCCTGCGACCAAGGACAAGCATTTTTCCGCCGTCGTACGGCGAAACCGGGCCGGGATGAATCAAATCGCCATCCTCGTACACCCCACGGGATCCCGCCACGCCCACCCGGGATCCGGAAACAGCCATCTTTGCCGCCAACGCATCAAGCCAGCGCTCTGGCTCGGCAGCGCCCAAGACGAGGACCACCGGCACACGACCGGATCCGCGAACCAGGCTGCGCAGTATTTGGGCGTAAAGGTGGGCCGCCGTTGTCTGCCCGAGATTTGGCTGCCCGTTGACTTCGCAAATCGCTGCACCGGTATCCCGCCACGATCGGGCAACATGAGGTATCAGCAGGTCGACACCTGCCAAATCCAGCCGAAGGACTTCCGCCGCCCGCACAGCGAGCCGGGCATTGTCCGGATGAATGTCATCAAAGACAGCAACTGGTGTTCCGCCGGACGCCACGTTGGCGGCTCGACGCAACCTGACGAACTCGCCCGAAGCGGGCACCGACATTTCGCTCATGCCCTGCCGGGACAACAAGGCCCCGGCCTCGTCATCCAGCGCAAGTCGCTTGAGGGGCGCATGTTGACCGGTGCCCCGGCGAGGGTCGGCATTGACCATGGCCACCAGCTCCCCGATCGTCCGGCGCCCGTCACCGGTGACACCGGCCGGGACGCGCTCAACAGCCCAGATGACCTCGCCATTGAATACCGTGACCCGATAGTCCCGGCCCTCAAAATGCTTCTCGACGAGGATTTGGCTCGAACGACTCCGCGCTGACAAATACGCCTGGCGGACCTCATCATCCGAGCGCAATCCCGCAGCGACCCCGACGCCTCCGTCCAGATCGGCAGGCTTGACCACGACGGGGTAAGCCAGATGATGCGCCGCCCGTACAGCCTCCTCCGCATCGTCGACCAGCCAATGATCCGGGACAGGCAATCCGGCCTGCCGCAGCAACGAGGCCGATGCGATCTTGCTTCTGGCAAGTTTTGCCGAGATGTTCGGAGTGGCATCGGTGAACGAGCTCTCAAGCCAGCGCCCCCGGCTCGACTGGCCGAACTGGACCACCGAGCCTGGCAGCTCCTGGAAGGGCATTCCCATTTCATAGGCGGCCCGGATGAAGCGGGGCACATTCGAGCCGCTCGGACTGAAGGCCGACAGGCTTTGCGCAGCCTCGCGCAACCCGGTGAGAGCGGCGCCCGACTCCCCGGCCGCAAACCTGTCCAGACAGCGCAACGTGCATTGAACGATGGCGACCAGTTCGCGCCGCGCACCTTTCAGCGTGGGGATGACACACCGCGCCTGTCGCGATGTGAGGGCAAGGATGCGACCGCGCTCATAGACCGGCAACCCTGCGCCCGCCTGCAATGCCTGCCAGGCACCCAACAGCCAGTCGACTGACTGCCGCCAATCCATGGCAACGCCCTCCGGCGCGTCCGGGTGGATGATCGATGGATAACACTCGCGAAAGCACTCCCACAGCCCGAGCCGCACAGCGGGTGTCAGCGGCTCGCCTTCCATCAGGGCCAGTACGGAAGGATATCGGCAGCCATAACCGAAGCCCGGCAGCGCGGCGGGCTTCCGGATCAATTGCCAGCGGGGAGCGTCTTCCTTGTCAGTCATGCGTGGCGCACTCCGACCTGATCATGTTGCAACACCCGCGTCGGACATCTACCGGTCAAGGCGACTCGCTGGAGCGCGGGCGGCATTGTCAATCCCGTCAGTCCATGCTTCGACAAATTGCCGTCGTCGCTGCCAGCAGCGCAAGCCAGGCCTGAGCCTGCACGGAAGCCGGCACACAGCCCCCGGAACATACCGCTCACAGCGTCAGCCCCAGACTCCACCACAGCTTCAACGCAATCGACAGGAGCACCACAGCCAGCGCCGCCCGCAGCAAAGCGTGCGGAAGGCGAGCCGACAGCATCGCGCCGACCAGTACGGCCGGAACCGACCCCAGCAGCAGGTTGCCCAACAACCCGAAGTCCACATTGCCGATCAACAGATGGCCGGCGCCGGCAAACATCGCGAGGGGAATCGCGTGCACGATGTCCGTCGCGATCAGGCGAGGCGGCGTGAGGCGCAAGGGATAAAGGTAAGCAAGGAACACCGCCCCCAGCGCGCCGGCTCCGACCGAGGTCAGCGTGACCAGCACGCCCAGCACGGCGCCCGCGAACACCGTCAGCGGCGCCTGCAGCGCCTTGAAATGCTCGCCATCCGTGGTGCGCAGCCTGCGCCCCAGCGCATGCAGGGGCTTTTGAAACAGCATGCCGAGCGCCGTTACCATCACCGCCACAGCGATCGCCGTTTTGAGCAGCACCACGGCCGTCTCATCGACCGGATGGAGTTTCATCCACACCAGCGTCAGCGCTGACGCCGTCAGGCTGCCGAGCCACAAACGCCTGACCACCTGCCAGTCAATCAATCCGTGACCATGATGGACGCGCGTGGCGAACAGCTTGGTCGTGGCCGCAAACCACAGATCCGTGCCGACCGCCGCCAGCGGAGCCACGCCAAAAACCAGCAAGAGCAGCGGCGTCATCAACGCACCTCCGCCGACGCCCGTCAATCCCACCAGCAGGCCAGTCACGGCGCCTGCCGTTATCAGCATTCCATCCATCACATCCGCCTCAACAGCTTTTCCTGTTGTTTTTCATTGCGGCCGGCGGCGAGCGTTCCCAACGCGGCCGCCGGCACATTGACCCAGCCGCTCAGGTGCGCACCCCATAGCACTGCGCGATGCTGCGCAACTGGTGGCGCACGGCGGCGCGCAAATCGCGCCCGATGTCCGAGTCAAGGCCATCGGCAAGACCGAGCAGATCAGTCAGCGCGAGCATGTTGACGCTGCGCACCCGCTCGAAGACTTCATCGACATCCTGCGCCGGCCAGTCCGCCAGCGCCTTCCGCAGCAGCGTGCGCGGCACGCGGGGCGTGTGTTCCAGGCCGATCCGCAAGTGCGAAATTCGCCAGTGATTACCCTCAGTGCTGACCGCCGGCAGCGGGGCCTTCTCCGCCCCTGCCGTCTTCTCGCCTGTCGCCGCCTTGTTCGTGTCGTAGCCGATTTGCAGGGTCTTGCCATTGTTCAGCTTCAGACTCATCGGCAAGCTGAAAGCCACCGGCTCGGCGCTGGTAAATCCATAGCTGAAAAAGCGCATCAGCGCATCGCTGGTGCGTGAATAATTGACAGTGACTTCGTCGGCAAACTTGCCCCTGAACTGGATGCCGGTGCCGATCATGTAACCGGGACTGCGTGGCGAATGATTGATCAGCTCGATGATGGGCATCAGGACACGGCGTTCATGATAATAAATGCACCGCGACTGCAGAAAGCGACGACGCAACACCTCGGCCCATTCGCCTTTCTGCCGGACCGCCAGGTTCAGCAAGCGGAATCTCTGCAGCCGCTGCAACACGGCGTCAGGCAGGGTCTTCAGCGCCTCCTCGAAAGATTCGACGGATTTTTTCCCGTCGGCGCCCCATGAATAATGCTTCTGATAGCGCGCGATGAAGGTGCGCACATCGTCGGACACGCTCGCGCTGGGCGCGACCACCAGGTCATCACCATCGAGTACCAGCAGATCGGAATCGAACAGCAAGGCGTCAGGGACGACAATCCTGACCGGCTTGTCCGGATCGATCGGAAACAGGCCATTGCCATAGCGCCCCTGCCTTTGCTCAATATTGTCGGCCACCCCGCCGAGCGCGCGAAAATCGTCCAGCATCTGCGCCCAGTTGTACGTGTCGCTCATCTTTTTTTCCATGTCAGTGCAATTTCCTTGCGTTCTTCATCACGGCGTCCGCCAGCGAAGCCGCTTCCAGCCGTTCCAGCGATGCCGCGGCGTCCCACCCTGCACGCTCGGCCTGCTGTGTCAGCATGGCCTGCAGCTGTGCCGCACCCTCCGCAGTGAAATCCATGCTCACTGCCTGCTCGCCGATCACGAAGATCAGCCTCACTCCCGCCGGCTGCGCCGCCAGCCGCAGCGCACTCAGCAGCACAGGATCGGCCGCTCCGGCGGGCGCGCGCTTTCGCCGGGAATGCGGTGGCGGTGCCGCGTCTGCGGCGGCGGAACCTCCGGCGGACGCGGGCGCGAATTTCGGCAACGCATGCATCAGGTTCAGCCACTGCCTGCGGGTGACCCAGATCGCCACCGGTGCGCCCGGGTGCGGCTGCACCGTGAGCAGCATCCGGTCTTCCTTCAGGTCGTACCTGGCGTGCAGGCTCATCGCTTACTTTTCGAGCAGGTGCGAGATCTCGCTCTCGTACTGCGGAACGATGTCGCCCAGCTCCTGCAGCAAGGGCTGCAGGAATTTCTCATACTTGCGCCAGCGGTTGGTGCTGGTGGTGTAGATGGGCTTGCGCACCTGGGTGACGCTGGCCGTCTTTACCGGGCGGTCGGTATTGTAGAAATTCAGGCAGTTCTCATTCCACTCCAGGCCGAGATAATCGATCAGCTTGCGCGCGGACCCCTCGACATCTGCCACATTGTCTTCGTAGCGCACTTCGTACATCACCCCCGGGTAGGCTTCGCGCCAGTATTTCATCAGGTTCCAGTAGCGCTTGTAGAAGCGGCCGAGTTCGCGCAGCCGGTAAGACCAGTGGTGACCTTCCGCGAAGTGAATGCGATAGGCCGACAGGCAGGTTTCGACCGGGTGACGACGGCTGTGAATGATTTTTGCATTCGGCAGGATCGCGTGAATCAGCCCGACGAAATTGAAGTTCCCCGGCATCTTGTCGACGATGCGTTGGTAGTCCGGGCGATCCGCCAGCTTCCGGATCCGCTCGACATAGCGCTCACCGCGCGCCGCCCAGGATGCGTTGTCGTCATAGGGGAACACCGGCTCCTTCTCGCCTATGCGCAGGCGCGCCCCCTGGCCGACCGTGATATTTTCCAGAATGCCGGTCAGGTACTTCAGTTCGCCGGCGCCGAAAATATCCGGATGCGCCGACAGGATCTGTTCCATCAGCGAGGTGCCTGAGCGGGGCATGCCGAGAATGAACACCGGCACCTCGCTCTCGCAACCGCGCTGCTGCGCGGCTTCGAGATTTTTCGGCGTCACGACCTGCGGAATCACCTCATACAAGCGGGCAGAGTCCTTCTCGTTATACGTCATGGTGCGGCGCTTCTTCTCGCCACCGATCTCGTAATGGCGGAAGGCCGTATCCAGTTCGCCCACATCCTCCGCCGCCTTGGCCAGCGCGTAATGCAGGTTGATCTGCTCCTGCGTGGTGAATTTCGAGAAATTGGCGGCCACATAATTCAGGCGTCGATAATTCTCGTCGCCGTACGCATACTTGATGTCCGATCCATAGGTGCGAATCGCCGCCGGATTGTCGGGCTTCAGGTCGAGTGCCTTGGCAATCATCTGCTGCGACCGCTTCAGGTTGCCGGCCACCCGCTCCATCACGCCGAGGTCGTAATAGATGCGCGGGTTGTTCGGGCTCAGTTCGATGGCCCGTTCGAACGCGGGCCTGGCCAACGCAGATTCGCCGGCCCGGTTGGCCAGCACGGCAAAACCGTAGACGAATTCCAGCGTGTCGGGATGCGCCTTCTGCAAGGCTTCAAGCTTGTCCTGCGCGTAGCGATTGCGCTCGAGGCTTTGCAGCGTATTGATCCACAAATCGATCGAATCGGCATGGAAATCATTGCGTTCGATATTTTTTTCCAGCAGTTCCAGCGCCTCGTCATGCTGCTGCTTGTCCACCAGCACTTGCGCGAGCGCATGGCTGGCGCGCTTGTGTCCCGGCGCCAGCGCCAGCGCATCGCGCAAAATCTTTTCCGCCGGCTCGGCATCGCCCTTGGTCTTCAGGCACTGCGCCCAGCCGATCATTACATCGAGATTCTTCGGTGCCTTTTTGAACAGCTGTCCGAAAATGTCGGAGCCTTCCTTGTGGCGATCGCTCTCTTGCAGGCTGCGCGCAAGCCCGGTCAGCACGACGATATCGGCCTTTCCCTGCGCCTGCCCTTCCTCGTGCAGTGACTTGAACAGGCTGAGCGCCTGCTGCGTCTGCTTGGAATTCAGCAGCAGGTAGGCCACGCGCAAGGCCAGTTCGCGTTCGTGCGAATGCGTTTGCATCGCCTTTCGGGCCAATACCAGCGCATCCGCATAACTCCTCTTCGCCTCGAGCCTGTCAATTCGCTCGATGATTTCTTTTACGGTCGACATGTCGAAAAATCCAAAAAAAAGAGGGCATTGCTGCCCTCTCAAGGTATTGCGGACTAATTAATTTATCAGACTACGCTCTGATCGGATCAGGTGAAGTCGGACGACGAGACGTTCGACACGCCGACCAGCTTGATGACGAAGTCAACTGCATCGCCACCATCCGTATCGATCGCGACGTAGTAGTCGCTGCCGACTTTCGCTGCGTAGATATCCTTGTCGGCACCTTGGGCGTCCGACAGGAAGTCTGCGAAGGTCGTGCCCGACGAATCCACCTCGAACTCGGATCCGGACAGGTTGAGGTCAATCAGGTCCTCTGCGCTGTCGAAGTCGATGATCACGTCAGCGTCTGCAGCGGTCAAGCCGCTGTTGCCGTTGAGCAGGATCACGGTATCCGCACCATCGCCCAGGGTGATGGTGTTCTTGGTGGCGTTATCGGTGATCGTCGAACCGCCCTGCGACGCCTTGATGTTGGCAGCGCCGAGCCAGGTATCTACTTCAATCGTGGCAGCACGCTCATAACCGCTATAGTCGATATCGCCGACCGTGATCGTGCCATCAGCGTACAACTCCAGCCAGCCGGAGTTATCAACGCCGACGTAGTCGTAGTTGTCGTTGGAATCATCGGACTCCGTCAGGTAGCCACCGGTGACCGTGATATCGCCAACGATCAGGTCGCCATTCCACGAGTCCAGATCGACATAGGCAAACATGTCGGCATCGTTGTCTCCATCACCGGTTTCATTGGTGCCCCAGTCGGTCATGTCACCCTGCTCCAGCGTGATGTCGCCAACCGTCAAGTCGCCATAGGCATCCACAGTGACCGAAACCTTCGCGGCGGTATCTGCCTCTTCGGTGTTCGCCACGAGGATGTCGATGTTACCCAGCGTCATCGTGCCGATCACGCCGGTGTCGGTGTTGGCGTAGATGTCCACATCCACGTCGGCCGACGAGCCGCTGGCCATCAGGACGAGGTTGCCGACCTTGATGTCACCGATGTTCTCGATGTCGACAGTCGCGGAAGTCTCATAGGAATTACCGATTTCAAGATCGAAGTCCGTGTCTGCGTCTTCGCCGATCGCGGTCATCGTCACCGAACCAACGGTCACGTCACCGAGGTCGCTCGAACCGGTGATGCTGATGTCGACCGTCGCGCTTGCCTCACCCCAGACAACATCCGGAGCGTGGTCGTTTTCAGCGGAGACGACGACGTTACCGAACTTCACGTCGCCGATATCGTTGTAGGCCCACATTTCGATATCGACCTCGGCGTCGGCGTCTTCGCCTGCGGCCACAGCCGACAGGTTGCCGCCGGTGACGTTGCCGATCGTGCCATCGGTACGGATGTCGACTTCATAGTCGCTGTCGGAGTCATCGCCGTCAGCCGACACCGAGGCATTGCCCATCGTGACCGACTTGATGCTGTCTTCCGCCCAAAGGTCGGTGTCGATGGAGATGTCTGCATCCGCGCCAACGCCGGTGAGGGTGATATCGCCGATCTTCACTGCGCCGATCGAACCGTTCTCTGCATAGAAGTAGTTCTCGAACGAGTACTCATCGCCGAAATCGGCCTCGGTCGCCACGGTGATCGTCTGATCGCCGAGGGTGACGTTGCCGATGCTCTCGAATGCATAGGCTTCGAAGCCGCCATCATTTGTCAGCGAAGCCGACTTGGCCAGATTGACCGTGAGGTCACCGACCGTGAAGTTGCCAACATCGGCGGTGCTAGCCGAAGCGGAGATGTACATCCAATTGAGATCGGAGTTTTCACCCACTTCCACGTTGACATTGCCGTACGTGATGTTACCGACTGCGCCAGCGTACACGCCGTTCCAGAACGATGCTGCTGCGTCGTTTTCAACGGCGATCGTCACATTGCCGACGGTGACATTGCCAACGGTGGTATCTGCACGGTCGCTATCGTCCGTGTTGTAAGCGTCCACCGTCAGACCGAAGCCAGCATAGCCACTACCACCAGCATACAGATTGACATTGCCGACGGTGGTCGACCCGATGCTTGCGGTCGCATCCGACGAACCGAACACGTCTGCAGAGCGGTCAATCTCGAAATAGGCCGAGCCGTCAACGCCGACAGACATATCGATGTTACCGACCTTCATGGTACCGATGGTCACATCGCCCGTTGTTGCATCACCTTCTTGGCGAACAAAAGCGTCCAAGTCACCGCGTGCGCCTGCGGTCAACGCAATGTTACCAACAGTGACGTTGCCCATGGTGGCATCACCCGATACTGCCGTCGCATACTGATCAACCGTCAATGCAGCGTCGCCGTCATCGCCAACGGTTTGCGTGATGTTGCCGACTGTGTTGTTGCCAACCGTGGCGTTGCCCTTGTCCGACTGGGCCAGCTGGTAGGAGTAGGCCCACAGCTGCTGATCGTCGGAGTCGATCGCGTCACCGTCGCCGTTCAGCTCCGGATCGCCAGCCGTTTGCGTGATGTTGCCAATTGTCACATTGCCAACGGTCGCGTCGCCGGTTTCATCAACCGTTGCACTCACCATGGCCGAGAAGCTGT
Organism: uncultured Bifidobacterium sp.; assembly: GCA_964613635.1. GTDB lineage: Bacteria > Pseudomonadota > Gammaproteobacteria > Burkholderiales > Burkholderiaceae_D > Pernthalerella. Next base: position 21,838 of record CAZTIF010000003.1, on the reverse strand, counting down.
ACCAATTGTCTTCGCCATCGCCATCGCCGAAGGTCATGCTGACGTTACCCACTTGGGTATTGCCGATCGTAGCGTTGCCCGTGTCAGCGTAAGCCCATGCGTAGACATACGCGTCCTGGTCTTCGACACCATCGCCGCCGTTGATGGTGATGTTGCCGATCACGCCGTTGCCGATGGTTACATCGCCCGAGCCGGAGACGGTTGCAGAAGCAGAGATGTCGACTTGATTGTCACCCTCAGCACCCGAGCCCAGGGTGATGGCGATGTTGCCAACGTTGCGGGTGCCGATGGTGGCGTCGCCGCTATCAGCGTAAGCGTACTGATATACGTTGATGTCTTCGAAGTCTGCATTCTCTGCAGCATTCAGCGTTACATTGCCGACCTTCATGTTGCCGACCGTAGCGGAGCCATCTTCGGCATTTGCGTACTGCTCGATCGTCACATCAGTGTTGGTTGCCGACTTTGCCAGCGTGATGCCGATATTGCCGACAGTCACATCACCGACGAGCGCATCGCCTTCGCTGTAGTTGTTAGCGTAGCCGGAAACCGAGAAGTCCACTTCGCCATCGGTGCCCGCGGCCAGCGTGACGTTGCCCACGACGATCGCACCGACCGACTCCACCGGGCCGTCGCCGCTGGACGACAGGTTCAGATCGAGATCCGCTGTCGCGTCGTTGCCGGCGATTACCGACACCGCTGCTGCGGTCAGGTTGACGCTCGACTCGGTCGAGTCGTCCGAGTTATCCAGTTCGACGTCGAAGTCAAGGCCATTCCAGGTGCCCGACACATCGAGATCGCCGCCGGTCTGCAGCGCGACGTTCAGCGTGTCGTCAGCCTGCAGGTCATACACATCGGCATACATGCCGTCGCGCCCCGACAGCGACACCTTGCTGATGTCGTTGCCATAGCTGCTGGCATCAAAGCCCACGGCGCCGTACGAGGAGCCGGCCTTCAGCGCGAGCTCGTCCACACCGGACATCTCGACGTATTCGGCATCAACGTAAACGCCATCCTCGCCGAAGAACCACATGTCTTCGCCCAGCAGCGACGACGACACGTCGAGGGTCAGTTCAACCTTGGTGTTGCCGTTGCCTTCGATGGTGTCGCCAACGTTGAACGTCGAATTGTCAACGCCGCCGATGGAATAATCGAAGCCATCTTCGCCCCAGCCCCATCCGAAGCTGGTCATGTCGAAGTCCACCACGCCGCGCACGGTGTCCATCGTGTCGATCGCGTCGAGCACAATGTGATCTTCGTCCTGGGTGAGGATCAGGGTCTGCGAATTCAGCGCAGCGTTGGCCGCGACTTGAGCCTGAGCGTAGGTGTGCGACGAGTCGATGTCGTACGAGACGCCCACGCCGCCGAGGTTCAGCTTCTTGACGCCTTCGTTACCGCCAAAGGTCCACTTGCCCTTGAGTTCGCCCGGTGCGTTCGGCACGAACGACACGTCGACGGTACCGTCGAGGAAGGCCAGGTGATTGACGCCGCCGTTGGAGGTGTCGATCTGGATCTTGACGATCACGCCCGCGGACGGGGTGTTCTTCTGGCCGATCAGGGTCATTTCATTTTTCTTGAACTTGACCTTGAAATCGGAGCTGGTTGCGTCGATGGCTACCGTGTCGCCATCGGAGTTGCCTGCCAGCGTGAAAGTCTTGAGCGTTGCGGTCGCGCTGAACACGTAGGTCGTGTTGTCGGTCGGATTATCGACGCGGTTGCCGTCCACGATGTCGTAGGATGACGTATTCGCCATTGAATTACTCCTGTCGGTTAATTTGCATGTACTTCTCGGGGATTGCCTGTTTGCCAACTGCTTGTCCGAATGGCCTTGTACCAGTCCAATCTTTTTTTGGCTTCTTATCGTAGGGTCTGGCACCCGAGCCTTTTGTGGGCATAGTCACAAAATGCGGAATTGTTCGCGTACCGCTGCGCGGAAAACAGATAAATCCCCCGTCAGCCCGCGCGGCGCCCATCGCAAGCATGCTGTTTCAGGGATTTAATATTGATACCGAAGTCCAACCGCGGCCCGGTTATTCCTGACATTGAAAATATCGAGATTTGAGCGGTCATCCAGCCGCTCCAGCTCCGCCTGAAGCGCCCACTCGGGTCGCGCCGGATTGAACTCCCACAGCCAGGACACCCGCAAGCTGGTGCGGGTCACGCGCCTGACCGCGCCATTTTCCAAAAGGGGGCTGTAGCCACGTTCGTCCCGATAATGCCCGAGCGCCCCCGAGGCAATCATCATGAACCGCGGACTGAGCTGCCGCGCATAATGCAGCCCGATCTCGACGCGGTCAGTGCGCCCTCCCGCACGCTCGGACTGCGGATCGTCTTTTGCAAAACTGGCAACGACACCGAGCTGGCTCAGCGGCTGGCGACAGGTTGCCGACAGGCTGACGGTGGGAACGTCGGCATCGACGTAGCCGCCCAGGCCATAGTCGCGCGTCTCTCCGGCGAGTCGCACACCCCATCGGCAGGCACCGACATAAGAGACGATGCCGCCGCCCGCCGTGGATATCGTGGCGAGGCGGTTGCCGCCGGTGACAATCACCCGCGCGCCGGCGACTGCCTCGAGGGCCCAGTCGGACGCGCCCGGCAATGTGTATTCGTGCGTGTAGTTGATGGCCGCATCGGCGAGGTTGTATTCCTTCAGGCTCCCGAATTCCTTGTACTGCCCGGAGAGATACAGGCGTCCTTTTTGCCGCTCGCCGAATTGCAGGGTCTGCTGCAGGTCGCCGCGCAGTTGCAGGTAGGCGTCGGACGCAGCGCGCGCCGAAGGCGGAATCTCGACCTGCAAAGGCGGAGCGCCGACAGGCGTCAATGAAAAGACGGTGGCGGCAAGGCCAAGGTTCGCGTTCGAGTCCCGACCGGCCGACAGCTGCAGGTAACCGCTGCGCGCGCCGAGCAGCGCATTCGGTATCCACTCCGCCCGTATGCGCGGCCCCACAAGCTCGGCCCGCAGGTTCTTCAGTTGCTCGCGCAGCGGCAAGGGGACGTCGAAGCTGCTTTCGATATGCGCCATGATCTGGAGCGCCGTCTCGGCCTCGCCAAGTCGGGCATGCGCCAGCGCGAGGTCTATCCATGCGCCGGCAAAGTCCGGCCGAACCAGCACGGCGCGCTCAAGCGCCTGCTGCGCGGTCGCGGCCTGCCCGGCCTCGAGCGCCGCCACCCCCAGCTGGTAATCGAAATACGGGTCGCCGGCAAATTCGTTTTCGTACGAGGACAGCAGGGACAGCGCATCGCGCGCGCGCCGAGCCCTTTGCAGGGCTGCAGCTTCACGCATCACATCCTGGTAAGTGGGGGATTGCGCGGCGCCGGGCGGTTGCGAGCCGGGGGGCGCTGGCTGCGCAACAGCCATCGCCAGCGGGACGATACAGCACACCGCCATGGCCACGAGACGGGCCAGCGGGAACGGCGTTGCAAGCGGGGATCTGCGGTCTTTCCTGATCAGGGTCTGCTCTGGCGATGGATCTATTTTTGAAAACGAATCATGCCATACGCATCGTCCCCGGACAGGCGGCGCATGAACACATAAGCCGCCTCGTCGCCAGTATTGTTGAGGCCGCCGGAAACCGCCATGTTGGTGCCGCTGCGAGGAATGAACTGCCCGGTTTCGCTGATGCCGCCCTCGCTGCGCATTTTCAGGCTGCGGTCGTCCGACGTCCACGTGAAGGCCGTGCTGTAGGTCTGGTTGTTGAAGTTGAGCGTCAGAGACGGCGCGGCGATGGCGGCCGGCTTCAGCTCGCCGTCGCGCGCGCGCGCAAAGCCGACGGCTTCGATCGGAACGAAACTGAACTCGCCGCTCTGCGGCATATTCGGCACCCCCTCCGAGCGGTACACATAGAGCGCATCGTTCCTGCCCAGCAGCTCATAACCCGCCGGCACCGCAGCCTGATCGGACCAGCGCCCCCAGTACAAGGTCTTGCTGAACACTTCGGCACTCGGCGCACGTAGTGCCGGGGTATTCACCATCGGCTCTTCCGGACGGGGAAAACCGAAGATTCCCTTGGACTGGCCCGGAGCGAGGGTCTGCAGCACCGGCTTGCTGTCCGGCGTGACTTCGAGATAGCTGCCATTGAGCGAACCCGCCAGCTGGGCGGACAGCCCGCCGCCGCATGGCCCGAATGCATCCCGCGCGCAGTGGTCAGAGAACGGCGCGGCCACGATCGCGCCCTGCTGGACCATGACCCGCGTGATGGCCTCGCGAGCCTGCACGACGAAATCGGTGCCGCGGATGCCGATCGCAGCGACCGGGGTATTGAGGCGGAAATGATCTTTCGCCGCCTGCCCCGCCTTGCCCGTAATGAGCCGCGCCACCCCCTGCGACAGGCTGAACCGCACCCGATTGTTCTTCGGCTCGCGCTCGTCGTACACATACTGCTCGACCTGCAGCTTCGAGTTCGGCCGCACGCTGACGAAGGCATCATCGACGAAACGGATGTGCACATGACCGTTCGCGCCGGTCACGACGGCCTGCCCGGCCGAGATCATGTCGTCTTTCTTCACCCGCGCGCCGCCGTCCGCCAGGCGAGCGTCGCCGATGGCAAACAGCACCTTGCCCACGGGCTCGGCCGCTGTCGCCAGCCACGGCGTCAGCAGCAGTACCGCAGCAAAACAGATTCGGGAAACGACTGACATCTTCATCTTGTCCTGAGAAACACCCTGTTCCCTGACGCGGGTTCGCGTCGGTTCCGATTCCACCCAATTGCCAGCCAAACGTCCCACAGCCAATGCGGGACGGCGGCACTCAGGCGAAACGTTTCGGTTGGCCAAATGTAATGAACTTTTGACCTTTATTCGAACAGGCTACTCCCGGACTATATTCCATAACTGTGATCCAGATAACATTTTCCCGACCAACAGAGTCAAGTTCTTCTCCCGAAGAAACTATTCTGGAATGTTTCTCATTAAGAACAGGAATCGTGCCGCCTCGGAATCGATATGAAATGGGCATCGTTATCCTGCAGCGCATACACCGCCACCGGCGCGGACACGCCCTTGACGGCGAAGTCGCCGACCTTGCGGACGGCGTCCGACGACAGCAGTCGGGCCGTCGCCTCGCCCATCAGCAGGTTTTCGCCGGTGTCGCGGGTCAGGCCCTCGATGCGGCTGGCGACATTGAATGCCTGGCCCTGCGCCGACCACGCCAGATGAGCCTGCCCGCCGAAGACGCCGACGGACATCGGGCCGGTATTGAGGCCGATGCTCAGCTTCAGCTGCCCGTAGCCGTGTTCGGCGAACCAGCCGGACAGCCGATCGACCGCATGCTGCATCGCCACAGCCGCGCTGACGGCCTGGGCAGCGTAACGCGCATGGCCAAGCTCGGCACCGGCGCGCAGCCCGCGCGCCGCCGGACGGACATGCAGCGGCGCGGCCGGCTGGCCTGACGGCGCATCCTCGGCAGCAGGCACACCCCATAGCGCCATCAGGCCGTCGCCGGTGTATTTTTCTATCGTCCCGTGGTAGCGCGCGACCTCGGCCGACAGCACCTCGAAGCACTTCTGCGCGAAGCCGGCGATCTGTTCCGGCGTCTTGTCTTCGGAAGCGGCCGTGAAGCCGCGCACATCGACGATCAGCACGGTCATCATGTGCCGTTCGGTCTCGGGGCCGATGCGGGCATCGCGCAGCAGCCGCCCGACCAGGCTGGCCGGCAGGAACTGGCTGAACTGCGTACCGAGGCGGCGTACCCGCGCCGACAGCGCCATGTTCTGCTGCAGCATGGTCAGCGCAGTAACGACCAGCACCATCAGCGACAGCGGCGTCAGCGGCAGCAGCAGGCCGCGATCGAGCAGCAGCCAGGCCAGCGGCAGGGTCGCGCCGGCCAGCGCCAGCAAGGGCCAGCCCAGCATCAGCGAGCGCCCGCGTCCCGGCCAGGCAATGTAGGACAGCAGGATGACGGCGGCCAGCATCAGGAAAACCGGCGACGTGCCGGGCAGCGGATGGATGAAGCTGCGGTCGAGCAGCGCGACCAGCAATTGCGCATGGACCTCGACGCCGGGCGCCAGTTTGGCCAGTGGCGTGGCGACGCGGTCGCCGACGCCGAGCGCCGAGCTGCCGACCAGCACGATGCTGTTCTCCAGCCAGGGCAGCGCGCGCGACTTGTCCATCACGTCGGCGGCGGACAGTACCGGAAAGCCGCCCGGCGCTACCCGGTAGGGCACCAGCAGCGCGCGCTGCGGGTCGAGGGGCAGCTCGAGCGGCGCATCGTCGCGCAGCCCGACCTGCAGCCGGCTGCCGTCGGCGGCAAAAGCCACGCCCGGCGCAGCCCGGCCGGCAGCGGTCAGCTGCGCATACATCCGCAGCGCCAGCGCCATCGTGCAGTCGCCTGCCACGCAGGCAACCGGATAGATGCGACGGATGCGCCCGTCGTCGTCGATCACGGGACTGATATGGCCGACCGCCGCGCCCGCCGGCAGCACGCCGATATCGTTGGCGACGTAGCCGCCCGCCTGCGGCGCCAGCCGGCGGCCTTCAACGGCGACAGCCCCGGCGAGCTCGCCGACGCGGTTCTCCGAGACCGCCGAAAAATCGAGGGTCTGGCTCATGACCACGGCGGGCCGGTCCAGCGCCGCTCGCAGCTGCGGATCGCCGTCACGGCGCAAGGGAAAAACGATGTCGAGCCCCAGCAGCCCGACCTGGTGCCGCCGGACCAGTTCGTCGACCAGTCGCGCAACGGTCTTGCGCGGCCACGGCCAGGCGCCGTACTGCGCAAGGCTGCGCTCGTCGATGTCGATGATCACCACCCGTTCTTCCTGCGCCACCGGCGGCGACGCACTGACCAATGTGTCATAGGCGGCGCGCTCGGCGCCGTCGCCCAGCTTGCCGGGCACGGCGACGTAGAGCAGGGTGAGGAGGGCGGCGAACAAGGCGATCGCCAGGCGGCTGCGCAGGGATGCAGGTTCTCGGATCACCGCATGCACTCGTTGGGGGTTCTGGTTGTCGGCATGCCGGCGGATGCGCGCGGGTTGCGCCCCGCAGCTGGCGCAGCTCTTACTGGTGCTCTCGTATCAGCTCGAGCAGGCGGGCGGAATCGCGCACGATGGCGCGCCGGCCGTCCTTTTCCATGATGCCCTGCTCGTACAGCACCTGCAATGCGCGGGTGACGGTCTCGCGGCTGGTGTTGGTCATCAGGCCGATCTGTTCGTGGGTCGGCATGTTCTCGATCGTGATCAGCTTGCCCGGGTCCGGTCGCGCCAGCAAGCGCAGCAGGCTGTAGACGCGGCAGAACGCGTTCGGTATGCCCAGCAGCACGCGGTATTCGGTGGAGGCGCGCAGCTTCAGCGACACGTGCTTGAGCATGCGCTCGGCGACGGTCGGAATGCCAAAGATCAGCTTGCGCGCGGCGTTCTTGGGCAGCACGCCGACCAGCGACGGCGCGGCGGCGACCACGGTCGCGGAGCGCGGCAGGCCGTCGATCGAAGCGAGTTCGCCGAAGAAGTCACCGGGAGAGATGAAGTTCAGGCCGGTCTGCCGGCCTTCGGGTGAGATATCGACCACCAGCAGACGCCCCTCGAGCAGGAACAGCAGGTCGGTGTCGCGCGCGCCCTTGTGCATCACGAACTGCCGCTTGGCGTAGGTGACCAGCCGGATTTCTGCCGACAGTTCGGCAAGGATCTGCTCGGGCAGCCCGGCCAGCAGCGGAATCCTGCCGAGCAGCGCAGGCGCGACCCTCAGCCTCGCGGCGGGGACGGTCTGGGGCTTCGGTGGTGTCGGTAAGGTGGCGCTCTGCAAATTCGTCTCCGGGGCTCACGCATGGGTGCGCCTGCGTGCCGGCCGCAGGATATCTCCTCTACTGGCTCGGGCAAGGCCGTATCCTACCAGCAATAACCTTATAACAAAACGAATTGTTTCAAAAAGCTTAATCCGCTGGCGTGATCGCGCAAAGCGTAGTTTCCCACCGGCCGGGAAATTGTGAGCCTCGTCACAATATTCACCGCCAGTCGCTGTCCGCTCCGGCCTAAAGAAAGGCGCGATCGCGCCGATTCAGACGGTGGATTGTCCTGTCAAGCGCGCCTCGCCTGCCGGGGCAGCCGGCAAGGTTTTCATTTTCCGAACGAAGGCGGGGATACAGATGAGCGTGTTGAGTGGACTGTCGTCGGCGCAGATTGCCGCGCTGAGTACGGCGCAGATCGCGGCCATCGCCCCGCGCGACCTGGCGGCGCTCGAGGCCACCGAGGTGGCCGCCTTCACGTCGCTACAGATCGCCGCATTGTCGACGCGCCAGATCGCCGCGCTCGGCACGACGCAGATCTCGTCGATCGAGACAGCGGACATTGCCGGCCTGAGCAGCAGCCAGCTGATGGCGATGAACGGCACGCAGCTGGCTGCCTTCACGACCCGGCAGATTGCGGCGCTGTCTTCGGAGCAGCTGCGCGCGCTGACCACGGCGCAGATTCCGCTGCTGACGGGCGAACAGGTCAATGCGATCGAATCGGCAGACATTGCGGGGCTGGCCACCGGGCAGATCCGCAGCCTGACCACCAGCCAGATCCGCAGCCTCGGCACCGCACAGGTCGCGGCGCTGACCACGCTGCAAATGCCGGCACTGGAAACCGCCGACCTGCAGGCGCTGGGCGATCGGCAAATCGCCGCGCTGACCTCGGCGCAGATCGCGGCCCTCGATACGGAGCAGTTCGTCGCGCTGACGCCCGCGCAGATCGCCGCCATCGAGACCGGCGACCTGCCCGGAATCACGCCCCGGCAGCTGGCGGCGATGGACGCCGCCCAGCTGGCCGCGCTCGGCTCGCAACAAATCACCGCGCTCAGCTCGGTGCAAGTGTCCGCCTTCACGACTGCGCAGGTCGCTGCGCTGGGCAGCGCGCAGGTCGCGGCGATCGAAACGGCGGATCTCGCGGCCATGTCGACTGCGCAGATCGCGGCGCTCAAGACCGCGCAGATGGGCAGCCTGACGACCGCGCAGATCGCGGCGCTGACCACCATCCAATTGCCCTCGCTGGACACCGCCGACCTGCAGCGGCTGAGCGCAAGGCAGATCGCCGCGCTCACCTCGGCGCAGCTGGCCGTGCTGGAAAGCGCGCAGGTCGCGGCACTGGGCACTGCACAAGTCGCGGCCATCGACACGGCCGACATTGGCGGCCTTGGCAGCGCGCAGCTGGCCGCGCTGAGCCTCGCTCAAATGGTCGCGCTGACGCCGGCGCAGGTGGCCGCGCTGGGCACCGCGCAGGTCGCGGCGCTGTCGTCGAGCCAGGTGCGCGCGCTGGGCGCCGACCAGGTGCGCGCGATCGAGACGGCCGACATCGCGGCGATGGGCAGCCAGCAGGTAGCGGCCTTCACCACCGCGCAAGTGGCCACGCTCGGCACCGCGCAAGTGGCGGCGCTCGGCAGCGCGCAACTGGCGGCGATGTCGACCGAACAGCTGGCGGCCTTCACCGACACGCAGGTGCAGGCGATTGCCACCGCCAGCGTCGCGGGCTTGCGGATGGACCAGCTGAAGGCGCTGACGGCGGTCAGCAACGACGAACTGAGCCAGATGAACCCGTCGCAGATCGGTGCGCTGCGGCCGGATCAGGTCGCACAGCTTGCTCCGACCACGATCGCGCAACTGACGACCGATCAGGTGGCTGGCCTCGACCCTGACCAGATCGCCGCGCTCACCTCGCTGCAACTTGCCGCGCTGACGCCGACGCAGCTGGCGGCGCTGTCGGACGCGCAGGTTGCCGCCTTCGATCCGGCCGACCTGAAGGGACTGACGACGGCGCAGATCGATGCCCTGTCGCCGTCGCAGGTCGGTGCGCTGACGGGCGCGGCCATCGCGGCGCTGAGCTCGGCACAGTTGGCGGCGCTGGCGCCGGACGACATCGCCGCGCTGAGCGCCGCACAGATCGACGCGCTGACCTTGCGGCAGATGCCGGCGCTGGGCAGCGCGCAGCTGCGCGCGCTCGACCCGGATCAGGTCGCGGCGATCGCGACCGACGATTTGCGCGTGCTGGCCGCCGCGCAGCTGCGCTCGCTGTCGGCGTCGCAGGTCGGCGCGATGACGGGCGCGCAGGTGCTGAGCCTGACGACGGCGCAACTGAAGGCGCTCGACGCCAGCGGCGTGGCGATGTGGTCGCCGGAACGGATCACGGCGCTGACCGGCTCGCAGCTGGGCGCGCTGTCGCCGGTGTCGATCGGCGCGTTGTCGACCGAGCAGGTGGTCGCGATCGAGGCGATCGACATTCCCTCGCTGACGACCGAGCAGATAATCTCGCTGCGCGGCGACCAGATCGCGGCGCTGACCACGGCGCAGATCGCCGCGCTGCGCACGCCGCAGCTGGCGGCGTTCACGAATGACCAGCTTGACTGGTTCAATGCGGAGCAGGTGGCAGCGATCAATACCGCGCAGGTCAGCGGCCTGTCGGCCGCGCAGGTGATCGCGATCATGACGCAGCAACTGGATGCGATCACGCCGGCGCAAGTGGCCAGCCTGACGGCGGCGCAACTGGCGGAGATCAGCCCGTCCACGCTCGATGAGTTCAGCGATGCGCAGTTCGCCGCCTTGTCCGGCAGGCAGCTGCGTACGCTGAGCGGCGCACAGCTGGCTCAGCTCGACGCCGAACAGCTCGATGCGATCCTGCCGGCAAATCTGGCCGCGCTGCTGCCGACACAGATCGCCGCGCTGTCGGGCGCGCAGATCGGCTCGCTGAGCCTTGCGCAACTGGCGGCGCTGACGCCGGCACAGATCGCGGCGATCGAGGCGGCCGACCTCGCGCTGCTGGCGCCGCAGCGGATCGCCGCGCTCGGCGCAAAGCAGCTGGCCGCGCTCACGCCGGCGCAGCTGATGGCGCTGACCTCCGAACAGTTTGCGGCCTTTGACGGCGCGCACATTCGCATGCTGGGCAAGCTGCAACTGCAGGCAATGACGAGCTCCCAGTTCGGCGCGCTCAGCGAGGCGCAGGTGGCGGCGCTGTCGCCGGCGCAGCTGAAGATGCTCGCGCCGGAAGATGTGGCCGCGCTGTCGGCCGCCGGCATCCGCGCGCTGGACGGCGTGCAACTGGCGGCCTTGTCCTCGGCGCAGGTGATCGCGCTGTCGACCGCGCAGGTGGCGGCCATTGACGCCATCGACATCGGCCGGCTGGGCAAGATACCGCTGTCGGCGCTGAGCGCGCCACAGATCGGCGCACTTGATGACGAACAGCTCGCCGCGCTGACCGGCAAGCAGCTTGCCATGCTGTCCGGCATGCAGCTGCAGGCGCTCAGCACGGAGCAGATGCAGGCGCTGGAGCCGGGCGACCTCGCGATGATGAAGGCCGTGCAGCTGCAGGCGCTGAGCATCGAGCAGCTCGGCGCGCTGGACGGCGCACAGCAGGCCGCGCTGACGATGAAGCAGTACCTGGCGCTCGACGCAGCACATCAGGACGCGCTCGATATCACGCTGGTCGGCATCGGCGGCTGAACCGCGCGGGGGCGGGGCATCCGGCACGTGCGCCGCATGCCCGGTCTTCGCGGGCATGCCACGCGACAAGGACCGCATTGCGGACGGGCAATCCAACCGGTGTCGGTTCGGATTTCAGATCCATTCCAGAAAAAGCACCCAAAGGTCGATTGCATCAATGCCCGGAGGATGGCGCAACCGCGCATAGGTATATAAGCTGTAACTTCAAACCATGGGTTAATCAGCGCACATCGCGCCGATCCTCGAATGGCACACTGTGCGCCAAGCTGCGCCCGGCTTTTCATCCAGCGCACTGGGACCCGCCAGACGATGCAGGATTGGCACGTTGCCAACGCGACGAGGCTTTCCGATGTATCGTGTGCACCGGTTCCGCCCCCTCATGGCCGGGACCTTACACGCAAGGATTCGACATCATGGGCAAGTCAACCAAATTCGCTGACCTTTATCTGCGCTTCATCCAGCTGGCCGAGGCGCTGCGCAGCCTGCCGACGCTGCCGCCACTGGAGCCGCTTGAAGAGCGCATCCTGATGATCGTGGCAAACGCGCACCACACGCAGCAGCGGCTGTCGGTCAAGGACCTGATGGGCATGTCGGAACTCGGCTCGCCGGCGATGCTGCATGGCCGGCTGAAGTCGATGCGCGAGAAGGGCTGGATTTATCTTGCCGATACCGAAGACGCGCGCCGCAAGCAGCTCGACCTGACACCGGCGGCGATGACGTATTTCGACAAGGTGGCCCGCTGCATGCTGAAGGCAGTGAAAGAGCAGGGCTGAGCTCAGGCCGGCCCCGGCGGCAGTCCGCCGCGCCTGTTTACCGTACGGCTTTCATCAGGCAGTCTGACGCAGCGAATGTGAGGACGGGACAAATGATGTACACAACAAGAATCAATCATCCGCTCGGTGTCTTCCTTGCTGCCGTGCTCGGTTATGCGACGGTCTATGCGCTCAATGATGTGCTGATCCGCACCTTGGGGGATGTGCCGGGAGCTGACCTGCTCCGGCTGTCGACCGGCGTGAAATTGCTGCTGGTTCTGCTGACCGGCTGGATCGGATCGGCGGCGATTGCCTTGTTCTGTTTCGCCTGGTGCGCGCTGGTGCTTTTTCCCGGCAATTACGCACTTGCGGCACAGGTGGCCGCTGCCGGTGGCCTGATGCCGCTGCTGGCCTGCCGGATTTTCCGGCGGCAGCTGTCGTCCGACCTGTCGGGACTGACCTGGCAATTGCTTTTGCAGCTGAGCCTGGTGTTCGCGGCGCTGAATGGGCTCGTGCGCGAGACCATCGTGTTCATGCATCTGCACGAGGGCGAGCTCGCAAGCAAGGTCGGCTCGGCCTTCCTGAGCGACCTGCTGGGGATACTGTTCGCACTGTATGCGTTCCGGTTCGTGCTGATGCGCATCGAGCTGCCGGCACCGCCTTCGAACTGAAGGCGGACGGCCGCGCTCAAGGCCGCCGTGCAGGGGGACGCTTGTTCAGCCAAGGCAGCAGCATGGGTACCCGCGAGCGGTACGCCCGGTAGTCGTCACCCAACGCCGCCACGAGGTCGCGCTCCTCGAAGTACAGGCCAATCAGGATATATGCAGTCATGCCGACCGAGAAAACCAGATGTCCAACGGTCATTCGGGGCACGGACCAGAACGCGATCAGGAAGCCCAGCATGATCGGATGGCGCACCACCTTGTAGAACCATTGTGCGCGAAAACGCTGGACGGGCATGGTTTTGCCACGCAGCGAATGCCAGGCCTGGCTGAGGCCGAACAGTTCGGTATGGCTGATCATGAAGGAGGACAGGGTCAGGACCAGCCATCCTGCGGCATACCCGCCCCACAGCCAATCGCTCCAGGGGCTGGACAATTCCCACACCACACCCCCGATCGGACGCCAGAACACGAAAAAGGCCAGCAGCATCAGGCAGGACATGATCACATAGGTGCTGCGCTCAAGCGATTCGGGAATCCAGCGTGTCCAGGCGCGCTTGAATGCCGGGCGCGCCATCACGCTGTGCTGCAAGCCGAACATCAACAGCAGCACGATATCCACGACGATGGCCTCGGCGAACGCATGGGTCTGCGGTCCGTCGATGGTGGCAGGCAGCGCAAAACCGCCGAGAAATGCCGTTGCATAGACTGACGTCAGCAGGAAGGCCGCGTACGCGACGATGGAAAAGGCGAAGGCGAACATGCATGCGTCCTGAAAGCGTGGGCCCTGATGTCTGAAGGCAGGGGCAAGGTGGGCAAAGGCATCCTGCCGATGGCGCTCGTCCGGTTTCGGCGAGAAAGACGCATCCGCACGTAATTTGAGCACATCTCACAATCCAATGGTCGGGCAGGCATGACGTGAAAGCGGATGTCAGCCGCACGGAAAATCCAGCGCGTGAGGCGCAGGCCGCCAGATTCAAAAGCCGGCATGGCCAGAAGCCCGTGGACACCGGAATATAATGACATCCGTAACCATTACTCTGAAAAGTGACCACGGCAGAGTCCGAGCGGATATTTCAAAGTGAGCGCATTGAAACGGTGAGGCCGGCGGCAATTTGACAGACGCCTCCGTATTGGGGCGTAGGGCTTTCCGTCATGACCGCCAATATCGCCTCGACACGGTTGCGCCCATAGACCGGCTGCGCAAGAAATGACTCTCGTGCCGAATTATCGAATATTAAATGCCGAAGCAATGCCATTTCATCACACGCCAGGAGACTGTCTCGTCGGGCCGTTGGCGGCGTTGGTATTCCTTGCACGGCGTGCAGGCAACATGAACCGGAATGACGACATTTGCCGCCTTCCTGATGCTGGACCATCGTCGTGTGCTGCATGCCCGGCAAGTGCTGGAAGCACCGAGAGGCCGCATAATCCATGGCCGCTTCGGGTTCTGAAAATGAAACCCTTCATTTCCAACAGATCACCCGGAAGCAAGCGGCCCTTACATTCCGCAGTGAACTTCGACAACTGAAAATGAATCGCAATCATGCAGCAGTGGCCTTGATCGGCAACCCGATTTTTTATCCAGGGTATATGTTCGGCCTCGATCAGCCTTGCATCGTCTTTCAAATTGAATTTGACCGAAGCATTGATTCCTTCCTGCGTGAATTCAGGGAAAATTTCGCGAAAATCACCCGGGTGATGAGATCGCTTGCGCCACCGACGGATCAGATCCAACTGTTTGATCTGGAAGAAAAGCGCATCGACCATTTTCTGTTTTGGGTGCGCTGCCTGCTCGAAAACCGCAGTCAACCGGTTCTGAATTTGCCCCGAATAACATCGGCCAGGGCAAAGAACCCGCATTCCTGGATCGTCATCCTGCCTTGTCTTGAAGCCCAACCCTCGCTCGCCGCAATTCGCGTCGGGCTGGAGTTGCTCAGTATCGCCCATGCGCCGGTCGAGTCCGAAGAGTCGCTGAGGGAAAAAATCTCGGGGTTGATTGCAGCCGCAGAGCCGCAGTTGAAACATCATGGATTGATCGGCTTTAATTCGCTGCATTTCCTGAAAGAGGCCCATCGGCTGGGGATACCGTGGTTCAGGTTCTCTCGCGGCGTCTTCCAACTCGGCTATGGAAAAAATTCGCGGCTTCTCCATAGCTCGATAACGGATGGCACTCCCAATATCGCCGTCATGATCTCCAAGAACAAGCAACAAACCAGCGATGTGTTACGCGCAGCTGGTCTGCCCGTACCTGTTCAGGCACCCGTGCGGTCTGATGACGAAGCGATGACGCTCGCGAAAAAAATTGGCTATCCGGTCGTTGTGAAGCCTGCGGATCTGGAGGGGGGTGTCGGCGTTGGGGCTTTTCTGAGGGATGAGGCATCTGTTCGCGCCGCTTATGCCCATGCCGCCAGGCACTCGAAAAACATCGTCATTGAAAAACATGTTGAAGGAAATGATTTCCGGATGCTGGTGGTGAACGGCGAAGTACTCGGCGTTGTGGAACGGGTCCCGGGCGGGGTCACAGGGGACGGCAAGCACTCGGTTCGCGAACTGGTGGAAATGGAAAATCATGAACGATCGATCGCCCAGGATGATCGACGCTTCCTTCACCCTATTCTTGCCGATCACGAAGCTGAGAGGATGCTCTCGGACGCAAAAATGAATTGGAATGACGTACCGCCCGCAGGGGTGTTCGTCCGCCTGCGCGGCGCTGCCAATGTTGCCAGTGGCGGCATACCCCGAGAAATCCCTTTGGGAGAGATTCATGCCGACAATCTGATACTTGCGCAAAGAGCCGCTCGCGCTCTGCGGCTGGATGTTGCGGGAATCGATTTGTTAATTCCGGATATCCGCACGTCCTGGCTCGAGAGCGATGCAGGAATTTGCGAAGTCAATTCCCAGCCTCAAATGTTCACCACGATGCACGCTCCGATGCTGAAGTCCATCATCCCGACGGAACAGGGGCGCATTCCTACCGTGGTGATATTGACGACTTCGGCCAACTGCGCCTTCAGCAAGAAGATTTACCAGTCCATTCTTGGTTATTACAGGAATGCCGGGTACGTATCACCCGATTCCGTTTCCCTTGGAGGAAGAGTCATCTCGAACGCTGGCTCGAATATATTTGATGCCACTCGGATCTTACTGGTTGACACAACCGTGGATGCCATCGTCATTTCGGTCGCTGAAGTTGACGCGCCAACTTCGGGATGGCCCATAGACAAGAGTGATGTCCTGCTACTGGTTGGTGGTCCGGACGTTGAAAATCCTGCGGCTTCGGCATTGAAGATTGAAAAATTGGCTCGGTCAGCGAAGACGCTTCGTCCGAAAGTTGTCTTGATAGACTCCGATGACCCTGCTTGCCAATTTGCAAAAGAGCGAATTGAATGGCTGATCGACAGCACTGACGGCAACAAGCTTACGCACCACACCACTTCCAGAAATAGGATGTTGGAGCATTTATTTGATTACTTGTGCCCGCAATGACCAGCAACGGGCAGAACCTGAATTTGGGGCGGTGGGCACGACAAGTTCGTGATCTGGAGGCGGATGTCCGTGACATGAATTACTTTGCGTGGATAACATGATTGATTTTTTTGTGCTTGGAGCAGTTAAAGCAGGAACGACATCTCTGCATAATTATCTCAATCAGCACCCCTTGATAGAGATGAGTCGCCAAAAATGGACGAGATTCTTCCACGTCGATGGCCAAGGGCCGGATTTTAATGAGATCGCGCGACGACATGGCACGGCCTTGCTTCAGGAATCACTTTTACGTTTCAAGATGATTTGCAATTCCCGAGTACCAAAGAATTTCGAGAGCTATATCCAACAGTGGGATGCCTCACGGCAGGGGGTAATTAGGGGAGAAATTTCCCCCACTTACATGTACGATTATCAGGCTTGCCAGCGAATCCGAGCGCGCTTTCCGAACGCCAAAATCATTTTGATTCTTCGCGACCCTTTGCAACGTGCAATTTCTCATTACGCCATGGACCACGCCAATCATTGGACTCCTGACAATGATTTCCAGACGGCTCTGCGCAAAGAGCCATGGCAGATAGACGAATTCTGGTGGGGACTACGTCACTTCCTCAGGCATGGCTTGTACTCTCGATCCTTGGCTCAGGTCCAGTCTATTTTCACCCCAAAACAAACCAAGATCATGCTGTACGACGACATGCTCGCCTCCCCCTCGGCATTTCTCGATGAGATAACAGATTTTCTGAAGGTGGACCGGATGAAATTCGATGCAGGCGAGTGGTATAACGTGGCTCCGGAGAGCAAGCCGATTTTGGATTATCAAACCGGGAGATCCCTATCCAGATTTTTTGAACAAGATATTTTGCTTGTGCAAACGATGATTGATCGCGACTTGGGCAACTGGCTAAACAAGCATGTTAAGGTGAATTGATTATGAATTTCAGCGATACTGACCCCGAGGTGCAAAAAAAATGGAACAACAATTCCGATCAGTGGGCGATGCAAATTCGCTCCGGGCAGGATGTGTACCGACACGAATTTCTGGAGCCTGTTTTCATGAAATTTCTCGGAGATATTGCGAGTCTTGATGTTTTGGATGGAGGCTGTGGCGAAGGCACAAGTTCAAGAATGCTTGCGCGTGCCGGTGCACGCGTATCCGCGATTGATCTCTCGCAAAAGATGATTGAAAACGCCAAACAGTACGAATCTGAACATCCACTGGACATCTCTTATTATCAAGGGTCTGCTGCTGAAATGGAGTTTGCCGATTCCTCCTTTGACCTGGTAACGTCGTGGATGGCCTTGAGCGACATGTCGTGCTATGCCGCTGCGATGAAAGAATTTTCGCGAGTCTTGCGCCCCGGAGGGAGGCTGATGTTTTGTATCAGGCACCCATCTTATTTTACGAAGAGAATGGGCATAGTGCGCAGCTCCGAAACAAATCCGGCAGGGCTGCTAATTGGAGAATATTTCAACAAAGATCCGTGGGTGGAAAATTGGGCCTTTTCCGGTGGAAACGATGCAGCCGAGGGGCGGACCACTTTCAGCAATTTGCGCTTCCCGTTCACCCTGAGCGACTGCATCAATGGTGTTCTCGAATCTGGCTTGGTACTGCGCCATATCAAGGAGCCAACTCCAGATGCTGAGGCCTGCGCCAGAAATCCACGGCTTGATTTTTGGCGTCGCCACGCGGCTCTCTACTTGTTCATATCGGCGACCAAGCCAACGAACCAGGAGGGCAACGATCCTGCGAGGTGCTGACCGCGTTTTGCCGCACGAGCCGCCGCGATTCGCCAAGGGATTCGCGGCGGGAAATAGAGGGCGAAATCAGACGTTGAACAGGAAGTTCAGCACATCGCCATCCTTGACGATGTATTCCTTGCCTTCGGCGCGCATCTTGCCGGCCTCTTTCGCGCCTTGCTCGCCCTTGTGCGCGATGTAGTCATCAAACGCGATCGTCTGCGCGCGGATGAAGCCGCGCTCGAAGTCGGTGTGGATCACGCCGGCGGCCTGCGGTGCGGTATCGCCCTGGTGGATCGTCCAGGCGCGCACTTCCTTCACGCCGGCAGTGAAGTAGGTCTGCAGGCCCAGCAGGCTGAACGCGGCGCGGATCAGTCGGTTCAGGCCCGGCTCGTCCATGCCCATGTCGGCGAGGAAGGCGCCCTTGTCCTCTTCATCCAGGTCGGCGATCTCGGCCTCGATCGCCGCGCAGATCGCGACGATGGGCGCGTTCTGCGACTTCGCATACTCCGTCAGCTGGTCGAGCAACGGGTTGTTCGTGAAGCCGCTGTCCGACACGTTGGCCACATACATCGCCGGCTTGGCGGTGATCAGGCACAGCGGCTTCAGCATCGCCATCTGTTCCTTGTCCAGCCCCATGGCACGTACCGGCTTCGCGTCATTCAGCTGCACCTGCACCTTCTCCAGCAACGCGACCAGCGCGGCTGCTTCCTTGTCGCCTGCGCGGGACTTCTTGATCTCGCGCTGAATCGTCTTCTCCACCGTCGTCAGGTCGGCCAGCGCGAGCTCGGTCTGGATCACCGCGATGTCATCCAGCGGGCTGACCTTGCCGGCCACGTGCACGACGTTCGGGTCTTCGAAGCAGCGAACGACGTTCACGATCGCGTCGGTCTCGCGGATGTGCGCGAGGAACTGGTTGCCGAGGCCCTCGCCCTTCGATGCGCCGGCCACCAGTCCGGCGATGTCGACGAACTCGACCGTGGCCGCGAGGATGCGCTCCGGCTTCACGATGTCCGCCAGCTGCTGCAGTCGCGCATCCGGCACTTCGACGATGCCCACATTGGGCTCGATCGTGCAGAAGGGATAGTTCTCCGCCGGGATGCCGGCCTTGGTCAGTGCATTGAAGAGGGTCGACTTGCCGACGTTGGGCAGGCCGACGATGCCGCATTTGAGGCTCATGGAATTCCTTGAATTTAAAGGCACATCGAAACCAATGTGGGCATCGTCGAAGTGCCGATCCTGCAACCGCTGGTTGCAGGGTGGTGAAACGGTCAACGAGTGGTCGGCGCGTCGGAACGCTTGCCTTTGTCCTCGTCTTGTCCTGAAAGACCATGATTATAACGCTCACCGAATCCCGTCTTGAACGACTGGCGGCCACTGATGATCCCATGCAGAGGGCCGAGGAAGCGCGCAGCCGGACGATGGAGGTGCTGCGGGAGTACCGCGCGGCAAGGATCCCGAGCCGAGCACAACTGAAGCCTTTGCTTACGCGGCGGGAAGCATCCGGCCATCGCAACAGCACAGGCAGTCGTCGGTAGCCATGCCGCCGCTTTCGGCGGAGGTCAATTCTGTCAGTCGTCGCTTGAGCCTCGTATTCTCTGCCTTGGGTGCCGTGAGGCGCTGCGCAGTGGAATCCGTCATTCCACCGAGATTTTCGGGAGCGCGCAAAGAATGCGCCAAGCTTCCTATTTTTCCCATATGGATTGCATATAAAATGCACAAAACTCCGGAGAAAATCCGTTAATCACTGCATCAAACCCGACGGGGCGATGGTCAAGGCCTGCCCTCCGCATGAGGGCATGCAGATCACTGAAATCAGTGTCTCCCCATCAGGAGCGCGGTGGCCTGTGAAGTCAGGCTCGCAGAGCTCAATGCCTGAATTTGGGCATGTGACATGTCACCTGCAAAAACGTTTTCCTTAAAAAATATAAATCAATGGAAAATTCCCGCATCATCCACACAAACGAAGTAGCAGATCCCTTCATCAGGGTCGATCTGGCCAGGAGTCGCTTCGAGGCAGGTTACTGGCGAGGGATGCGGCAGCCAGCGTTCATTTTTGACGTCTGCATTCTTGTTGGCGAAATTCGGCAGAGTACTCTGGATCAGTACGATGAGATTACTGAGGCGCTTCTGCGAAATCGACAGCCACACAGGCTTCCGAAAATCGTGGCGGAGCATCCGATACTGGCTCGTTTGGCCAGCACTTCTCTGGATATATTGTCCACGGCCGGAATGCCAATCATGGCGGGAGTCCAAGCCAGACAAATCCGGCGGGGAGCTCAAATTCATTGGATGCTTGGGCTGCCCGCCATCGATGTTGGTATTGCGGCACCCAGGCGGGCGATTGGCTGGGCTGCGCAGCTTTTCAACTCATTGACGGACGGACGCGAGATTGCGCTTGCAAGCCTTTCCGAAGATTTTTACAAGCTCATCAAAAGCTGTGCCAGGAAGGCGCCGACAGGTGTCAATACTCTGCGATTCCTGCAGGCTGCTCACGACGAATGCATACCTTGGCGGCATGTCGCCAACAATGTTTATCAATTTGGTTGGGGCAGCAAGGCTCGCTGGCTGGACAGTTCATTCACCGATGAGACGTCTGGAATCAGTGCAGGTCTGGCGCGCGATAAATTTGCATGCGCCAAGGTTCTTCGTGACGCGGGCCTCCCGGTGCCACGGCATCGCCAAGTGGCCAATGAGCAGCAGGCCGTCGCTGCGGCGGAAAGACTGGGCTATCCAGTCGTGCTCAAACCGACCGATCTCGATGGCGGAAAGGGCGTGTATACGCAACTCCGATCACCAGAGGCTGTACGCAAAGCGTTTTCGGCGGCGTCAAGCCTCAGCGATCGCATTCTCGTTGAACAGCATGTAGAGGGGCATGATTACCGGCTGCAGGTTTACAAAGGTGAGGTCATCTGGGCGATGCATAGAAGGCCTGCCTATGTCATCGGCAATGGCACAGAAACAGTCGAGGATCTGATTCGGCGAGCCAATCTCGATAGAAAAAGTCGGCCAAGTGATCATCTGGCAGAGCAGGCGAGAAAGCCGATCACCATCGATGATGAGGTGCGAGATTGGCTGGGCAGCCAGGGGCTTACGTTAAAAAGCATTCCGCTGCCCGGACAGAATGTGCGACTGCGCGGCCCGGCGAACATCAACGTCGGCGGGACACGGGAGGCGGTGCTGGACAAAGTACACCCCGATAATCTGGAGCTGGCTTCTCGCGCTGCGAGCGTCTTGCGGCTGGATCTTGCTGGAATCGACTTGCTCATACCGGATATCTCGCGCCCGTGGCATGAAACCGGCGGGGCGATCTGTGAGGTGAACGCACAGCCTCAATTGTCGCGGCATTTGCACCGCGCCATTCTGCCTCGCCTCGTGCCGCGGAGAGGACGAATCCCGACGATTGTGTTGATCGGCTCAGTTGAAGCGCATCGGGACATCCGCGAGGAGCTGGTCGCCAAGACGATCAGCAAGAATATTTGCGTGGGTTGGGTCGATTCGCACGACGTATATATTGGCAATAAGGTTTCCCGCTTGGCAGGTGGAGATGCCTTCGCTGGATGCAGGGCATTGCTGGCAGATCCGCGCGTTGATGCGCTCGTGTTGCAGATATCGGAATTGCCAATGAAAAGCAATGGCTTGCCAATTGACCGGGTTGATGTTGCGGTGCTGTTGCCGGAAAGCCCGGGCGAGAGCCGCAACGATCGTGCAATGGCAAATGACCGATGGACTCCGGAAGAGTTGGCTAATCAGTCCGTCCTGAATAATTCAGTTTTTATGCGACGCCTGTCCCTACCAGTGCGTGC
>CAZTIF010000002.1:62615-65301 GCA_964613635.1 uncultured Bifidobacterium sp. | reverse complement strand
CAGCTGTGGAAGACCCCGCTGGACCTGCCGGAAGACGTGTACAACGCCGTCTGCTGCGGCAACCACAACCGCGGCGTCGCGGCGCATGACGGCGTGATCTACCGCACCGTGATCGACGCGTCGATCATTGCGCTGGACATGAAGACCGGCAAGCAGCTGTGGAAGACCGTGGTCGAAGACTACAAGCAGGGCTACTCGCTGACCGTCGCTCCGGTGGTTGCGAATGGCGTGCTCATCACGGGTATCTCGGGCGGCGAATACGGCATCCGCGGCTTCATCGACGGCTATGACCTGAAGACGGGCAAGAAGCTGTGGCGTCGCTTCACCACGGCCGCTCCGGGCGAGCCGGGCGGCGATACCTGGCCGGGCGACACCTACAAGCGCGGCGGCGGCTCGACCTGGATCACCGGCACCTACGATCCGGAGCTGGACCTGACCTACTGGGGCACCGGCAACGGCGGCCCGTGGAACCCGGCGTTCCGCGGCGGCCTGGACAACAAGTACATCGCTTCCGTGATCGCGATCCGTCCGAAGACGGGCGAACTCGTCTGGCACTACCAGTGGTCGCCGAACGATGCGTACGACTATGACGGCGTCAACGAGAACGTGCTGATCGACATCAAGGTCGACGGCAAGACCCGCAAGGCGATGGTGCACGCCGACCGCAACGGCTTCCTGTACGTGCTCGACCGCGCGAACGGCCAGCTGATCGCGGCCAACAAGTTCGTCGACCGCGTCGACTGGGCCAAGGGCATCGACCTCAAGACCGGCCGCCCGATCCTGACCGAGCGTGCGGAATATCACCACAAGACGCTGGTGATGGAGAAGTCGGACGAGGTGTGGCCGTCGGCGCTGGGTGGCAAGAACTGGAGCCCGATCGCCTACAACCCGGAGACCAACACCGTCTTTGCCAACACGCTGAACTTCGGCATGGGCTACCGGAACATGGAGCAGGAGTGGAAGCGCGGCCAGTTCTGGCTGGGCATGGACTTCACCGGCTTCATCTACGACGCCAAGCAGCCGCGCGGCTATCTGAAGGCGATGGACCCGCTGACGGCGAAAGAGAAGTGGCGCGTGCCGCTGGCCATCCCCAACTTCGCCGGCGTGATGGCGACCAAGGGCGGCCTGGTGTTCACCGGCACGATGACGGGCGAGTTCGTCGCGCATGACGACCAGACCGGCAAGAAGCTGTGGCAGTTCCAGACCGGCTCGGGCATCGTCTCGATGCCGATCACCTGGGAGAAGGACGGCAAGCAGTACGTGACCGTCACTTCCGGCACCGGCGGCGCATATGCGCTGTACTCGGGCGACGAGCGCCTGAAGTCCGTGCCGACCGGTTCGTCGCTGTGGACCTTCGCGCTGAACTGATGCGCGCAGCACGGTAGCGAACGCGGGACGGCGCCCGGTCGGCGCCGTCCCCGACGCTGCCAGCGGCAAGTCGAGCCTCATATAACTACAGTTACCGCCGGTAGCAGGGCGGACGGACCGGCGGCAGGTTTCCTCATCGCCTGCCGACCGCTGTGAGTCTCCCCGAGCAGTTGGCCCGCAGATCCGGGGGGATCTGCGGGCCTTTTTTTGAGTCCGCGAAATGGTCTTTGCGTCCGCGCAAACAGACCATAAAATAAATTGATTATCGTAATTTGACCGAAGGCATCACGGCGATTCCAACTCATTTCAAGGGGGGCTTGTGGGCCAGTTACTGACAGAAAGTCCGGCGGCATTTGGCGACCCGATGGCCATGCTGGCGCTGCTGGGCGGCTTCCTCGCCGCCATCGGCAGCGGCTTCGTCGCGCGCGCGGCGATGGGCGTGCAGCTGCACAAGGGCCTGGTCCTCGGCATCCTGGCGGTGCTGGTCTACCGGGGCGTGTTCGCGCTGGTGACGAAGCTGCTGCTGGGCTGAGCGTGCGGCGATGATCTCCACCTTCTTCGGCGACCTGTTCAGCCACTCATGGGGGATCGGTTCGCTGCTGGGCAACCACACCTTCATCACGCTGGCCACGGTGATGCTGCCCTTCTATGGCGGCGCGATCACGGCCGTCGCGATCGGCCTGGTCGGGCGGCACCTGCTGGGCGTGGACTTCGTCAAGTGCGTCATCCTGACCGCCTTCGCGCTGGTGCTCTTCCATCTCGCCCACCTGGCCACGCACGGCGTGCTCACTCCCTACTGACCGGGCCGGCTGCTATGCTGTCGGCCTGCCGCCGTCGGCGGCCAACCGCCACTGCACGAATGCCCCATGCCGAGCCTTGCCGAAGCGTCGCCTGCCGGCGACTGCATTTTCTGCCGCCTGATCCGCGGCGAAATTCCCGCCGTGCGCGTCTTCGAGGACGAACTGACACTGGCCTTCATGGACATCGGGCAGGTGAATCCTGGCCATGTGCTGGTGGCGACGAAGCGCCATGCGGACAACCTGCTCGAGGCCACGGCGGATGAGGCGGCGGCGGTGATGCGCACCGCACGGCGTATCGCGCTGGCGGCGCGCGCCGCCTTCGATCCCTCCGGCATCTCGCTGTACCAGATGAATGGCCGCGACGGCGAGCAGACCGTGTTCCATTTTCATCTGCATGTCTTGCCGCGCCATGCCGGTGACGGCGTCGGCCTGGCATGGCCACGCAAGGCCCCGGCGCCTGAAGTCCTCGAGGGACACGCACAGCGACTGCGCGCCCATCTCGCGGATCCGTCTGCCGA
>CAZTIF010000002.1:0-62515 GCA_964613635.1 uncultured Bifidobacterium sp. | reverse complement strand
TCCTCGAGGGACACGCACAGCGACTGCGCGCCCATCTCGCGGATCCGTCTGCCGATTCGGTCGCCCTCATCAAAGATACATAATCAATATCATTATTCGGCGCCATCGCTGCCAGGATCGCCGCAGCCCGCCCGCCTTGCCCCGGGACCGAATCCGCCGCCGGCCCCCCTGTTTTTCTCCTTCTTCCTTCCTGAAGGTGACTTGCCTTGGATTTTCTTGCAGGCAAGTGTGCGCTGGACACCATTAACCTGACATAATTGTCTTGCAACAATATTGCTGTTCGTTATATGCCATGAACCCACTGAAAGCATCAGTCTGACCTTCGATCACCGATGGCTGCCTCTCCTTTTTTCCTGCCGAGCTACCGCATTTACTGGCATGCGCTGCGCCACCGCTGGCTGACGCTGCTGTCGGCGTCGATGACGCTGCTGGTCATGATCGGCCTGCTGTGGTGGGGCGTCGAGCGCACGCTGACCGAGAAGGAGGAAGCCGCTCGCCGGCTGGTGATGGCGCAGGTATCTGCGCGCGCGGCCTCGTATGCGCTGCAGATCGAGGACCTGACCGACCGGATGACCCGGGTGGCGGAGAACATCACCGCGCAGTGGCAGCGTTCGCCGCAGTCGGTCAACCTGCAGGACAAGCTGGCCGGCCTGCTGTCGAGCAAGCACGCGCTGTATGTGCTCATCCTGAACGAACAGGCGCAGGTGGTCAGCGCGTCTTTCGTGCCGAAGGTGAAATCGAACCCGCGGCTGGATTATTTCGAGGACTTGCGCACGAATTGCTGTCCCGGCTGGCTGGTCAGTCCGGTGTCTTATGCGCCCGTGATCGGCGAACAAGTCATTCGCTTCAGCCGCCGGCTGAGCCGGCCGGACGGATCGTTCGGCGGCGCGCTGGTATTCGGCGCGCTGCCGAATTTCCTCGAGACTTTCCAGGACGATTCCGTGATCGCGCCGGGCGACTTCGTGACCGTGCGCCTGCTCGACGGGCCCGTGCTGATGACCAAGCTGGGGGCCGGGCAGCCGAAGCGCATTTTCTATCGACGCAATCCGGTGTTCGATGCGCCTGCCGGCGTGCGCTACGAGGCCGCGGAATTGTTCGCCGACGGACGCGCGCGCTATGTGGCCTGGCGCAAGCATCCGACGCTGCCGCTGGTGGCGCTGGCATCGATGTCGGCCGACGATGCGCTGGTCGAATTCCGCGCGACCGCCAGCACCTACCGCGGCGTCGCCTGGATGGCGACGGCCGTGCTGCTGTTGTCCGGCGTCGTGATCGTGATCAGCGTGGCCAGCTTCGGTGTGCGCCGGGTCATGCGGGAAGAAGTGCAGCGCACCTACCGGCTGGCCACCGACGCGGCAAACGAGGGTTATTACATGCTGCGCCCGATCTTTGCGCCGTTCGGGGCGATCCGGGAATTGATGGTGGAGGACTGCAACGAGCAGGCCGCCGCGATGCTCGGCCTGTCGCGCGATGCGCTGGCCGGCGCGCGGGCCAGCGACTTGCTGGCGCCGCTCCTGTACGCCAGCCTGCTGGAAGCTTGCGAGCGCACCATACGTTTCGGCGCGGTCGAAGATGAGTTCCGCGTGCCGACCGGCACGCAGCTGCGCGCATCGTGGGTGCACCGCCGGCTGGTGCACAGCGGCCCGGGCATTGCGTTGACGCTGCGCGACATCTCCGAACTGAAGGCGCACCAGGAAGAATTGAACCGGCTGGCCAACAACGACGCGCTGACCGGCCTGCCGAATCGGCACTGGCTGATGCACCAGCTGCCGCTGGCGATCGACCGCGCACAGCGCAGCCATGGCCAGATGGCGCTGCTGTTCATCGACCTCGACAACTTCAAGATGGTCAATGACACGCTCGGCCACGACAAGGGCGACGAACTGCTCGTCGAGGCGGCCGGGCGGCTGCGCCAGGCGGTGCGCGCGAGCGACCAGGTCGCGCGGCTGGGCGGCGACGAATTCACCGTGGTGCTGGAGCGCTCGGTGACGCCGGCAGTGGTCGCGCAGGTCGCCACCAAGATCCTGCAGGTGCTGAGCGAGCCGTTCAAGGCGCTCGGCACGGCGGCAGTGAATGTCAGCGCATCCATCGGCGCCAGCGTCTATCCGTCCGACGGCCTGACGCCCGAGCAGCTGCTGAAGAATGCCGACGTGGCGATGTATGCGGCGAAGGCGGCCGGGCGCGCGCAGTACAAGCCTTACCAGCCGCAGATGTCGGACGCACTGTTCGCGCGGCTCGATGCGGAAGAGGCGCTGCGCACCGCGATGGCGCGCAACGAGCTGCTGCTGCATTACCAGCCGCGCATCGATGCGCGCAGTGGCCAGCTGTGCGGCTTCGAGGCCCTGGCGCGCTGGCAGCATCCGCAGCGCGGCCTGCTGATGCCGGCCGACTTCATCGACATGGCCGAGGAGGCCGGGATGAACGTGCTGCTGGGCGAGCACCTGGTCTCGCTGCTGATGCAGCAGCTGGCGCACTGGCGCGACCTCGGGCTGGAGGTGCCGGTGTCGTTCAACGTGGCGGCCGCGCAGCTGCGCACCGGACAGCTTGCGGCGAGCCTGGAAGAACTGATGAACCGCTACGGGATCGCGCCGTGGCTGCTCGAGATCGAAATTCCCGAAGCCGTGATCGTCGAGCGGCGCGGCCCGATCGGGGCCGAGATCGACGCGCTCAGCCGTCTCGGCGTGCGCATCTCGATCGACGATTTCGGCACCGGCCATTCGGCGCTGTCGCAGCTGATCCACCTGAAGCTTGATGCGATGAAGATCGACCGCGGCTTCACCGATCTGCTGACCAAGGAACGCGGCGTCGTGCCGCTGTACCATGCGATGGTCTCGATGGCCAAGGCGATGAGGATGCGCGTGGTCGCCGAGGGCGTGGAAACGCTCGACCAGCTGGCCTTGCTGCAATCGTTCGGCTGCGACGAGGTGCAAGGCTGGCTGGTCTGTTCCGCCGTCAGTCCCGAAGCGGTACCGGCGATGTTCGGCGGCGGCATGTCCGAGGCCTTCGAGCGGCTGGCGCGACGCGCCGCCGCTTCGCGCGTCGTGTCCGACACCGCCTGAGCCGCGCGGCTTCAGTTCCCGTCGATGGCGGCCGCCAGCAGGCGGTCCATGGCCACCACATTGCTCGGATGGGCGATGCAGTCGGTGCTCCAGATGTCGTTGACGCCAGCGTCGCGGATCACCTGCAGCGCATCTTCGGCGAACAGCGCATGGGTGACGGCCACATCGACCGACGCCGCGCCGGCCTGCAGCGCCAGCTGCGCGGCGCGCGCCAGTGTGCGGCCGCTGCTGGCGACATCGTCCAGCAGCACCACCGCGCGGCCGGCCAGGCTCGCCTGCGGCAGCCGGATCTCCACATCACGATCGCCATGCCGCAGCTTCTCGCAGACCGCATGGTCGAGCCTGTGCGCGCGCGCGGCGCTGGCTATCCATTGCGCCGACTCGCTGTCGGGCCCGAGCAGGAAGGCGCCGGGACGATGGCGCACGATGTGCTCGCCCAGCAGCGGCGCGCCGCTCAGCACCACCGGCCGGCGCACCGGCACGGCCTCGGCCAGCGTGGCGACGCGGTGCAGGTGAGGGTCGACCGTCACCACCGCATCGAACAGCGACGCGAGGAATTCCCCGACCACCGTCTGGCTCACGACTTCGCCGTCGCGGAACGCGATGTCCTGCCGCATGTAGCCGAGGTAGGGACAGACCAGCGTCAGGTCGCGCGCGCCGAGCCGGCGCGCGGTGCGCGCGACGAACAGCAGCTCGACCAGCTTTTCGTTGGGCCGGTCCAGCGAACGGTAGACGACGAGCCCGGGCGGCGGCGCCGGCGGCAGCCGCAGCTTCAGTTCGCCATCCGGGAAACGGTGGCGCTCGATTGCCTGCGCGGGCAGGCCGGCGGCCTGCGCGAGGCGCAGCGCCGGCGCGCGCTCGTCGTCGAAGTAGAGTACCGCGCGGTCGTTCATGGTCAGAACTCCAGGTAAGCGTGCGGAAAGTCGGCGGCCTCGCCGAGGGTGTAGCCGTTGCTGCGCTCGCACAGCTGCTTCGCGAACACCATGTCGGAGGTGAATTCCGCATGCACTTCGTACAGCGTGTCGCCGGCCCTGACCTTGGTGCCGAGCTTGCTGACCAGCTCGACGCCGGCATTGCGCACTTTCGGCGCGCCGGCCAGCCGCGCGATCTGCGCGATCAGCAGGTTGTCGATCGCGGTCACCATGCCGTCGTGCGGCGCGACCACCCTGTGCACCAGCCGCGCCGCCGGGAAATCATTGTGATTGAAGCCGGTCGCGCCCTGCGCGTCGATGATGTCGCGCATCTTCGCCAGCGCACGGCCGGACTCGAGGATGTCGCGCGCGATCGCGAAGCCGTCACCGCCGCGCACGTCGGGATCGAACTCGATCATACGGCCGGCCAGGTGCAGCGCCTTGCGGCGCAGGTCTTCCGGCGCGCGCGGGTCGTTCTCCAGCACGCGCATCACGTCGCGCGCCTCCAGCGCCGGGCCGATGCCGCGGCCGATCGGCTGGCGGCCGTCGGTGATCACCACCTCGAGCTTCAGGTGCATGCGCGAGGCGACGTATTCGAACAGCTTGCGCAGCCGCTGCGCGTCGGGCGCGGAGCGCACCTTCGCAGAAGGGCCGACCGGAATGTCGAGCAGCAGGTGGGTCGAGCCGGCCGCGACCTTCTTCGACAGGATGGACGCGACCATCTGCGTGACCGAGTCGAGCGACAGCGGGCGCTCGACCGAGATCATCACGTCGTCCGCCGGCGACAGGTCGGCAGTGCCGCCCCAGGCGAGGCAGGCGCGGTGCTCGCGCACGACTTCGGTGATGCGCTTTTCCGTCAGGTTGACGTCGGCCAGCACTTCCATCGTGTCGGCGGTGCCGGCCGGCGAGGTGATCGCGCGCGACGAAGTCTTCGGGCACAGCAGGCCGTGCGCGGCGACGATGGGCACCACCAGCATCGACGTGCGGTTGCCCGGTATGCCGCCGATGCAGTGCTTGTCGACCACCATGTGTTCCTGCCACTGCAGCCGCCGTCCGCTGGCCACCATCGCGTCGGTCAGGTAGTAGAGTTCCTCGCGGTCCATCGTGCCGTCGTTGGTGGCGATCAGGAAGGCGGTCAGCTCGATCTTGGTGTACTGGCTGCCGGCGATGTCGGCGACGATCGCGTGGTAATCCTGCTTGTCGAGGCGCTCGCCGCTGATCTTGCGGAACAGCGCGCTGATCGACGCCGGCCGTTCCGCATGCTGCACGCTCGCCATCACGCCGGCCTCGGCGCCAAGCCGGCGGAATGCATCTTCCGACAGCCCGACCTCGTCGGGTCCGACGATGCCGGCATCGTCGGCCACGTTCAGCGTCGCGCGCACGCTGCGTCCGCCGAAGACCACCTCGATCTTCGACAGCGCGCGGAAGCCCTCGGTGCGGTAGGCCCCGCAGTCACGGTGCAGGTAGACGACGTTTTCCAGATGGGTATCGATCGCGACCCGCCTGACCTTCAGTTTCAGTTTTTCCCGTTCGCCGTTCACGGCGGGCGTGGTGGTGGTGGAGCTCGGGCTGGCTTGCATGGGGGCGTTTTCCGAAGGGCTGTCCATTGTTGTTCTCATGCGGGCCGGGCAGCGCCGGCCCCTGCTGCCATCATACCGTCGCGTCCGGCGCGAGTCGCGCTTTTCGGCGCGCCCGGCGCAGGCTCAGCGCAGGCTCAACAGATACCAGCGCGGCCGTCCCTGCCACAGCCCGGCGCCGAGCACCTGCCGCTGCCGGTTGATCGCCACGGCGCTCAGCAATTGCCAGCCGGCCGCAGTGGCGTTCGCGTAGGCGTTCAGGTCATGCAGCACGCCGTCGAGGATGACGACGGGGCGGCCGCCGGCGTCGCCGATCACGTCGCCGAGGTCGTTCAGGTCGGTGTAGCGGGTGCGCGCATCCGCGCGCGGCAGCAGCGTCGCGCCGGTGCGCGACACCAGGTAGCCCTGCGCGTCGCCGCCCGGCGGCGGCAGCTGCGGCGTCATCAGCACCTGTCCGGCCGCATTCACGCGCAGCGCCTCGCAGGCGCAGTTGGCGTAGTCGAACGGCAGCGTGCGCCACTGGCCGTCGTACAGCATGACCGTCAGCAGGATGCCGTCGCGCGCGATCGCGCCGATGAGGCCGTTGCCGGCCATGCCGAACAGCCGCATGCCGCGCCGTGCCTGCAGGTTCCGGTACAGCAGCGACACGCTGCCGCTCGGCTGCCACAGCAGGATGTCCTGCGTGTAGGTCGCCGGGTCATAGGTATCGGCGGCCAGGCTGCCCGTGTCCGACGGGCCGGCCACGCCGGCGATCTCGATGCCGGCCGGCAGCGTGCGGCGGATCGCCGGCCGCCCGTCCCAGGTCCACGCCAGATGGCGGCCAGCCGCGACGCCGTGGCCGGCGAGCAGTCCCGCATTGTTCGCGCCCGACACCTGCAGCGCCGTCCACGCGCGCCGGTCGCCGCCGAAGAAGTTGCGCTCCGACGCCAGCACGGCCGTCGCTGGCGACACCCGCCATGGCAGCGCGGGCGCGCCGCCGGGCGCCTGCCGCACGCCATAGGCGCGCGGGCCGTCGCCGAGCCGGTCGAGCCGATTGCCCTCGTAGCCCAGCGGCAGCGCGATGATCATCGCGGCCCCCGGTGGCGCGCGCGCCGGCGCGGCCGGGGCCCGGGTGGCGACCTGCGCCGCGACCGGCCACGTCCAAACGCAGCCGGCCAGCGCCAGCAGGCCGGCCAGGGCCAGGCGGCAGGCCGTCGCCAGCGTGTGATGCATGTTTCCTCCCGAATCGGCCGGGGCGCGCCGCCGCGCCGCGTTCGCAGTGTGCGGCCGCGCGCGCGGCGGGCTTTGTGCGGCATCGACGGCCGGCACGGATATTTCTCAGGAACCTTTCACCGGCCCCCGCTTTCCACTTCACTGTTGACTGGCATATCCGTAGCGAGGCATCACGTTGACGGGCACGGAGCGAAAGACGGCAATCCGCGATTACCTGCCGGACGGGCGGCGCGGCTTCTGGGCATCGGTGCTCTGGCTGGCGATCCTGTCGCTGGTCGTTGCAGCGATCGTGCTGGGCACGCATGACCGGCTGCTGCGCGAGGAGGCACTGGCGCGCCGCGATGCGCTGCGCCAGGCGCAGTCGCTCGCCAATTCATATGCGGCGCAGCTGCAGTACGTTTCCGAGCAGATCGACCAGCTGATACGGCGCGTCGCCTTCGCATGGATCGACCGTCCTGATACGGTCGATCTGCAGCGCGACCGGCGACGCGGTCTGCTGCCCGGCGGTAAGGAATTTTTCGTGTTCATCGCCGACGCCGATGGCCGCGTGGTTCACAGCTCGCTGAAGCTGGATGCACCGCTGAATGTCAGCGGCTACAGCTTTTTCCGCGAACAGCGAGACGCTTGCTGCAAGGGACTGGCCATCTATCCGATCACCTTCAGTCCGTGGATGGGGCGCGACGTCGTGCGCTTTGCGCGGCGCATGGAACATCAGGACGGCCGTTTTGCCGGCGTGGTGTTTGCGTCGGTCGTGCCGGACTTCCTCGCGACCTTCCAGGACGAGGCGCTGCGCGGCCGCAACGACTTCGTCAGCATGCGGCTGGACACCGGGCCGCTGCTGGCGACCCGTGTCGGGCAAAACCATGCGGTGCCACCGGTCTTCTACCGCGCCGACCCGGTGTTTGCCGAGCCGCGCGGCGCGCGCCTCGAGCCGGCCGGGCGCTTTCGCGACCAGCGCGCGCGCTTTGTTGCGTGGCGCAAGATTCCCGGCTACGCCGTCGTCTCGCTGGCTGGCCTGACCGAGGAAGATGCGTTGGCCTCCTACCGGCAGCTGGCGCGCACCTATCGCGAGAATGCGGCGACCGTGATCGCGCTGCTGGCGGCGCTGGCTGCCGGCGGCATCGCGCTGTTCTCGCGGCTGGAAGCGCGCCGCAAGATGGCGGAGGAAGTGCGGCTGACCTACCGCATCGCGACCGATGCCGCCAACGAGGGCTTCTACATGTTGCGGCCGCAGTTCCGGCAGGGCCGACTGGTCGACCTGCTGGTGGAGGACTGCAACGAGCGCGCGGCCGAGCTGCTGAACACGACGCCGGCCAGCCTGGTCGGCGCGCCGCTCAGCCGCACGCTCGCGCAGCCGCACTGGCACGACCTGCTCGCGCTGTGCGAGAAGGCGATCGCACATGGGCAGTACGAGGACGAATTCCGCGTGCCGTCGGGCTGGATGCGCGCGTCATGGGTGTTCCGCCGCGCGGTGCGCTTCGCGTCCGGCATCGCGCTGACCCTGCGCGACATTTCCGACCTGAAGGCGCATGAGCAGGCGCTGGCCGACATCGCCAACAATGATGCGCTGACGCTGCTGCCGAACCGGCGCTGGCTGCAGGGCTTCCTGCCGGCGGCGATCCGGCGCGCGGCGCGTGGCAATGGCCGCCTTGCGCTGCTGTTCATCGATCTCGACAATTTCAAGACCGTCAATGACACGCTCGGGCACGAGGCCGGCGACGAGCTGCTGCAGCAGGCTTCGCAGCGGATACGGCAGGCGGTGCGCGCAAGCGATCATGTCGCGCGGCTCGGCGGCGACGAGTTCACCGTGGTGCTGGAGCATGTCGATTCCGACGAGGCCATCGCCCAGGTCGCGCAGTCCATCGTCGCCGCGCTGGCGACGCCGTTCACGCTGGCGGCCGGCAGCGGCAACCTGATCAGCGCGTCGATCGGCATCAGCGTCTATCCGCGCGACGGCGACGCGGCCGAGCTGCTGCTCAAGCATGCCGACGTCGCGATGTACGCGGCAAAGGCCGGTGGCAAGGGCTGCCATCATTTTTACCAGCCGGAGATGTCGGAGGCGCTGCTGCTGCGGCTGAGCCGCGAGCACGCGCTGCGGCAGGCGGTCGAGCACACGGAATTCGTCGTGCATTACCAGCCGCGCGTCGATGCGCGCAGCGGACGGCTGTCGAGCTTCGAGGCGCTGGTGCGCTGGCGCCATCCGGAGCGCGGGGTGGTCGCGCCGGGCGAATTCATCGGCCTGGCCGAGGACACCGGGCTGGTGGTGCCGATCGGCGAATGGGTGACGCGCGAAGTGGTCGCGCAGATCGCGCGCTGGCAGACCGACGGCGAAACGCCGGTGCCGGTCTCGGTCAATGTGTCGCCGCTGCAGCTGCGCAATGGCCAGTTCGCCGAACTGCTGCTGGCCGCGCTGCATGAATTCCGGGTCGAGCCGTCGCTGGTCGAGGTCGAGGTCACCGAATCTGCGGTGGTCGATCGCAGCGTGACTGTCGCGCAGCAGCTCGACGCGATGCGCGACGGCGGCATCCGGCTGATGATCGACGACTTCGGCGTCGGTCATTCGTCATTGGCGCAGCTGCACCGGCTTGATGTCGATGTGCTGAAGGTGGATCGCGGCTTCACCACCGCGCTGTCGGAAGGCTCGGAAGGCGAGCTGCTGTACCGCGCGATCATCTCGATGGCCGAGGCGCTCGAGATGACGGTGGTGGCGGAGGGCGTCGAGACGCTGTCGCAACTGCGCCTGCTGCGCGCGATGGGCTGCGACGAACTGCAGGGCTACCTGATCTCGCGGCCGCTGCCGGCGGAGCAGGTGCCGGGCCTGCTGCGCCAGTCGGTCCTGCCGCCGTTCGACAAACTGGAGCTGGCGGCGACGGCTTGAAGGGGGTGATGCGCCCGCGCGGCCTCAGCGATGCCCGCGCCACCCGCGTCCCGGGCCATCGTCATGATGATCGCGACGATGGTGGTTGTGATGATTATGGTAGT
Organism: uncultured Bifidobacterium sp.; assembly: GCA_964613635.1. Lineage (GTDB taxonomy): Bacteria > Pseudomonadota > Gammaproteobacteria > Burkholderiales > Burkholderiaceae_D > Pernthalerella. The sequence goes on along the minus strand of CAZTIF010000002.1, from coordinate 52,777 downwards.
CATGCCGGTGCGGATAACGCCAGGCCGGCGGCGGGCCGTAGTAGACGCGCGGCGCGGGGTAGACCATCACCGGCGGAGGCGGTGCATAGCCGATGTACGGGGTCGGCGGCGCATAGCCATAGCCCACCACCGGCGGCGGGCCGTAGACGACGGCCGGCGGCATCGAGCCATAATGGACGCTGACCGAAGGACCGCCGTACGACGATCCGATCGCGCTGCCGATCACGGCGCCGACCACGGCGCCGGCCAGCACGTCGCCGCTGTCAGCAGATGCATTGCCCGCAGCGGCGGCCAGCAATGCCAGTGCGGCGATTTTGGTCTTCATGACAATGTCCCTTTCTGTTGGCACCAGCGAACGCAGCGCTGGTGAGGGCAGTATACGTAGCGCGCTGCGCCGGTAAAGCGGCAAATTGTGTCCGGCTGTAAAGCCCTGCCGGCCCTCCCGGCATCGGCGGATCAGGTACAGTAGGGACTCACCTGCACGGCAACGGAGGCGTCATGAAGCTGCTGTCATTCCTGCAGGATGTCCGGCCTGATCATTGCGGCCGCTTCCTGTCGGACATCTGGAAGTTCAGCGACGCGCAGATCGAATCCACGCACGATTTCATCCAGTGGGTCTTTCCGCTCGACGAGCCCAGCGGCGCCCAGCCCGATGCGCCGGTGCTGGAGCCGGCCGAGATCGAGCTGATCCACAAGTCCGCGCCGGCGACGATGAATGTCGAGCGCTCCACCGAGTGGTTCCTCGGCTTCCTCGCGCGCAGCAGCGACTGGCTCGCGCCTTGTGATCACAACCACCTGCGCATCACGCGGATGATCCGCTCGAACCGGCTGCTGCTCGGCGAGCTGGCGGCGGAGTCGGCGCGCAACCGCGTGCTGCAGCTGCTGAAGAAATCGAAGGGGAAGGTCGGCGAGACGGCGATCGGCTTCTGGATGCGATCGTAACGTCGGCGTCAGTTGCCGGCGTCAGTCGCCGCGCACCGGCTGCGGCCAGACGAAGCGGCCGTCTTCCCAGCGGCCTTCGAGCGGCGCGCGGCCGCTCGCAAAGCGCATCCGGCCGAGGCCATGGTGGCTGCCCTCGCGCAGCTGCCCGACATAGCGGTCGCCATTCGCATAGATGAAGTCGCCGCTGCCGCTGATCTGGTCGTTCAGGAAGCTGCCGCTGTAGCGGCCGCCGCTGCCGAAATGGTAGACGCCCTGGCCATGCCGGCGGCCGTTGACGAAGCTGCCTTCATAGCGGTCGCCGTTGGGGAATTGCAGCGTGCCCCGGCCCTGGATGCGGTTGGCGAAGAATTCGCCGTCATAGCGCTTGCCGTCGGCGTACAGCACGGTCGCGTGGCCGATCACCTGTCCGTTGCGGAAGCTGCCGACCAGCAGGTCGCCATTGCCGAAGCGGAAAGCCTGCCGGCCATCGACCGGCGCCACTTCCTTCGCGTCGGTGCGCCCGGCCACCTGCCAGAGCAGGCGGTCACGCACGGTCGAGCCTGCGCAGCCGGTCAGGCCGGCGAGCAGGGCGATCGTCCAAAGCGTTCTTGCAGTCATTGCCGGTCCGTGCGTGATGAAGCTACCCGATGAATCGGCGGCCGGCGCGAAAGCTTGAGCGCCGCAACGGCGCTTGCCGCTCAGGGCTTCTTGCGGAATTCGCCGATTCGGTACATGTCGAGCATCTTGTCGGTGTACTTGCCATGCGGCCGGCCGACGCCCTTGGTGTTGTAGGCCTCGGTCGCTTCCTTGCCGCACCAGGCGTTGATCACTTCCGGCGCCGTCGGATGCTGCGGCAGGTAGGACGTGAAGTCGTACACCGAGCCGCGGATCGCCATCCAGCAGTCCTTCGTCGACGCATGCTTTGCGAGTTCGGCAGCGCCGATCACGCGGGCCTTGCCCTGCTGCCCTTCGGCGATTGCTTCGTCGGGCACGCCCAGCAGCGCGCTGGTCGTCACACCGGCCACCAGCGCCCAGAACAGCGCGGTCGAGAAAAAGAAAAGTCGCTTCGTCATCGGTAGTCAAACCTTTCAAAGTGGATGTGATCGTCGGGCACGCCGCGCGAGCGCAGCGCACGGATGAACTGCCGGGTCAGCCCGGGCGGGCCGCACAGGTAGCAGGTCTGCGTTGACAGCTCGTCATCTGCCGGCAGCAGGTCGTCGGGCGCGGGGCGGCGTCCTTCGGTGGGCACGATTTGCAGCCGCAGCTGCGGCTGCCGCTGCGCCAGCGTCTCGAGCTCGTCGAGGTAGGCGGCGCCGGCGCGCGCATGCACGATACAGATCAGCCGCGTCGCTTGCGCCAGCGTGGTCGAGCGCAGCTCGGCGAGGAAGGGCGTGATGCCGATGCCGCCGGCGATCCACAGCTGCGGCACGGCCGGACGTTCGCCGAGAAAGCCCGTGTAGGGCCCTTGCACATCGGCCTGCACGCCAACCGGCAGCTGCTGCAGCTGCGTGGTGTGCGCGCCGAGCGCCTTGATACCGATGCGCAGTGCGCCGTCCGGCCCGGTGCCGCTGACCGTGAACGGATGGAATTCGCCGGTGCCGCCGAACAGCGTGCGCCAGCGGAAGCCGACGAATACCAGCTCGCCCGCTGCCACCGGCCGCGCAGGCGGCTGCAGGGGCTTGAGCGTCAGCTCGACCACGTCCGGCGCAATGCGCGCCACCTGCGTGAGCTCATGCCGCCTGGCCGACAGCCCGGCATCGATGCGCAGAAAACGCAGCGCCAGCGCCAGTGCCGACAGCAGCAGCATCAGCCAGGCCAGCGGCTGCGCATCGATCAGCAGGATGTGCGCGCCGCCGATCACGACGGCCACGCCGAGCAGTGCATGCAGCAGCCGCCACAGCCGGTAGGGCAGCTTGTAGAGAAAGGTCGCCAGCAGGCCGGCCATCATGCACAGCAGTGCGGCCCAGCCGCTGACGATGATCGCGCCCGGCGGCTGCGGCCAGATCGCCGCGAGGCCCGCCGGCGCGGAATGCCGCCAGCCGTCGAGCAGCAGCAGCGCCGGATGCAAGAGCAGCAGCAGGTAGGCGGCCATGCCGGCGTAGTGGTGCCACAGCGTCATGTGCTCGACGCCGCCGAACATGCGGCTGATGCGCACCTCGCGCAGCATCAGCAACAGGCTGGCCAGCATCAGGCCGTAGCCGGCCCATGCGGCGATGGCCGACGCCGCGCGCCACGACGGGAAGCCGGCCGGGAAAGACGCGGCGAGCGGCACGGCGACCAGCGCCAGCAGCGCGGCCGGCACCGACAGCGGCCGCAGCCGCAGCATCAACGAAACACCATCACCGGCACGTTCGCGTGCGCCAGCACCTTCTGCGTGGTGCTGCCGACGAACAGCTGCATCAGCGCGCTCTTGCGGTGCGAAGCCATGAAGATCGCATCGCACTGCATGCGCTCGGCGACCTCGATGATCTTCTGCGCCGCATCGTCGCTCTGCTCGACCACGGTCTCGCAGCGCACGCCCGCCGCACTGGCGGCGTCGGTGACGGCGACCAGGTTCTTCGTCGCCTCGCCGCGCAGGTACTTCTCGTATTTTTCCCACTCGCTCGCCGGCATGGCGTTGGCGGACGGGTCGAAAGGCAGTTCGCTGGCGACAGTCAGCGCGACGATCTTGCCGCCGGTCTTTTTCGCAATCTCGAGCGCTGCCTGCAGCGGCGCTTCAAGATCGGCGGAACCGTCGGTCGGTACGAGGATATGGGTCAGCATGATTTACCGTCAGGGTGAATTGTTACTTTTGAATGTACCAATTTGCCTTCCGGTAAAAGTTGACTTGAGTCAAAACGCTCCGAAACGCGGCAGCAGGCCGGCGGCCTGCGCAATGCCATGCACCAGTGCGGCGCCGATGGTGAGCTTGATGGCCGTGCGCAGCCGGTGCGGCGCGTCGCGTTCGCTCCAGAGGATGGCGGCGGCCATCAGCGAGAACGGCAGCGACAGCAGTCCCCACGCGGCCGTGGCCGGCATCGCCGACAGCAGCACCAGCGCGACCAGCGCTGCGTGCGCCGTCAGTGCAATTGCGCCGTAGGCGAGCGCTGCGCGAGCCGGCCCGAGCCGCACGACCAGCGTGCGCTTGCCTGCCTGCGCATCCGACGCGGCGTCGGGGAAGCCATTGATCATCAGGATGTTCGCCGCCATCAGCCCGTAGCTGAGCGAGCCCAGTGCCGGCAGCGTGTCGAACTGCGCGGACTGCACGAAGGCCGCGCCGACCACGATCAGCGACCAGGCCAGCGCGACAGCCACTTCGCCGAGGCCGCGCGACATCAGCTGCAGCGGCGGCGCCGAATAGCTCCAGCCGATCGCGAGGCCGGCCGCGCCGATCGCAAACAGGCCGGGGCTGCTGGCCAGAGCGAGCCAGCATCCGCCGGCGATCGCCAGCAGCAACAGCAGCAGCGCATAGCGCAGCGTGTCGTGCGCGGACACGAGCCGCTGCTGGATGAAGCGCGCGCCGCCGGTGAAAGGCGAGATGCGGCCGGCATTGGCTGCGTCGGCGCCGTTCTGGTCATCGAAGTAGTCGTTGATCACGTTCGCGCTGGCATGCGCGATCGCCGCCAGCAGCAGGGTCGCAGCCGCGCGCCACGGATCGGGCATCACACCGGTCACGGCGCTCGCGGCGGCCATGCCGAGCGCGCAGGCGACGACGGTCGCGGCGAGAAAGCCGGGCCGCGTCATGCCCCACAGGGTGCGCAAGGGAATCGGGAAAACCAAGATAGGGGGCCTGACCGTTTTCTGATTTGAAATGAACGGTGTATCGAACCGTTTGGAATTTTGACCTCAATCAATTTTCTCAGGGAAGTCTGTTCGATCCAAGGAAATTGTTGTTGTGCAGAATTCATACTGGCGACATGGACGCATCGTAAAACTCGGGTGCCTCCCGATGCGCTGCGCTGGACCCGGATGAACTGATGATTGCCGAACCCAACAACGACACCCCGTCGCAGCCGTACGCGCTGCTCTCGGCCGAACAGGCCCGACAGGCCGATGACCCAGTGCATGAACAGAGAGCGCGCGCGTTGCTCGGGCTGGACGGCATGACGGGGCATGAGCTGTCGTTCACGCGGCCGGTGCGTGTCGGCGATACGTTGACCGTCAGCGTCACGGTGACCGCGAAGGATGACGCTGAAAAGCGCGTCGAGCTCGATTGCGTGGTGACGACCCGGGAGGGCGACGCCGTGCTGCAGGGCGCGGCGAAGGTGATCGCGCCGGAGCAGGAGGTGCGAGATCCGCCAATGCCTCCACCGCCGATGCAGCGGTTCGACCCGGCCGCGCGGCTGCGTGCGCTGCTGGCGAAGGCCGACGGCCTGGAAGCGGTGCGTTGCGCGGTGGTTCATCCCTGCGATGCCGAATCGCTGTCCGGCGCGCTTGACGCGGCCGCGCAGGGCCTGCTGCTGCCGGTGCTGGTGGGCCCGCCGGAGAAGATCGCCGCGACGGCCGCCGCCGCCGGCCTGTCGCTCGACGGTGTCGAGATCGTCGCCGCGCCGCACAGCCATGCCGCCGCCGAGATCGCCGCGAAGATGGCGGCCGACGGCGAGGTCGAGATCCTGATGAAGGGCAGCCTGCATACCGACGAACTGCTGCATGCGGTGCTGGCGCAGCCGGCGCTGCGCACCGGGCGGCGCATCTCGCATGTGTTCCGCTTCGAGGTGCCGATGTATCCGAAGCCGCTGCTGGTGACCGATGCCGCATTGAACATCGCACCGACGCTGGCCGACAAGGCGGACATCATCCAGAACGCGATCGACTTCGCACAGCTGCTCGGCAATCCGCAGCCGAAGGTGGCGATCCTGTCCGCGGTCGAGACCGTGAACCCGGCGATACCGTCGACGCTGGATGCCGCTGCGCTGTGCAAGATGGCCGACCGCGGCCAGATCCGCGGCGGCCTGCTCGACGGCCCGCTGGCCTTCGACAATGCGATCTCGGCGCATGCGGCCGGGATCAAGCACATCGTGTCGGCGGTCGCCGGCGACGCCGACATCCTTGCGGTGCCCGACCTCGAGTCCGGCAACATGCTCGCCAAGCAGCTCGAATATCTCGCCGGCGCCAGCAGTGCCGGCCTCGTGGTCGGCGCGCGCGTGCCGATCGCGCTGACCAGCCGCGCCGACGGCCCGTCCGCGCGCGTCGCTTCGGCCTTGCTGGCGCTGCTGTCGGCGCACGCATGGCGGCGCGACCCGCTGCGCGGCGCACAGCTGCAGCGGGACAGCGCGGGCTGAGGCGGCGATGGCGATACTCGCAGTCAATGCCGGCTCGTCGTCGCTGAAGTTTTCGCTGCATCCTTTGAACGACGGCGATATCGGGCCGGCCGCGCTGACCGGCGTCATTGAAGGTCTAGAGCCGCAGGGCGTGCCGCGCATGCGCTGGAGCGACGGTGCTGGCCGCCATGAACGTGCGCTTCCGGCCGGCGACGGCGAGCCGTTCGCGCGCGCGCTTGCGGCCTTGCGCGCCTGGCTGCAGGAATCCGGACTGCCCGCGCCGCAGGCGGTTGCGCATCGGGTGGTGCATGGCGGCGCGGAGTTCAGCGCCAGCGTGTTCGTCGATGAGGCCGTGCTTGAACGGCTGCAGCGCTTCAACAGCCTTGCGCCGCTGCACCAGCCGCACAACCTTGCCGGCGTGCGCGCGTTCATGGAGGCTTTTGCCGGCGTGCCGCAGCTTGCCTGCTTCGATACCGCGTATCACGCCGATGCGCCGGCGCTGCACCAGGCGTTTGCGCTGCCGTATACGCTGACGGTACAGGGCGTGCGCCGCTATGGTTTCCATGGCCTGTCCTACCAGTACATCATCGGCGAGCTGCTGGCGCGCAGCGAACGCGCGCGCGGCCGCACGCTGATGGCGCATCTGGGCAATGGCGCGAGCCTGTGCGCGGCCATCGACGGGCACAGCATCGCATCGACGATGGGCTTTTCTGCGCTCGACGGCCTGATGATGGGCTCGCGCTGCGGCGCGCTCGATCCCGGGGTGCTGCTGTACCTGATGGAGCAGGGTTGGAGCCATGCGCAGATCGAGCGGCTGCTGTACAAGGACAGCGGGCTGCTCGGCGTGTCCGGCGTCTCGGCCGACATGCGCACGCTGCGCGCCGATGGCAGTGCCGATGCGCAGCGCGCGATCGCGCTGTTCACGCACCGCGTGGTGCGCGAAAGCGGCGCGCTGGTCGCCTGCCTGCAGGGGCTCGACCTGCTGGCCTTCTCCGGCGGCATCGGCGAGCATGATGCCGCGCTGCGCGGCGACGTTTGCGTTGCGCTGGGCTGGCTCGGCGTACGCATCGATGCGGCAGCGAATGCGGCGGCTGATGGCAATGCGACGGTCGCGATCCATGCGCCGGACAGCGCGGTCGAGGTCTGGGTGGTGCCGACCGACGAAGGCCGCGTCGCCGCGCGCGAGGCGGCGGCCTTGTTGAAGGGGGGCGGGTGATTTCGGTCGGCGCAGGCCGCGATGAATGCCCCTTGAAGTTTCAGGCCAATTAGCCGATACGCAGCTGATGAGTTTTTCAAGGCATCACGGCTGCCACCAACTCGGTGAGACGTACGCCAAACGACACCTCAGCGTGGGACGACAAACCAGAGCCTGATCGACTTTTGTATTCGACCGAATACAATCCGGTCATGTACAAAGTCAATACTACCCAGCGTGCCGATATCGCCAAGGCGATCGCCGTGTCCAAAACGATTGAGGAGTGAGTGATGAGCAAGAAAATTCGCGTAGCCGATTTGCCGGACTTCGACCCGGCCGAGCATCTGAAAGACGATGCCGACATTGCCGCCTATTTGTCCTTGGTGATCGAGGAGGGCGATTCCGGCGAACTGGCACGTGCGCTCGGTGTTGCCGCCCGCGCGCGCGGCATGTCGCAGATCGCCGAAGAAACCGGTCTTGGTCGCGAAGCCCTGTACAAAGCGCTTCGTTCCGATGCGCAGCCTCGCTTTGACACCATCTCGCGCGTGTGCAAAGCCTTGGGCGTCAAATTGGTCGCCCAACCGATACATACGTAACCTGCCGGCGGCCAATACTGGTCCGTCAAGGCGAAATGTTTCGAAGACACTGGGTCCCGGCGCGGGCTGCAGGCCGGGACCCAGCGACTTTGTTTTCCCCCTGCTCGGGAGACGGCAATAGCACATGCTCCTGCTGACTACCCTCCGAACCCCCGCCACCCATTCCCTATCTAAGCGGCATGACCCGCGCCCTCCGCTATGCCGGCTATGGCCTTGCCGCCTGCGCGGCGCTGCTGGCCCTGCTGGCGGTGCTGCTGCTCACCTTCGACTGGAATCGCGTCAAGCCGTGGCTGAACGACAAGCTCAGCGAAGCCAGCGGCCGCACTGTCGCGATCGACGGTGATCTGGCGCTGCAATGGCGGCCGCCGCCGGAAATGCAGGGCTGGCGGCGCCACCTGCCGTGGCCGCACTGGCATGCGACGCGCGTGCGTGTCGGCAATCCCGACTGGGCGCAGAGCGGCCCGCTGATGGCGCAGGTGCCGGCGCTGGATTTCACGCTGGACCCGTGGCGCCTGCCGGCGAAGGAAATCCGCATCACGCAACTGCGCCTCGACGGCCCGGTGCTGGTGTTCGAGAAGCAGGGCCAGCAGCGCAAGAACTGGCAGTTCGGCAAGGCGGAAGGACAGCAGCGCAGCGACTGGCGCTTCGGCATCGACAGCATCGCGGTGGCCAGCGGCCGCATCCGCTATCTCGAACCGGACAAGCGCACCGACCTGCAGCTGCAGCTGGCCACCGAAACCGATGGCAGCCTGCGCTGGCAGGCCGGCGGCCGCTACAACGCACAGCCGCTGCAGGGGCGCGGCAGCGCCGGCTCGCTGCTGGCCTTGCAGTCGACGGACATTCGCTATCCGGTCGATGCGCAGCTGACCCTCGGCGACACGCAGATCAGCGCCAGCGGCAGCGTGACCAATCCATCCGACCCGCGCGCGCTCGACATCCGCCTGTCGCTGTCCGGCGCCAGCATGGCCGACCTGTTCCCGATCAGCGGCTTGCTGCTGCCCGAGACGCCGAAGTTCGATACCCGCGGGCGCGTGGTCGGCCGGCTCGAGCCGGGCAAGCTCGACCTGCGCTACGAGAATTTCAGCGGCCGTGTCGGCGGCAGCGACATCGCCGGCACGCTGGCCTACCGGCAGCAGCAGCCGCGCGCGACACTGCGCGGCGAGGTGGTGTCGCAGCAGCTGCGGCTGGTCGATCTTGGCCGGCTGATCGGCGCCGGCAACACCGGCAGCCGGCCCGGACAGGTCAGGCAGCCGCGCGGGCGCGTGCTGCCGGTGTCGCCGTTCAAGACCGAGCGCTGGGAGGCGATGGATGTCGACGTGCGCTTTGCCGGCCGCCGCATCCTGCGCCGCGCCGCGCTGCCGGTGGAAAACCTCGACACCCGCATCCGCATGCAGGCCGGTGTGCTGACGCTCGACCCGCTGGCCTTCGGCATCGCCGGCGGCGAGCTGAAGGGCCGCGTGCGCATCGATGGCCGCGCCGATCCTGCCGAAGGAACGCTGGCGCTGGACGCGCACGGCCTGAAGCTGGCGCGGCTGTTCCCGAAGATCGGTGAAGGACCGGCCAGCATCGGCCTGCTGGGCGCGCGCGCGCAGCTGTCCGCGCGCGGCAACTCGGTGGCTGCGCTGCTCGGCAGCGCCAGCGGCGAGCTGCACCTGGCCGCCGGCCAGGGCTCGGTCAGCAAGTTCGTGCTCGAAGCCGCCGGGCTGAACATTGCGAATGCCGCCTTCGTGCGCCTCTTCGGCGACCGCCAGGTGCCGCTGAACTGCCTCGTCGCCGACTTCAGGCTCGAGGAAGGCATCGCGCTGCCGCGCAGCTTCGTGCTGGACACGCCCGACGCGACCGTCACCGTGACCGGCGCGATCAACCTGCAGGGCGAGCGCTATGACCTGACCCTGCATCCGCACAGCAAGGGCGTGCGCGTCTTTTCGCTGCGCTCCCCGCTGTATGTGCGCGGCAGCTTCGGCGATCCCGCGGTCGGCGTGGACCGGCGCAGCGTCGCGCTGCGGGCCGGCGCGGCGCTCGCGCTCGGCGCGGTGGCCGCGCCCGTCGCCGGCCTGCTCGCGCTGGTCAATCCGGGCGGCGACAGCGGCAGCCCCTGCGCCGGGCTGCAGCGCGGGGCGCGCCGGTGAGCGTGCGCGAGCTGAACGCGCGCCGCCTCGGCCGGCTGCTGCGCGAGACGGTGTCGGCATGGGTGGACGACCGCGCGCCCAGCATGGGCGCGGCGCTGGCCTACTACACCATGTTCTCGATCGCGCCGCTGCTGCTGATCGTGATCTCGGTGGCCGGGCTGGTGTTCGGCGCCGACGCCGCGCGCGGCGAGATCACCGCGCAGCTGCGCGGACTCATCGGCGAAGCCGGCGCGCAAATGGTCGAAGGCCTGGTCGAGAGCGCCGACCGGCCCGCGCAGGGGCTGCTGTCGACACTGGTCGGCGCGGCGCTGCTGGCCGTCGGCGCGACCACGGTGTTCGCCGAGCTGCAGGATGCGCTCGACCGCATCTGGCGCGCGCCGCAGCGCGCAGCCGGCGGCCTGTGGGCGCTGTTGCGCGCACGCCTGCTGTCGCTCGGCCTGATCCTCGGCATGGGCTTCCTGACCATGGTTTCGCTGCTGCTGTCGGCCGCGCTGTCGGCGCTGGGCAAATGGTGGGGCGCTTGGTTCGGCCACTGGCTGCAACTGGCCGAATGGCTCAACCAGGCGATCGCCTTTGCGCTGGTGACGGCCATGTTCGCGATGATCTACAAGCTGATGCCGCGTGCGCGGGTGGCGTGGGCCGATGTCTGGCTCGGCGCAGCGGTCACCGCGCTGTTGTTCACCGTCGGTAAATTCCTGATCGGGCTCTACCTCGGTCGCAGCGGGCTTGGTTCGGTATTCGGCGCGGCGGGTTCGCTGGTTGTGCTGATGGTCTGGGTCTATTACTCGGCGCAGGTCTTCCTGCTCGGCGCCGAATTCACCTGGGCGTATGCGCGGCGCTTCGGTTCGTTGCGCGCGAGGCAGTGACAGGCATTCTCTGTGTCGGAACACAACTGAGAATTATTCTCATCGGAGGTACAATGCGCGGGCTGTATTGACCCCCTGACGATGAGAACCCGACGATGCGACTCTTCCCCCGCCTGATCGCCATCGGCACCGCCGTGGCTGCCCTGCTTGCGCCTGCCGCGCAGGCCGATACCGTGACCGTTTACTCGGCGCGCAACGAGCAATTGCTGAAGCCCTTGCTCGACCGCTACAGCAAGGAAACCGGCACCGAGATCCGGCTGCTCACCGCGAACGAGGGTGCGCTGCTGGCGCGGCTGAAGGCCGAGGCCGAGAGCACGCCGGCCGATGTGCTGATCACGGTCGATGCCGGCAACCTGTGGCTGGCCGCGCAGCAGGGCGCGCTGCGTCCGCTGAATTCCGCGCTGCTGCAGAAGAACATTCCCGCGCACCTGCGCGACCCGGGCAACCAGTGGTTCGGCCTGTCGGTGCGCGCGCGCACCATGGTCTATTCGAAGGCGCGCGTGAAGCCGGCCGAGCTGTCGACTTATGAAGACCTGGCCGCGCCGAAGTGGAAGGGCAAGCTCTGCCTGCGCACCAGCAAGAAGGTCTACAACCAGTCGCTGGTGGCGATGATGATCACCGAGCTCGGCGAGCCGGCGACCGAAGCCGTCGTGCGCGGCTGGGTTGCCAACCTCGCGACCGATCCGTTCCCGGACGACACCTCGCTGCTCAAGGCGATTGCCGCCGGCCAGTGCCAGGTCGGCATCGTCAACACCTATTACCTCGGCCGCCTGCTGGCGAAGGAGCCGGACTTCCCGGTCGGCCTGCACTGGGCCAACCAGAACGGCAGCGGCACGCATGTCAACGTGTCCGGCGCCGGCGTCACCCGCCACGCAAAGAACCCGGCCGGCGCGCAGAAGCTGGTCGAGTACCTGTCGCAGGAAGGCGCGCAGAACTTCTACGTCGACGAAGACCTCGAGTTTCCCGCCAACCCGAAAGTGCAGCCGAACTCCCTGATCAAGAACTGGGGCACGTTCAAGCCCAACCTGCTGAACGTGTCGAAGGCCGGCGAACTGCAGGCTGCGGCGACGCGGCTGATGGACCGCGCCGGCTATCGCTGACCGATGGCCCTGACTGCGACGCGGCCCGCGTGGTCGGTGCTGCCGGTGGCGCTGCTGACCGTGGTGCCGCTGCTGGTGGTGGCCGCGAGCTGGCTGCAGCCGCAGCCCGAGGTGTGGGCGCACCTCGGCGAGTTCGTGCTGCCGCGCGTGCTGGCCAATACGCTGTGGATGGCGGCCGGCGTCGCGCTGCTGACCGCGCTGCTCGGCATACCGCTGGCCTGGCTGACCGCCGCCTGCGAGTTTCCCGGTCGCCGCTTCTTCGCCTGGGCGCTGCTGCTGCCGCTGGCGCTGCCCGGCTATGTGCTGGCGTCGGTGATGGTCGGGCTGCTCGACTACAGCGGGCCGCTGCAGGCGGCCATGCGCGCCGCGTTCGGCCCGGATGCGGCGCTGCCGCCGGTGCGCTCGGTCGGCGGCGCGGTGCTGGTGTTCGGGCTGGTGCTGTACCCGTATGTCTACCTGCTCGCACGGCAGGCCTTCCTCACGCAGGGACAGCGCAGCATCGAGGCCGCGCAGACGCTCGGCCTGCCGCGCGTGCAAGCGTTCTTCCGCGTCGCGCTGCCGATGGCGCGGCCTTGGTGGGCGGCCGGCATCTCGCTGGCGCTGATGGAAATGCTGGCCGACTTCGGCACCGTCGCCATCTTCAACGTCGATACCTTCACCACCGCGATCTACAAGGCCTGGCTGTCGCTGTTCAACCTGCCGGTGGCCTCGCAGCTCGCTTCGCTGCTCGCGCTGGCGGTGCTGCTGCTGACCTGGTTCGAGATGCACGAGCGCGGACAGCGCCGCTACAGCGGCAGCGGCGCCGGCAAGGCGGCCGAACGCATCCGCCTGCGCGGCGGCTGGCGCGCGCTGGCCTTCGCCTGGTGCGCGCTGGTGCTGCTGGCCGCCTTCGTGCTGCCGGTCGCGCAGCTGCTCGGCTGGACGATCGGCGTGATACGGCAGGACTGGGACGCGCGCTACTGGGGCTTCATCGGCCATTCGCTGCTGCTGTCGGCGCTGGCCGCGCTGCTGGTGGTGGCCTGCGGCATGGGCGTCGCCTATGCGCAGCGGCAGCACCCGGACCGTCTGACCCAGGCCTGGGTGCGGCTGTCGATGCTGGGTTATGCGCTGCCGGGCATGCTGCTGTCGGTCGGGCTGTTCGTGCCGGTCGCGTGGCTGGACCTGCAGCTGCGGCCGGTCTGGGAGGCGCTCGGCGTGCAGCCGGCGCCGGTGCTCAAGGGCACGCTGGCGGTGATGCTGCTGGCGCTGGCGGCGCGCTTCATGGCGGTCGGCTTCGAGCCGATGCAGGCGGCGATGCAGCGCGTGACGCCGTCGCAGGAGCAGGCCGCGCGCAGCCTCGGCTTCGGCCGCTGGCAGGTGCTGCGCCGGCTGTATGTGCCGATGCTGCGCTCCGGCTGGCTGGGCGCCTGCCTGCTGGTGTTCGTCGAAGTGATGAAGGAGATGCCGATCACGCTGATGACCCGGCCCTTCGGCTGGGATACGCTGGCAGTACGCGTGTTCGAGATGAGTTCGGAAGGCATGTGGGAGCGCGCCGCGCTGCCCAGCCTGTGCATCGTCGCCGCCGGCCTGCTGCCGGTGCGGCTGCTGGTGCGCGCCACGGAGAAATGAGGAAGCGATGCAAGGAGCCGACGAAGAACGGCTGGCAATGAATGCGCTCGAGCTGGAGGCGCTCGAGCTGGCCTATGACACGCCGTCCGGCCCGCACACGGTGCTGGCGGACTTTTCGCTGCAGCTTGCGCGCGGCGAGATCGCCAGCCTGCTCGGCCCGTCCGGCTGCGGCAAGACCACCGCGCTGCGCGCGATCGCCGGTTTCCATCCGCTGCGCGCCGGACGCATCTGGCTGATGCAGCGCGAGGTCGGCAGCGCGCGCCACCAGCTGCCGCCCGAGCGGCGCAACATCGGCATGGTGTTCCAGGACTATGCGCTGTTTCCGCACCTGGACGTCGCCGCGAACGTCGGCTTCGGCCTGCACCGGCTGGCGCGCGCCGAGCGCGAGCGGCGGGTGGCGCAGATGCTCGAGCTGGTGGGTCTCGCCGGTTTTGCGCGGCGCGCGCCGCACGAGCTGTCCGGCGGCCAGCAGCAGCGCGTGGCGCTGGCGCGCGCGCTGGCGCCGCAGCCGGAGCTGCTGCTGATGGACGAGCCTTTTTCCAACCTCGACGTCACGCTGCGCGAGCGCCTCGCGCTCGAGGTGCGCGACTTGCTGAAGCAGACCGGCACCGCCGCCGTGATCGTCACGCACGACCAGCGCGAGGCCTTTGCCGTGGCCGACCGCGTCGCGGTGCTGGCCGACGGCCGGCTGCAGCAGTGGGGCCGGCCGATGGAGCTGTATCACCGTCCGGCGAACCGTTTTGTCGCCGGCTTCGTCGGCGAGGGCGTGCTGCTGCCCGGCGAGGCCGACGGCAACGGTGGCGTGCGCACCGAACTCGGCGACTTCCGCATCGACCCGCGCTGCGCGCCGCTGCCCGCCGGCGGCCGCGCCGAACTGCTGGTGCGGCCGGACGACATCCTGCATGACGACGCCAGCCCGCGCCGCGCAAACGTGCTGGCCAAGGCTTTCCGCGGCGCCGAGTTCCTGTACACGCTGGCGCTGCCGTCCGGCCAGACCCTGCTGTCGCTGGTGCCCAGCCACCATGACCATGCGATCGGCGAGGCGATCGGCATCCGCGTCGAACTTGATCACGTGGTCTGCTTCGGCGCAGTTTGAACGCGGCGACAGTTTGCGCATGATGTGGCGCAAACCTCCTGCTGATTTTTCGGCTTTCCGGTTGCCATCGGTACCCCGTCCGGCATTTCATCCCGGAGAGACCGGCGCTGTCGCGTGCGGGGGAGACAGGATTGCGCTGGCCAGGCCATTTATTTCGCGCCGATTACCCGGGGGCGATCTCGGACATGTTCAAGCTGGTCACCTGGGTGACCGGCCTGATGTTCCTGATCGCGCTGCTCTGGGCCGCGACCGAGACCGAAGTCCGGCGCGACCAGCAGGAGCGCCGCCGGGCCGCGCAGCAGCAGGCGATTGCGCTGGCCAACGGCTATGCCGCCCAGCTCGGGCACCTGGCCGCGCAGATGGACCGGCTGACGCTGTCGGTGGCCTACCGCTGGCTGGACGAGCCGGCCCGGCTCGACCTGCAGCGCGACCGCGCGCGCGGGCTGTTCCCGCTCCATCATGAATTCTTCATCGCAGTCATCGATGCGTCCGGACGCCCGGTGCGCACTTCCTTTCCGACGCGGCCGTCGGCGGACTTTTCCACGGTGGATTTCTTCGTGCAGCAGCGCGCCGGCTGCTGCACCGGCCTGCTGATTTCCGGCGCCGGGCTCGGGCCGTCGGACGGCCGGCACCTGCTCCGTTTTTCCCGCCGGCTGTTCAGCACCGACGGCCTGTTTGCCGGCGTGGTCGTGGTCTCGGTGCATCCGAATTTCATCGCCACGCTGCAGGACGACGCGCAGCAGGGCGAGAACGATTTCGTGACCGCCCGGCTGGAGGACGGCACCTTCCTCGCGACGCGGCTCGGGAAGGGCGTGCGCGAGGCGAGGGTGTTCTACCGCGAGCGCCCGGTGTTCCCGGCGGCGCAGCAGGGCACGCGCTTCGAGCGGGGCGACAAGTTCGTCGACGGCCGCGCGCGCTTCGTCGCCTGGCACCGGGTCGAGCCTTACCGGCTGGTCGCGACCGCCGGACTGACCGAAGAGAACGCGCTCGCGCCCCACCTGCCGGTGGCGGCCGGCTTTCGCGCCGGTGCGCTGGCCGCGACCTTGTTCCTGTCGCTGCTCGCGCTGGCCGGCATCGCGATTTCGGCGTACGTGGCGCGCCGCCACCGCGCCGACGAAGACGTGCGCCGCACCTACCGGATGGCGACCGATGCGGCCAACGAGGGCTTCTACATGCTGTCGCCGCTGCTCGACGAACGCGGCAAGCTGCGCGACCTGCGCATCGAGGACTGCAACGAGCGCGGCGCCGCGCTGCTCAGGCTGCACCGCAGCCACCTGGTCGGCCGGCGCGCCAGGGATGCGCTGGCGCCCGGCGCGCGCGCCGAACTGGTCGCGATCTGCGCGAAGGCGCTGGAAAACGGCCTGTGCGAAGACGAGCAGCGCGTGCCCGTGCACGGCTGGTTGCGCGCCAGCTGGGTGTATTGCCGGGCGATCCATTCCGGCGCCGGCATCGCGCTGATCTTGCGTGACATCTCCGAGCTGAAGGCGCAAGAGCAGGCCCTGACGGACCTGGTCAACAACGATCCGCTGACCCGGCTGCCGAACCGTCGCTGGCTGCTGAATTACCTGCCGGCGGCGATGGCGCGCGCCGCGCGCGGCAACGGCAGCCTGGCGCTGCTCTTCATCGACCTCGACAACTTCAAGGAGGTCAATGACACGCTCGGCCACCAGGCCGGCGACGAGCTGCTGCGGCAGGCGGCCGAACGCATCGGCGAGACGGTGCGCGCCGCCGACCGCGTGGTGCGGCTCGGCGGCGACGAGTTCACCGTGGTGCTGGAGGACATGGAATGCGACGAGGCGGTCGAGCGCATTGCCGCCGGCATCATCGCGCGCATGAGCGAGCCGTTCGCGCTGGCCGGCGCCAGCGGCGGCGGGGTATCGGCGTCGATCGGCATCAGCCTGTTCCCCGACCACGGCCGCGACGCCGACAGCCTGCTCAAGCATGCCGATGTCGCGATGTACGCGGCCAAGGCGGCCGGCAAGGGCCGCCACCGGTTCTATTGCCCGTCGCTGTCCGACCTGCTGCTGCAGCGGCTGGCCGAGGAGCATGCGCTGCGCCAGGCGATCGTGCGCGACGAATTCGTCGTCCACTACCAGCCGCGCGTCAGCGCCGCCACCGGCCGCCTCAGCAGCGTCGAGGCGCTGGTGCGCTGGCAGCATCCCGAGCGCGGCCTGCTGGCGCCGGCGGAATTCATCGGCATCGCCGAAAACGCCGGCCTGATCGTGCCGATCAGCGAGATCGTGGTCGAAAAGGTTGGCGCGCAGCTGGCGCGCTGGCGCGAGCAGGGGATTGCGCTGGTGCCGGTCTCGGTCAATGTGTCGCCGCGCCAGCTGCAGGCCGGCCGCACCGCCACCTGCCTTGCGCTGGCCCTCGAGCGCCACGCGCTGCCGGCCTCGCTGCTCGAAGTCGAGATCACCGAGTCGGCCATGGTGGATCGCGGCGTATCGACCTCGCGCGATCTTGATGCGATACGCGCGCTCGGCATCCGGCTGATGATCGACGACTTCGGCACCGGCTATTCGTCGCTGGCCCAGCTGCACCGGCTCGACGTCGACGTGCTGAAGGTCGACCAGGCCTTCACGCGCGCGCTGGCGCACGGGTCGGAAGGCGAGTTGCTGTACCGCGCCATCGTGTCGATGGCGGCGGCGCTCGGCATGCGCGTCGTCGCCGAGGGCGTCGAGACGACCGAACAGCTGCGGCTGCTGCGGGCCATCGGCTGCGACGAGATCCAGGGCTACATCATTTCGCCGGCCGTGCCGCCGGCAGCCATCGCCGACATGGCGCGCACCGAGAGCCTGCAGGCGGTCTAGCCGCGCCGGCCATCCTGAGAGTTTTTGACTTTTCGGTCAGTTATTCTCCGATCTTTTGATACACTAAGTTTCTCTACAAAAATAATGACCATCAGAATCCCCGCGCCCTCCGGACAGGAGGCACGCGGATTCGCCGGTCGCGGAGCATGGACCGCGTATTCGAGCCTGACCGCCAGGCAATTCGCAACAACCGGACGATTTACCTGCTCTGGGCAGCGACGGCCGCCCTGTTCCTGCTCGCCATCTGGGTCGGCACGCTGGGCAAGCTGCGGCACGACCTGCGGGAGGCGCGGCAAGACGCGATGAAGCTGGCCTCGGCGCGTGCGCGCGTCTATGCCGAGCAGCTGCTGCGCACGGTGAAGGAGATCGACCAGATCTCGCTGACTGTCGCCTACCAGTGGCAGAACATGTCGGCCGAGCTGGACCTGACCGATCAGTACGCAAAGGCGATGCACCACACGCCGACCTATCCGGCGGCGATCGGCACTGACGGGCGCATCCGCAGTTCATGGCGCAAGGCCTCGGTCGGCCTCGACATGAGCCAGCTCGATTTCTTCGCGTTTCACCGCGACCATCCGGAAACGGCGCTGCACATCAATCCGCCGTCGACGGGCGTCGGCGGCATGGCCGGCCGGCAGACGATACGCTTCACGCGCCGCGTGAACGATGCCGCCGGCCGCTTCGCCGGCGTGGTGATGGTGTCGACCGAACCCTACTACCTCGCCAGCCTCAGCAACGAAGACGAGCTGAATGCCGGCGACTTCATTTCGGTGCGCCTCGCCAGCGGCCCGCTGCTGGTCGCCAAGACTGTCGACGACAGCGAAAGTCCCGCGCCCTATGACCGCGCCGTGCCGCGCTTCGGGCAGCCGGCGGGCGAACTCAGGGAGACGGGCGAAAAATTCACCGACGGCCAGCCGCGCTATGTCGCGTGGAAGAAGCTCGACGACTATCCGCTGGTTGCAGTCGCCGGCATCACCGAGGCGAGCGCCGAGGCGGCGTATGCACCGACGCGGTCGGCCTGGCTGTCCTTCGCCGCCGCGACCTCGGTGCTGGTGGTCGCGATGGCACTGTTCGGCAGCATCGCGTCGGTGCGCAGTTCCGAGCGGCGGCGCAAGGCCGAACGCGTGCGCGCGACCTTCCGCCTGGCGGTCGATGGCGCGCGCGAGGCCTTCCTGATGGTCGAGCCGGTGCGCGGCCCGAACGGCGCCGTCGCCGATTACCTGATCGAGGATGGCAACGAGCGCGCGGCCGAGCTGTACCGGATGCGGCGCGAGCAGCTGATCGGTCGCAGCGTCGAGCAGACCTGCGGCAGCGAGCAGCGCGCGCAGCAGATGGCCTTCTTCAATGAAGCCTTCGAAAAGCATTTCGCCGAGGGCGAGTATCTGGTCGGCGGCAACGAGCTGCACCTGCCGGGCTGGTTCCATCGCCGCGCGGTGCGCTCCGGCGACGGCATCGCCGTCACCATCCGCGACATCACCGACGCCAAGCTGCATGAGCAGGCGCTGGCCGCGCTCGCCGTCACCGACACGCTGACCGGGCTGCCGAACCGGCGCTGGCTGAACGATTACCTGCCGGGCGCGCTGCAGCGCGCGCGTGCCGCGCGCAAGCGGGTCGCACTGCTGTTCATCGACCTCGACCACTTCAAGCAGGTCAACGACACGCTCGGCCACGCGGCCGGCGACGAGCTGCTGCGCTCGGCCGCGCTGTGCCTGAAGGGCGCGGTGCGCGGCAGCGACCATGTGGCGCGGCTGGGCGGCGACGAATTCACCGTGCTGCTGGAGAACCTCGAGCGCGACGCCGACGCCGAGCTGGTCGCCGCACAGGTGGTGAAGGCCTTCGATTCGTCGGACACCTTCGCACGCTGGGCTGCGCTGAACGTCAGCTGCTCGGTCGGCGTCGCGCTTTACCCGAACCATGCGCAGGACGCCGAGGGCCTGCTGCAATGCGCCGACGCCGCGATGTACGACGCGAAGAGCGCCGGCAGGGATCGCTTCAGCGTCTGGCAACCGCGGGCGTCCGCCGGTGCTGTGCCGGGCTGAGCCGGCGCACCAGCAGGTACAGCGGCAGCAGTGCCGCGCCGGCGAGGGCGCTGGCAAGCCAGTGAGCCGCCGGCAGCGGCGCGAAGCGGAACGCATGCGCCACCGGCGCGACGTTCGTCACCAGCCACAGCGCGACCACCGTTCCGCCCATTACCCACAGCGACACCGGCGGCAGGCCGCTCCACAGCCAGCGCCAGCCCGGCCGCGCGTGCCGGTTCGGCAGGATCAGCGCCGCATTCGCGACCACCAGCAGCACGAAGGCGGCAGTCGCTGCGGCGCGCGCGTCCGCGCCGAAGTGCAGCCATCCGGCATACGCGCCGAAGGACGCGGCCGCGGTCAGCAAGCCGCAGGCGATGCCGCGCAGCGCGTCGGCGCGCGCCAGCAGCGGCTCGGCGGCGCTGCGCGGCGGTTGCTGCATCAGCGTCTCGCCGCCTTCCTCGGCCTCGAACACGATCGAGCAGGCCGGGTCGATCACGAGTTCGAGGAAGGCGATGTGCACCGGCGCCAGCCACAAGGGCAGGCCGAACAGCAGCGGCAGCACGGCCATGCCCGCGATCGGGATATGCACCGCCAGCGTGTAGACCATCGCCAGCCGCATGTTCGCGAACGCGCGCCGGCCCATCCGGATCGCCTGCACGATGGAATCGAAATCGTCCTTCAGCAGCACCAGCGCGCCGGCCTCGCGCGCGACGTCGGTGCCGCGCTGGCCCATCGCGACGCCGATGTGCGCCGCCTTCAGTGCGGGCGCGTCATTCACGCCGTCGCCGGTCATTGCCACCACCTCGCCCTGTCGCTTCAGCGCCTCGACCAGCGCCAGCTTCTGCTCGGGCCGCACGCGCGCGAACACGTCGACTTGGCGCACCGTGCGTTCGAGCGAAGGCCCGTCCAGCTGCGCGAGCTCGGCGCCGGTGACGGCTTGCGCGGCGGGCAGGCCGGCTTCGCGTGCGATCGCCAGCGCCGTGCGCGGATGGTCGCCGGTGATCATCACCACGCGTATGCCGGCACGGCGGCAGTGCGCGATCGCGTCCGGCACTTCGGGGCGCAGCGGGTCGGCCAGCGCCAGCAGGCCCAGCCAGCGGAAGCGAAAGCCGTGCGGGCTCTCCGGCCAGTCCTGCGCCGGGTCGTGCACGGCACGCGCCACGCCCAGCACGCGCAGGCCGCGCGCGGCGAGCTGCCCGGCTTCGCGCGCGAGCTCTGCGGCGCGCTCGGCGGGCAGCGCGCACAGCGCGGCCACGGCTTCCGGCGCGCCCTTGATCGCGACCAGCGCAGGCTCGCCGGCGTCGCCGCCATGCCACGCATGCGTCATCGCCGGCAGCTGCGGCGAGAGTTCGTACTCGCAAGCGAGCGCCCAGCCCGGCGGCAGCGCGTGCGCGACGCCGGCGTCGGCTGCGCGGCGCAGGATCGCCTTTTCCATCGCGTCATGCGGCTCGGTCTCGCTGGCCAGCAGCGCATGCCGCAGCAGTTCGGCCTGCGCCGCCGACAGCGCGCCGGTCGCGTCCGAGGCCGCTGCATCGGCTGGCGCTTCGGTGTCGCCGTCCGGCAGCAGCGCGACCACGTCCATCCGGTTCTGCGTGATCGTGCCGGTCTTGTCCACGCACAGCACCGAGGTTTCCCCGAGGGTCTCGATCGCATCGAGCCGGCGCGTCAGCACGTCGAGGCGCGCAAGGCGGCGCGCGGCGAACGCGAAGAAGATGATCATGATCACCGCGAACTCCTGCGGCAGCAGCGACATCGCCAGCGCGATGCCGGCCAGCAGCGATTCCGCCACGCCGCCGCGCAGCCAGAAATAAGTGGCCGCCAGCGCGGCCGCCAGCAGCACGCCGGTTGCGGCGATGCGGCGCGTGAGGGTAGCCATCTCGCGCCGCAGCGGCGATGACTCCAGCGTGATTTCCGCCAGCGACTCGCCGATGCGGCCCATCTCGGTGCGGCTGCCGATCGCGCTCACGCGCACCATGCCCTGGCCCTGCACGACCAGCGTGCCGGCATGCACGATGTCGCCGGCCACGCGCTCGACCGGCACCGATTCGCCGGTCAGCAGCGATTCGTCGATCGCCAGGTCATGCGATTCCAGCAATTCGCCGTCGGCCGGCACGCGGTCGCCCTCGCCGAGCAGCAGCAGGTCTTCGCGCACCACTTCGTGGCCGGCGATGCGCTGCGGCCGGCCGTCGCGGATCACCTGCGCGCGCGGGCTCGACAGCTCGCGCAGCGCGGCCAGCGCATTGTCGGTGCGGCGTTCCTGGAAGATGGTGATGGCCATGATCGCCAGCACGAAGCCGGTCAGCACCAGCGCCTCGCCATGGTCGCCGATCAGCAGATAGACCACGCCGGCGGCGAGCAGCAGCAGGAACATCGGCTCGCTGGCGACTTCGACGACGATCGCGCGCAGCGGCCGCTGCTGCGACGCCTGCGGCACGTTCGGCCCCTCGTCGGCGAGGCGGCGCGCGGCGGTGGCCGAGCTGAGTCCCTGCGGTGGGTTGCGTTCGGTCATGGCGTGGCTTGACGTTATGGAAGTTGTACTCGATTACAATGGTTGCACCATTCAATGAATCGGGCAAAACATTCGATGAAGCTTACCTTCCTTGGCGCGGCCGGCACCGTGACCGGATCGAAATACCTGCTCGAGCACGACGGCCACCGGCTGCTGGTCGATTGCGGGCTGTTCCAGGGCTACAAGAACCTGCGGCTGCTGAACTGGCAGCCCTTGCCGGTCGATCCGGCGAGCCTCGATGCCGTGATCCTGACCCATGCGCATCTCGACCATTCGGGCGCGCTGCCGCTGCTGGTGCGGCAGGGATTTCGCGGCCGCGTGTGGGCCACGCCGGCCACGATCGCGCTGTGCGAACTGTTGCTGCCCGATAGCGGCCACCTGCAGGAAGACGATGCCGCCTTTGCGAACCGGCACAAGACCTCGAAGCACGACCCGGCGCTGCCGCTGTATACCGAAGATGATGCACGGCAGGCCTTGCGCCATCTCGAGCCGCTGGCATTCGACCGGCCGCTGGCCGTCGGCGGACTGCAGCTGCGGCTGCGCCATGCCGGGCACATTCTCGGCGCGAGCTCGGTGGAAATTCGCGGCGGGCAGGGCACGCTGCTGTTCTCCGGCGACATCGGCCGGCCGGACGACTTGCTGATGAAGCCGCCGTCGATCATCGAGTCCGGCGACGTGCTGGTGGTCGAGTCGACCTATGGCGACCGAAGCCATGGCGACGACGGCAGCGCGGACGCGTTCGCCGACGTGATCGTGCGCACCGCCGCGCGCGGCGGCATGGTGATCGTGCCGGCCTTCGCGGTGGGTCGCGCGCAGAACCTGCTTTACCTGATCGCGCAGCTGAAGCGCGCCGGCCGCATTCCCGACCTGCCGGTCTTCCTCGACAGCCCGATGGCGATCGACACCACCGGCATCTACCAGCGTTTCCATGCCGAGCACCGGCTGTCGCCGGACGAGTGCCGCAGCCTCGGCCATGTCGCGAAGTACTGCCGCACGGTCGAGGACTCGCGCGCGCTGAACTCGCTCAGCTATCCGGCCATCATCATTTCCGCCAGCGGCATGGCGACCGGCGGCCGCGTGCTGCATCACTTGCGCAACCACGGCCCCGACCGCCGCAGCAGCATTGTCTTCGCCGGCTTCCAGGCCGGCGGCACGCGCGGCGCGCGGCTGGTGCAAGGCGAGCGCACGATACGCATCTTCGGCGACGAGGTGCGCATCAACGCCGAGGTGGTGTCGCTGCCGGGCATGTCCGCGCATGCGGATGCCGGGCAGATCATCGACTGGCTGAAGACGCTGAAGAAGGCGCCGCGCCATGTCTACCTGACGCACGGCGAGCCGGCCGCGGCCGACGCGCTGCGCTGGCGCATCGAGCATGAGCTGCACTGGAAGGTCAGCGTGCCGATGATGGGCGAGCAGGTGAAGCTGGCCCTGTAGCGCCGTCAGCGCGCGCGTTCGGGCGGCAGCGATTCGAGGTTCCAGCGCGCCTGCGGCTGTTCGGGCGATAGCGCCAGCGCGCGCCGGTAGGCAGCGCGCGCCTCGTCATGCCGTCCCGCCAGCTGGTACGCATAGCCAAGGTTGTTGAACGCGCGCGCATTCGCCGGCGACTTCGCCGTCACATCCTGCCAGAAGCGGATCTCGTCGCGATAGACCTCGTTGCGCAGCAGCGCCTGCCATGCGGCCAGCGCCACCAGCACGAAGGGCAGCCAGCGCAGCGCTGCTGCGCGACGAGAGGGAAGCCGCGCGCACAGGCGCTCGGCCGCACGGCAGGCCGCCAGCGCCAGCAGCGCAAAGGCGCCGATGGCCGCCAGGTAGAGCTGGCGGTCATTGACGACATCGAGCCTGGGCACGACGGAATTGGTCGGCGCCAGATGCAGGAAGAACCACAGCACGCAGAAGCCGGCGAACGAGCGGCGTCGCCAGGCCAGCGCTGCCAGCGCGATGGCCAGCGCCAGCAGCGCCGCCTTCGCCGCCAGCAGAGTGTCCCACTGCGCCACCGTCGGCAGCGCGGGATCGGCGTTCATCAGCGGCGGCAGGAACAGGCGGGCCGTCAGCCGGTAGATCGCATCGACCTGCAGCGCGAGATTGTCAGCCGGCGAGCGCTGTGCGAAGGCGACCGCAAAGAAATGCCGGTAGGCCGGCAGCGCCAGCAGGAAGGCCAGCGCGAACAGCGCGAGCAGCGCAATGGCCAGCGGCCAGCGGTGCCGTGCCAGCCGCGCGCGTGCGGCCGCCGAGAGCGACGGCTGCGCCAGCCCGCGTGGCCGGGCGCGCGCCCGCATGCGGCCGGCCAGCCACAGCGCGGCCGGCAGGATGAGGGCGGTCTCGCGGGTCAGGAAGGCGCACAGGAAAGCGACTGCGGACAGCCATTTCAGTGCCGGCCTTTCGCTGCTGTCCGCGCACAGCCAGGCCCAGAGCGCCAGCAGGTAGAAGCAGGCCATCAGCGATACCGAGCGTCCGCTGATGTAGGTGACCGCCTCGGTCTGCACCGGATGCGCGGCGAACAGTGCGGCCGCGAGCAGCGGCAGCAGCGGCGGCAGCGAGCGCCGCCGCGTGAGCTCGGACAGGATCAGGAACACCAGCAGCGCATTCGCCGCGTGCAGCATGATGTTGAGCAGCCGGAAGGCCAGCGGCGACGGCGCCAGTGACCAGTTCAGCGCATACGACAGCTTCAGCAGCGGCCGTATGCCCGGCATCGAGCGCCACCAGGCGTCGAGCGAGTGCACGGCCGGATTGTCGACGATGACGTTGTAGTCATCGAACTGGAAAGGGAAGCCGAGCGACGGCAGGTAGGCCAGCGCTACCAGCGCCGGCAGCAGCCACGCGGCCCGGCTAGCGCGCGGCTGCATCGGCACCGTCCGCAAGCTTCGCGTCGTCGAAGCCGTGTTCCAGCATCGCGATCGCATCCCACCAGCGGTTGCGTGCATTCAGCATCACCAGCAGCACTTCGGCGCCGCGTTGCCGGCCGAGCGCGACCAGGCAGGGGCCGGCCTGCGCGGTGTAGCCGGTCTTGACGCCGGCGGCCGGCGCGTAGTTCCCGATCAGCGCATTGGTGCTCGCGGCCGACAGCACGCGCCCGCCGCTGGCGGGCCGGATCGCGACACGTGGCTGCGCGACCATGCGCGCGAATTCGGGAAAGCGCAGCGCGGCTCGCGCGATCACGGCCAGCTCGCGCGCGGTGGACACATGGCCGGGCGCATCGAAGCCGCAGGCATTGCGAAAGCGCGTGCGCTTGAGCCCGAGCGCTGCCGCGCGCCGGTTCATCCGCTGCACGAAGGCGGGCGGGCTGCCGCCGTCCGCGAGCGCCGCGCACGCATCGTTGGCCGAGGCGACCAGCGCGGCGGCGAGCAGGTCGGCAGCCTGGTAGCGTTCGCCCGCGCGCAGCCCGATCCGGGTGCCAAGCTGTCGCGCTGCGGCCGCGCTGACGGTGACGGTGCGGCCGAGGTCGCCGTCCTCGAGCAGCAGCAAGGCGGTCATCAGCTTCGTCAGGCTGGCCGGCGGCAGCGGCGTGTCCGCATCGCGCTGCCAGCGCGGCTGCCCGTTGATTTCGACGAAGTAGGCCCTTGCCTCCACCGTGAACGGCTCGGCTGCGCCTGCTTCGGTGCAGGCTGTCGCCAGCAGCATCGCGGCCAGCAGGCGCGCAAGAAAGGAGGGCATCGGTTTCACCGCGGAAATTTCCGATCGGGCCATTCGCCAGAAGATTATATTTTTTGTCTGTAATTGGTTGCCATCATGCTATCGCCGAGTATACAGTCGGTACTCGGCATCACGATCTTCTGATCATGTTCAAGGATTCACTATCGCATCAGGACAATGGAGGATAGTCCCATGTTGAACCCCGTGTTGAAACTTTGCGTGGCGCTGCTGCTGTCGGTGGCTTGCGGCGCCTTGCATGCGCAGCAGGATGGCGAGCTGTGGGAAATGAGCATGAGCGTGGGTGAGGACAATGGCCCGCTGATGCCGGTGATGAACAACAAGGTCTGTTCGCCGAAGAGCAAGAATGCCGGCGAACAGATGATGAAGCCGGATGACGATTCCAACTGCAAGACCGACCTGAAGACCTCGGGCAACAAGAGCCGCTTCAAGACCGTCTGCGTGAAGAACGGCGAGACGACGACGATGGAAGGCGTGCAGGAGCACCTGGGCCCCGACCACTTCAAGAGCGACGCCACCGTCACGATCGAGAACCGCAAGGGCAAGCAGGTGATGCGGCAGGCCATGACGATGAAGAAGGTCGGCGCCTGCAAGGTCGAGGATCCCACTGCCGGAGTGACCGCCGAGATGAAGAAAATGTGCGGCGAGATGGTCGAGTCCATGCACGAGCCGTCATTCCTCGGCAAGGATGCGCTGTGCAAGGAGCTCAAGCCGCAGTTTTGCGCGAGGGTGAAGACGGTTGCGGAGGAGTCGCGCGATCCGGCGAAATACCAGATCCGCAACATCCAGCGGCCGGACGAGGTGAGCAAGGCCTGCGGCATCGACCTGGCCGGCGTCACGCGCAGCGCCTGCCAGCGCGCCGTCGACACCAGGAACTGGAACTTCCTCAATGATCATTGCCCGGCCCAGGCCAAGGAGATCGCGGCGGCGCATTGCGCCGGACGTTCCTACACCGCGATGATGCAGTCGGAGTACTCGCAGATCTGCCGGGCGCAGTCGCCCGACATTGCGCGTCACGAGGCGGCGCGCGACAAGGCCGAGGCGGCCGGCGCCGCGCCGACCGACACCGCGCCGAAGAAGAAGGACAAGAACCTGCTCGACAAGGGCAAGGACATGCTGAAGAGCCTGTTCTGACGCTGTCAGAGGCTCTCGGGCCGCTACGCTGCGCGTTCGCGCAGCGCGGGAACGAAGTCGAGGTACCAGTCGGCCCAGCGCCGCAGTCCCTCGGCCAGCGGCGTCGAGGGCGCAAAGCCGACGTCGCGCCGCAGGTCGTCGGTATCGGCGCAGGTTGCGGGCACGTCGCCGGGCTGCATCGGCAGGAAGTTTTTCCTTGCCTCGATGCCGAGCCTGCGCTCCAGCGTGCCGATGAACTCCATCAGTTCCACCGGCTGGTGATTGCCGATGTTGTACAGCCGGCAGGGCGGCTCGCCGCCGATGCCCGGCGCGGGCGCGCGCGCCAGCACGCGCAGCGTGCCTTCGACGATGTCGTCGATGTAGGTGAAATCGCGCTGCATGCGGCCGTGGTTGAAGACATCGATCGGCCGTCCCTCGAGGATCGCGCTGGTGAACAGCCAGGGCGACATGTCCGGCCGTCCCCAGGGCCCGTAGACGGTGAAGTAGCGCAGGCCGGTGACGGGCAGCCCGAACAGGTGGCTGTAGCTGTAGGCCATCAGCTCGTTGGATTTCTTGGTCGCCGCGTACAGGCTGAGCGGCTGGTCGGTCGGGTCGGCGACGGAGAAGGGCGTCTTGTCGCTTGCGCCGTAGACGCTGGACGAACTGGCATAGACGAGGTGTTCGACGGCATGCTGCCGGCAGGCCTCGAGCAGGTTGACGAAGCCGACCAGATTGCTCTGCACGTAGGCGTGCGGGTTCTTCAGCGAGTGCCGCACGCCTGCCTGTGCGGCGAGGTGCAGCACGCGCCGCGGCCGCAGACGCGCGAACAGGCCGGCCAACCGGTCACGGTCGGCGATGTCGGCCTCGATGAAGCAGAAGCCCGGGTGGGACGCCAGCTGCGCCAGCCGCGCCTGCTTGATGCGGCGGTCGTAATAGTCATTCAGGTTGTCGATGCCGACCACGTCATGGCCTTGCGCCAGCAGCGCCGCCGCGCAATGCATGCCGATGAAGCCGGCCGCGCCGGTGACGATCACGGGCGGCGCTGTCATGCCTCTCCCCCGGTCGCACCGACCAGCGAAACCACATCGCGCCGGTCGAGCATCAGCCAGGCAAGCGCTTCCCCGCTCAGGTAGATCGCCCAGAAGGCGAACACCACGTCGGACAGGAAGTGCGCGCCCTGCAGCATGCGGCCCAGCCCGACTGCAGCGCCTGCCAGGATGCCGGCCACCAGCCAGCGGCGGCGTCGGGTCAGCCAGTACGGACCGAGCAGCAGCGCGAACGCCGCCGACGCATGGCCGCTGACGAAGGAACAGTTCACGTTGCATTGGCGGGCCGGCTGCAGCGGTGGCGTGTACAGGCGGTCGCCACCGAACTGCTCCACCGAGGCCGGGCGCGCGCGTCCCCACTGGTCTTTCAGGCCGACGTTCACGACCAGCACCGGCCCGACGATGGCCAGCGCCAGCATGAAAGCCGCACCGCGGCGGCGGCCCGCCGGCGCGCGCGTGAACTGCGTCGCTGCCAGGTAAAGCGCCAGCGCGATCGCGACATAGCCGATGTGGCGCGCCTTGAATGCCGCGTAGGACAGGCTGACCAGCGGCGCATGCGCCCAGCGGAAGCCTTCGGCCGGATCATGCAGCAGCGCGGACACCGTCAGGTCGAGCTGCGGGAAGGCCTGGAACAGCGCGATGCAGGCGGCCAGCGCAAGCAGGTCGGCGCGTACGGGCCACGGCACGGCGTCTGCGATTCTTTTGATGGGGTTCATGACGGCCGGATGACGCAGGCGCGGCGGCCACGATCGCACAAAAATATAGAACGGATAAGCATCATTTCATTGTAATGATTCAATGTTACCGTTCGTTGTCAGAAACTTTACGGCCGCCACCGCGAGCGCGCCCGCCCCGGATAAATTGAAGTCGCGCATGAAATATGTGGTCATGGCCACGCTGTCGCTGGCCTTCGCTGGCTGGCTGGTCTGGTCCGGCAGCGGCGCGGACGTGGCGGCCGCGCTGGCGGCGCTGCCGGCGCCGGCGCTGCTGTTGCTGGTCTCCGGGCTGGCGGCGACTTACCTGCTGCGCGCGCTGCGCGTCTATCACGAGTTCGGCGAGGTGACGCGCGGCCGCTTCGGTGATTGCCTGCGGCTGGTGCTTACCCACAACGCGCTGGTGAACCTGCTGCCGATGCGCGCCGGCGAACTGAGCTTCCCGCTGCTGCTGAACCGTCGCTTCGGCTTGCCGCTGGCGCGCGCGGCCGGATCGCTGCTGTGGCTGCGCTTGCAGGACGCGGTGATCCTTGCGGCGCTGGCCGTGCTGTGCTGGCCGCGCCTGTCGCCGGCGCTGCGCGCGGCCGGCGTGGCGGCGCTGGCGACTGGCGGCGCGCTGCTGCCGCCGGTGGCGCAGTGGCTGCTGGCGCGGGTCGCGCCGGGCCGGTTCGACGCCGCCCGCGCAGCGCTGGCGGAATCGGCGAACCATGCGCGCATCGGCTGGCTGTGGACGCTGGCGAACTGGTGCGTGAAGCTGGCCGTGCTGTCGCAAGTGCTCGCGCTGCTATTCGTGTCCCCGCTCGCGTCCCCGCTCGAGGCCGGCGTCGCCGGTGCGGTCGGCGGCGAGCTCGCTGCGGTGCTGCCGGTGCAGGGCGTGGCCGCGATCGGCAGCTACGAGGCCGGCGTGGCCGCCGCGCTGTCGGTCGCGGGCGTCGTCTGGAGCGACGGACTGAAGGCGGCGTTCTCGCTCCACCTGCTGACGCTGGCCACCGCGCTGGCGGCCGCCGGCCTCGCGCTGGCCTTGCCTTCTTCCCGCGCCAACCGATCTCCGCCGGCGGACGGCGAAAACCGCAACTCCCTACCAGAACCATGAATCCTTTTGACATGCAGATGAATCACGTCCCGGCGCACTCGCTGTCGCTGGTGGTCCCGATGTACAACGAGGTCGACAATGTCGCGCCGCTGGTCGCGCGCGTGCATGAAGTGCTGGGCGACTATCCGCATCCGTGGGAGCTGGTGCTGGTCGATGACGGCAGCGGTGACGACACGCTGGAGGCGATCCGGCGCGAGTCCGCGCAGCGCGGCGCGCACGTGCGTGCGCTCGCGCTGGCGCGCAACTTCAAGCAGACCGCGGCGATGCAGGCCGGCATCGATGCCGCGCGCGGCGACGTGATCGCCACGCTCGACGGCGACCTGCAGAACGACCCGGTCGACATACCGCGGATGGTCGCGCGATTGCTGCACGAGGACCTCGACCTGGTCGCCGGCTGGCGGCGCGACCGCAAGGACGGGCTCTGGCTGCGTAAGATACCTTCGCGCATCGCGAACCGGCTGATCGCCCGGCTGACCGGCGTGCAGCTGCGCGACTACGGCTGCAGCCTGAAGGTGTTCCGCGCGCCGGCATTGAAGAAGCTCAGGCTGTACGGCGAGATGCACCGCTTCATCCCGGCCTGGCTGTCGACCGTTACGCAGCCGCGCCGCATCGCGCAGGAGGTGGTGCTGCACCATCCGCGCGTGCATGGCGAATCCAAGTACGGCATCTCGCGCACCTTCCGCGTGCTGCTCGATCTGGTATTCGTGTATTTCTTCATGCGCTTCCGCAGCCGTCCGGGCCATTTCTTCGGCGGCATCGGCATTGCGCTGGGCGCGCTCGGCACGCTGATCCTGTCCTACCTGCTGGTGCTCAAGCTGCTCGGCGAGTCGGTCGGCACGCGCCCGCTGCTGTTCGTCGGTTTCTTCCTGGTGGTCGCTGCGGTGCAGATGATCACCTCGGGCGTGCTGGCCGAAGTGCTGTCGCGCGTGCTGTTCGAGTCGGGCGGCGCGCGTTCCTATTTCCTGCGCGACGAGTCGACGCCGGCGCCGGCCGAGGGCTGGCATCACGCGCGCCCGGCATCGACGCAGGAGGTGAACTGATGGCGGCCGTCGATCAGCGTGCGCCGTCCCGCGCCGTGTGGTTCGCGCTGGCGCTGGCCGTCGCGCTGCTCGCGGTCTGGCGCGCCTGGGTCGCTGCCGGTGTGCCGCTGTCGATCGATGAGGCCTACTACGTCGCGTGGTCGAAGTCCCCGGACCTGGGCTACTGGACCAAGCCGCCGATGATTGCGTGGGCCATCGGCGGGGCGCGCGCGGCCTGCGGCGAATCGGCCGGCTGTGTGCGGATGGTGCCGGTGCTGGCCTTCCCGCTGTCCACCTTCCTGATGTACGCGCTGGCGCGCCGGTTGTCGTTCACGCCGTGGCAGGCGTGCGCGGCCGCGCTGGCATTCGCGACGCTGCCGATGTCGGCGTTCTATGGCGTCGCCGCCACCACCGACGGCCTGTTGCTGCTGTTCTGGATCGCCGCGGCGCTGTGCCTGCGCATCGCGCTCGACGGCCAGCGCGGCGCGTGGCTGGCCGCCGGCCTGTTCGGCGGGCTGGCGCTGCTGTCGAAATATTCGGCCGGCATCTTCGCGCTGTCGGCCGCGCTGGCGCTGCTGCATCCGCAGTGGCGGCACTGGTGGCGCAGTCCCTGGCCGTGGCTGGCCGCCGCGCTCGCCGGCGCGGTGTTCGCGCCCAACCTGTGGTGGAACCTCGGCCATGGGATGCCGACCTTTGCGCATACGGCGGAGATCTCGGAACACGGCGGCTATTCGATGAACCTGCGTGCGATGCTCGAGTTCCTGCTGGCCCAGTTCGGCGTGGGCGGCCCGGTGCTGTTCGGCGCGTTCATCGCGTGGCTGGCAGCGCGCCGCTGGCGCGACCAGGCCGATGGCTGGTTCCTGCTGGCGCTGGGGCTGCCCTTCCTCGCGGTGATCATGCTGCAGGCGCTGCTGTCGCGCGCGAATGCGAACTGGGCCGCGCCGGCGATGGTTGCGATCAGCCTGGCCGCGATGAGCCTGCTGCTGCAGCGGCCGCGCGCGTGGCTGGCGGCGTCCTTCGGCATCAATCTGCTGCTGGCGCTGCTGCTGTACCACTTTGGCGCGCTGGTGAGGGAACCGTTCGGCCTGCCGCACCGGGTGCGCACCGATCCGTTCTGGGCGACCCGCAACTGGCCCGGCATCGGCGAACAGGTGCGCGAGGTCGCGACGCGGCCGCCGGTGGCCGGGTTCGGCCTGCGGGTCGCCTCGGACAATCGCGCGGTGCTGGCGCAGCTGCAGGCCACGCTCGCCTTGCCGGCCGGCGCTGCGCTCGGATGGCAGCGCGGCCCGGTGCCGGACAATCATTTCGAGCAGCGTTTCCCGCTGCCGTCCGTGCCGGCGTTCCCGGTATTGCTGGTGACGGCCGCGCCGGCCGCTGCAGTGCAGGCCGCCTTCCCCGGCGCGCAGGCTGCCGGCAGCCTGCGCTCGGCGGTGGTGGCCGACCGGCCGCTGGCCTATTCGCTGTGGTGGATCCTGCCGGCGGCGCCAGCACCGCGCCTTCACGACAGGTAGTCGATGCGCACCGGATGGCGCGGCGGCGTCCAGCGGTAGCCGGGGTGCAGGAAGTCGCGTTCGGGACGATAGCCCGGCCAGTGTATGCCCATGAGCCGCGTCAGGCTGTGGCCGAGCCAGTCGGCGCGTATCGGCAGCCGTGCCTGCTCGTCCGGCACGCCGCGCGCCGCCTCACCCCATGCCAGCAGCGGAATCCGGTATCCGTCCGCGGACGACGCGCTGTGGCCGGCGTGGTCACTGACGCTGCCGACCTCCTGCCCGTGGTCGGACAGGAAGATCCAGCCGGCGCGCCCGCCCAGCGTGCGCGTGAGCTCCAGCGTGCGGTCGATGACGCTGTCGTGGTAGCGGATCGCCGAGTCGTAGTCGTTGCGCAGCTCGCGCGTCCGCGCCGAGCGGCCGCCGGCTTCGAGCTGCCGGTACACCATGTCACGCACATCACGGAACGACGCCTCGCCGGGCGGATGCCTGAGCCGGTAGTGCGGATGCGCGCCCAGCAGGTGAACCACGATCAGCTTGCGACCGGGGCCGGAGCGCAGTGCGCGCTCGAGTTCGGGCAGCACGGTGTGGTCCAGTGACGCGGCCGAGCGCCCGGGCACGTTGTTGAGCATGCTTTGCCGGTCGGCGAGCTGCGCGTGCTGGCGATGGATCGCAAGATCGTCATGGTTGCTGATCCACCAGGTCTGGTAGCCAGCCGCCGCGGCCAGTGCCAGAAAATGGTTGCGTGACGGGCTGGACGGCTCGCCGAAATGGAAGAAGTTGGCCAGCGCGGTGACGGTGGACGCGTCTGCCGACCACGGATGGCGGAACACCTTGAAGTCGCCGGAGCGCTGTTGCAGCCTCTGCGCGAGCTGCGGGGTGGTCTGCCGGGGGTAGCCGTACAGCGACAGGTGCGCGCGGTTGATGCTGTCGCTCATCACCAGCACCAGCGTGTCCGGGCTGGCAGGCGCGAGCGCCGGCGCCTGCGCGGCGGCGCGCTGCTTCAGTTCGGCCCGCTGCAGGTGCGCGCTTTCCCATTGCGCGCGCGTGTCCGCAACCTGCTCTGCCCACAGCGGCCAGAACACGACGGGATGGTATTTGCGCCAGGGCTTGATCGACAGCGCCGCCAGCAGCAAGAGCAGCAGCAGGACGAAGGCTGCACGGCGCCACGGCGATGGATGCGCCTGCGCCGCCGACACCGCCCACCAGCGGCGCAGCAGCACGCCAAGCAGCGCCAGCGAGAGCAGCAGCAGCGCGCCCTGTTGCAGCAGCCCGGGCCAGTAGGCCAGCAGAAATTCCGCCGCTTCGCCGTCGCTGGTGTTCGCCAGCGCGGTGACGACCATCGTGCTGTCCGGCAGCGCGCCCCAGGTGCGCAGGATGAAGCTGCGCACGGAGGCGTCGGCCAGAAAGGCGCCGGCCATCGCGCCGGCTGCGAGCGCCTGCAAGGCGCGCGCGCGGCCGCCGTGCAGTGGCCAGGCCAGCCACAGCCAGGCCGATGCCGTCAGCGCGAGCACCTGCAGCAGGCGCGTTCCGTCGAAGGCAAGCGCCAGCGGGGGCAAGAGCGACAGGCCGGCAAGCGCGGCGGGCATCAGGCCCGGCGCTGCCGGCAGGAAGGGGGTCCACTGCTTCAACGGGAGCAATCGGTCTTTTTTTGGTTGGCCAACCCGTATGCCATCGCGTGCGTATCCGCTTCCCGGCGGATCGCCGCTGTATTTTCGGTCTGGATTGTAGTGCGTTTCTGGCGAGGATGCCGCGGCCGGCCGCGCGGGTCAGGGCGGCGGGGCGTCCGCAGCGGTCGGCGCGTCGCGACGCCGCACCAGCGCGATGCCGCCGCGTTCGCTGACGATCTCGAACTCTCCCGGCGGCAGGCCCTTGCCGAGCGTGACTAGCGCAAGCTCGCCCGGCTGCGGCGCGCGGCGGGGCGCGGGTGCCTGCTGATAGACGGCGACGCTGGGCCGGTGCAGCTTCCATTGCACGGCCGCCTCGCCGAGCTGCCTCGCCTTCAGTCCCGCCTCCCGGACCGGCCCTTGCAAGGTGTCGGCCCACCACGGGATGACAGCCTGCACGAACCACAGCGCAAACAGCAGCAGCAGCGCGCCGTAGCGCGCGGCGAAGCCGGCGCGCAGCCAGCGTGATGCGAACGCGGCGGCCAGCAGCAACACGGCCCCGGCCAGCATCGGATACGGCATGGCGGCCGCGCGCGCCAGCGGCCCGAACACCGGATGGGCGAGCGCGGGCGCATGATGCAGCAGCAGCAGCGGCAGCGCGAGCAGCAGCGCCACGGCAAGCGCGAAGGTGGCGACCAGCCAGCGCTGCATTCGCGCGCCGGCGTCGGCTGCGCAGCGGGCGCACAGCAGCACGGCCGGCGCCGATCCGTACAGCACGTAGTGCGGCAGCTTGGTCGCCGAAAACGTGAAGAACACGAACACGAATCCGGCCCAGCCGGCGAGGTAGCGGAACAGCGGGTCGGTGCGCCAGCCTTCGCGCAGCCGGCGCAGCACGCAGGCCAGCAGCGGCGTCCATGGCAGCGTCAGCAGCGGCACCATGGCGACGTAATAGAGCAGGCTGCCGCCGTGGTTCTCCATCGTGCCGCCATAGCGGCCGAGGTTGTGCTTCATGATGAAGCCATGGATGAAGTCCATGCCATGGCGGTCCCATGCGTACGCATACCACGGCAGCGCGACCGCGATCAGGATCGCCCATCCGCGCCAGTCGCTCAGCGCGATGCGCGCCAGCTGCCAGCGTCCCGATGCGGCGCACCAGAGCAGTCCGGCGGCGCCCGGCACCAGCACGGCCACCGGGCCCTTGACCAGCAGCCCGAGGCCGACCCACAGGAAGACCCGCCGCAATGCGGCGCGATTGTCGCCGGACTCGAGGAAGCGCCACAGGTCCATGCCCGCGAGCGCGAGCAGCAGGTTGAGCAGGCCGTCGGCCGTAGCCGCGCGGCCGATGGAGACGATGCCGATGCTGCTGACCAGCAGCAGGCCGGCGAACATCGCGGTGCTGCGGCCGTAGCGCGGCGCAATGAATACGCACAGCGCCAGCGCCATCACCCAGATGCTGAGCGCCGACGGCAGCCGCAGCGCGAACTCGTTCAGACCGAAGGCGGCGACCGACGCCGCCTGCAGCCAGTA
Source organism: uncultured Bifidobacterium sp. (assembly GCA_964613635.1). GTDB lineage: Bacteria > Pseudomonadota > Gammaproteobacteria > Burkholderiales > Burkholderiaceae_D > Pernthalerella. The sequence continues at coordinate 17,436 of CAZTIF010000002.1, read as the reverse complement.
CACGCCGATCGGCTTGTCGAAGCGCGGCTCGCCGTTCAGCGTGGTGTGAAGGTAGTCGCCGCCGGCGAGCATCTCGCGCGTGGCCTCGGCGAACGCGCCCTCGTCGACGTCGAACAGCGGCGCCTGCCACAGCCCCCACAACAGCGGCAGCAGCAACAACAGCGCAAAGCCGGCCTCGCGCAGCCCGTGGCGCGCGGGCGGATTATCCGGCATGGTACTGGCGCAGCGCCGGCCCCGGGAAATTCCTGAGCGAGCGCCAGCACAGCAGCAAGGCGCCCACGCCCAGCGCCGTCGCGACGACGGGAGCGGCCCGGCCGTCGGCGCCGAGCCGGAAGATCGCCACCGCCGCCGCCAGCTGCAGCAGGACGATGACGGCGCTGCCCGCGCGCGTCTGCAGCCGCTCCGCCCACGGCGCCATGTGTTCGGTCCACAGCGCGAACAGCGCGACCAGTATGCCGAGACCGAAGCCGAGCAGCACGTCGGCGGGCCAGTGCGCACCGACCGCCGTGCGTGAATAGGCGACCAGTGCCAGGTTGAGGCCGATCGCGCCGCGCAGCAGCCAGTCCGTCCGCGCCGGGCGGCCGGAGCGCGGCAGCAGCATGCACAGGATCACCGCGCAGCCGCCGGCGGTCAGCGCGTGGCCGGAGGGGAAGGAGTTCGAGCCCAGCAGCTGGGGACCGATGATGTGCAGCGAGCCCGCCGGCAGCGACGCCGCCGGACGGGGGACGGCCAGCAGGCCCTTTGCCAGCGGCGTCACCAGCGCCATCAGCAGCGCGCAGCGCAAGTAGACCGCGATCATCGTGCGCCGGCCGCTGTCGAGCGCGGACACGAGCGCGAACATCACCCAGCCGTCGCCCTGGAGGGTGATGGCCAGCCAGAAACCGGCGGGCAGCGTCGGGTGCAGGTGCTGCAGCAGCAGCAGGTCGGCGTTCCAGTGGCTGCGCACCAGCCAGACGCCGGCCATGATGGCGAGGACGGCCAATGCCAGCCACAACCGCAGCCCGCGGCGCAGGGGCAGCGTCTTGCCCCGGGATGCGGGCATTCGTTTTGCGCGCGCCGCGATGACGGAGGTGTCCGTATTCATGGAAATAACGGTCTTGAATAAAGACCTTCAACTTAGCGGAACTTTGTGTCCGCCCTGTGAAGCCGCGGACGGTACGCCCGATCGCAAGAGTTGGCGCGAAATGCTGCCCCTGTTCCGCGCCTGCCGACGGCGGGTTTTCGGGGAGGATGGCCAGACTTCCGGATGTCTCGGCGTTTTAACAAAAACAATCACTGGCCATGCGATCAAACCTTCCCGTTAGCGACAAAGAGGTCGAGCTGAGCGACCAGAAGTCCATTGTTTCCAAGACCGACCTGAAGGGCCGGATCACCTACATCAACCCGTACTTCATCGAGGTCAGCGGCTTCACCGAGGATGAGCTGATGGGATCCGCGCACAACATCGTGCGTCATCCCGACATGCCGTCCGAAGCCTTCGCCGACCTCTGGCGTTCGCTGAAGGCCGGGGTACCGTGGACCGGCATGGTGAAGAATCGCTGCAAGAACGGCGACTATTACTGGGTCGTCGCGAATGTGACCCCGATCATCGAGCGCGGCCAGCCGGTCGGCTACATGTCGGTGCGCAGCAAGCCTTCGCGCGAGCAGGTGGCAGCCGCCGATGCGGCCTACCGCCGCTTCCGCCAGGGCACCGCGCGTGGTCTGGCGATACGCGACGGCGCGGTCGTGCGCACCGGGCCGGCAGCCTGGCTGCAGTCGCTGCGCAGCATGTCGCTGACCTTGCAGCTGGCGATCGGGCTCGGCACCCCGGTATTGCTGTTGGTGGCGCTGGCAGCCGGCTCGGCGTTCGAGATCGGGCGCGGCTGGATGCTTGCCGGCGAAATCGGCGCGCTCGCGCTGCTGGTCTTTGCGTGGGCCGGGCTGCATTCGGCGATCGTCGCGCCGTTGCAGCTGGCCACGCGCGTGGCACGCTCGATTGCCGGCGGCGACCTGTCGACCAAGTTCAAGGTCGACCGCAGCGACGATACCGGCCAGCTGTTGCGCGCGCTGCAGCAGATGAATGCGAACCTGGTTGCGGTGGTCGGCGACGTGCGCGCCAACGTGCAATCCATTCACATCGGCAGCCGCGAGATCGCGCAGGGCAACATGGACCTGTCGGCGCGCACCGAATCCCAGGCGTCCAGTCTCGAGGAGACGGCTGCCAGCATGGAGCAGTTTTCATCGACGGTGCGGCAGAACGCCGACAATGCCGGGCAGGGCAACCAGCTCGCGAATACCGCGTCCGAAGTCGCGCGCCGCGGCACCGAAGCGGTCGCACATGTCGGCGCGACGATGGGCGAGATCAGCGGATCGGCGAAGAAGATCGTCGAGATCATCGGCCTGATCGATGGCATCGCGTTCCAGACCAATATCCTTGCGCTGAATGCGGCCGTGGAAGCGGCGCGCGCCGGCGAACAGGGACGCGGTTTTGCGGTGGTCGCCTCGGAAGTGCGCAGCCTCGCGCAGCGCAGCGCCGGCGCGGCGAAGGAAATCAAGAGCCTGATCAATGACTCGGTCGGCAAGGTGGACGCCGGCAACCGGCAGGTGGCCGAAGCAACCGCGACGATGGACGAGATCCTGCGCTCGGTCGGCCGTGTCACCGACATCATGTCCGAGATCAGCGCCGCCAGCCACGAACAGAGCGCCGGCATCTCGCAGGTGAACCAGGCCGTCACGCAGATGGATCAGGTCACGCAGCAGAACGCCGCGCTGGTCGAGGAAGCGGCCGCCGCCGCCGCCAGCCTGGAGGATCAGGCGGCGCAGCTGGCGCAGTCGGTGTCGGTGTTCCGCTTGTCCTGAGCCCGGGCCGGTGAAGTTGTCCGCAATGGTTGTCCACAATTTCTCTGGACAAGCCTGTGGATTACCGGGGGGTTGACTCCCCAAGCCATTGATTTGTTTCGGGTTTGCGGGTGTGCCCCGAATGGGCGCACCGTCCTCTTAACGGCGGTGCTGCGCCGCGGGTAGCGATGAAGAGCTGCGATAAGCGGTCGAGCTGAAAAAGGGATCGCCATTGACGCAGGCCAGCAGCATGTCGGTCGCATCGACGCCCCAGAACAGATTGCCGTCGACCACGGCGGTCGGCACGCCGAACACGCCGGCGGCGATCGCGTCCTCGCAATTCTTGTGCAGCTGCTGTTTGATCGCGTCGGCGTGGATGTCGGCCGGCTCGACCAGGAATTCGTCGAGCAGGGCGCGCCATGCGCCTTCGTCGTCGGGCAGCAGGCCGTCGCGCCAGACATAGGCGAACAGGCGGTCGACGACCTCGTCACCGGCGCCGAGCGCAATCGCCAGCCGCAGCAGCGGCAGCGGGTTGAACGGATGCGCGGCCGGCAGCCGCATCGGTATGTCATGCCGGCGCGCGACCCACAGGCAGTGCGCATAGGTCCATGCGCGCTTCGGCGGTATCTCGACCGGCCCCTTGTGCTCCCAGTGCGCGAGCAGGCCGGCGAACAGCACCGGCCGCGGGCGCAGCACGAGGCCGGGCGCATCGCGGCGCAGCAGCTGCCACTGAAGATAGGCGTACGGGGAGATGAAGTCGAAGTACCAGTCAATCGCGGTGGTGCCGGGGCGCTTGCTCATGTACCGAACCTTAATGCCAGCGGGTGATGATGAAAGGGGAAGCCGGCGCGCGGCCTCCCCCGATGAAGATTACTCCAGCATGTCCGCCCAGATGGTGCGCGCCCAGCTGTTCGCGTAGCTGCCTTCGAGCTCGGTCGGTTCCGCGCTCAGGCCGCCCGCGCCCTGCACGACCTTGAAGGTCTGTTCGTTGACCACGAATTCATGCACGCTCGCGACATGCACCACGTTGCGGTCGTCGATGAAACTGTAGCAGGTGTTCGTCAGCATCGGTTGCGGGTTGGGTTCGATCCCGCTCAACTGTGCGACGATTGCCGCAGCCGCGACCTTCGCATGGTTGTTCGCCATGTGACCGCTCTTGGGCATCAGCTGCGCGACCTGGATCGCGTCGCCGATCACGAAGATGTCCTTTGCCACCGCCGATTCGAAGGTCCGGTAGTTGACGCCGCACCAGCGGCCGTTGGCCATGTTCGCCAGCCCGGTCTGCACCGCGATCTTGCTGGCCCGCATTGACGGCAGCGCATTGATCACGTCGGCCTTCACGTCGCTCTGCACGTCGAACTTGACCAGCCCGTCGGACGCCGATACCGCGATCGCCTTGTGCTGGTTGCGGTATTCGACGATGCCCTTGTAGCGCTCTTCCCAGGCCTTCTTGAACAGCCCCGGCTTGGACACCACGTCCTGGTTCGCGTCCAGCACCAGCACCTTGCTCCTCGGCTTGAAGTGCTTGAAGTACCAGGCGACCTGGCAGGCGCGCTCATACGGCCCGGGCGGGCAGCGGAACGGCGCCTCGGGGATGGTGATCGCGTAGACGCCGCCGTCCGGCATGTCCTCGAGCTGGCGGCGCAGTGCGACAGTCTCTGCGCCGGCCTTCCACGCGTGCAGGATCCGGCCTTCCTTGTGCGCGTCGGCCATGCCGTCGATGCTGGCGAAGTTGAAGTCGATACCGGGCGACAGCACCAGCTTGTCGTACTTGAGCGTGCTGCCGCCGGCCAGCTGCACGGTCTTCGCGACCGGGTCGATCGAGTTCGCCCAGTCATGCGCGACCGTGATGCCGTGGTTGCGCGCCAGGCCCGCGTACGGGCGGGTGATCTCGTCAAGCTGGCGGCTGCCGCCGACCACGAGGTTGGACAGCGGGCAGGAGATGAACTGCTTGTCGGGCTCGACCAGCGTGACGTCGACCTGCTGGTTCGACAGCAGGCGGATGTACTTCGCCGCGGTCGCGCCGCCGTAGCCGCCGCCGATCACCACCACCTTCGCGTTGCGCGCCGCGCGCGCGGAAAAGCTGCCGCCAACCAGTGCGAACGCCGCGCCCGCCTGCAGGAATGTTCTGCGATCCATCGTGTTCTCCGTCAGGGCTGCTGCGCAGCGAAATACTCGGCCAGCAGGCGGGTCTGCTCTTCGCTGAACCCTTTCGCGATCTGGTGCATGATCGTGCCCTGGCGCTCGCCGTTGCGGAACGCCAGCATCTGCGCGGCGATGTGGTCGGCGCTCATGCCGGCCAGCCCGGGAACGGTCGCGTCGTCCTGCGCATGGCCGTCGGTGCCGTGGCAGTTCGCGCAGGTGGCGGCGACGCTGCGCGTGTAGAGTTTCTGCGCGTCGGCCGGGCCGGCCGCGTGCGCGGCGCCGCCCGCCATCACCGGCGCGGCCGCGAACAACGCGGCGATCGTTATATTTCTCAAGTTCATCTGCTGTCTCCTGCCGTCGGGCTGTCGGAATCCGATGGCGCGTCTCGTTGCGCCTGCGCCGATTCTACCCGCAAAATTTCGCGCTGCTATACTCTATCCGACAAGGTCGATCGACCTGCAAAGCATAATCCGTGGAGACATTCCCCTATGAAGAAATCCCTGCTGTCCATGCTGGTCTTGCCGCTCTGCGTGGCGGCTGCCGGCGCACAGGCTGCCGGCTGGTCGCGCGTCGACTCGTCGTCGACCGATTACAAGCTGTACGTCGACACCAGCACCGCCGAGAAGTCGGGGCCGGGCATGGTGCAGCTGTGGCACGTGGCCGACTACGCGCAGCCGCAGGACCGTGACGGCAAGGCCTACAAGTCCGTCAAGTTCCGCAATGAATACGACTGCGAGAAGGGCATGGTGCGCGACCTGCTGCGTTCCTGGCACAAGGAGCAGATGGGCGAGGGCATCGTGGTCTACTGGAACCATGGCCCGTGGCCGTGGAACAAGCCCGAGGCGGGCAGCATCGACGAGACGCTGCTGCGCGCGACCTGCGCCGCGAAATAAGGCCATGCCGCCGCGGCGCAGTCTCGGCCGGTTGCAGCCGGCTCCCGAAAACTTCCTGCCTGACGCGCTCGCCGCCGAGATCGCCGAACACGGCCTGAATGCGCAGCGCCGCGACTTCCTGCGGCAGAGCTTCGCTGCCGCCGGCGCGGCGCTGGCCGCCGGCAGCGCGCTGGCCGCGCCCGACCACCCGACGCCGGACGGCGACATGGCGATCCTGCAGCCGCAGCCGCCGGCGACGCGGCTGGGCCATCCGGTCGCGCACCTGCCCTACGGGCTGCCGTCGAAGCACGAGGCCAACCTGCAGCGGCGCGAGTCGCCGGGCCTGACGCGCCGGCGCGAGAGCAGCATTTCCTTCACCCCGCTGCAGGGGCTGTTCGGCATCATCACGCCGAGCGGCCTGCACTTCGAGCGGCACCATGCGGGCTGGCACGACATCGACCCGGCGTCGCACCGGCTGATGATCAACGGGCTGGTGGCCACGCCGAAGGTCTACACGATGGCCGACCTGCTGCGGCTGCCTTCGGTGTCGCGCATGCATTTCATCGAGTGCGGCGCGAACAGCGCGATGGACTGGGCCAGCCCGGCGGTGCCGTCGGTGCAGTACACGCACGGCATGCTGTCCTGCTGCGAGTTCACCGGCGTGCCGCTGTCGCTGCTGCTGGAGGACTGCGGCATCGACCGCAGCAAGGCAAAGTGGATACTCGCCGAAGGCAATGACGGCGCCAGCCTGACGCGCAGCATTCCGATCGAGCGCGCGCTCGACGACGTGCTGGTCGCCTGGGGCATGAACGGCGAAATGCTGCGGCCCGAGAACGGCTATCCGCTGCGGCTGGTGGTGCCGGGCGCGCAGGGCGTCTGCTGGGTCAAGTGGCTGCGCCGGCTCGAGGTCGGCGACGCGCCCTACGCCACGCGCGAGGAATCGACGCAGTATGTCGACCTGATGCCGGACGGCGTGCAGCGGCAGTACGCAATCATCCAGGAGTGCAAGTCGGTGATCACCTCGCCGTCGGGCGGGCAGCGGCTGCTGCAGAAGGGCTTCTACAACATCACCGGGCTGGCCTGGTCTGGCCGCGGCAAGATCGCGCGCGTCGATGTGTCAGTCGACGGCGGACGCCACTGGAAGACGGCGCGGCTGGAGTCGCCGGTGCTCCCGAAATGCCTGACGCGCTTCAACATCGACTGGGAGTGGGACGGCAAGCCCTACATCCTGCAGTCGCGCGCGATCGACGAGACCGGCTATGTGCAGCCGAAGATCGCCGAGCTGCGCAAGGTGCGCGGCACGCGCTCGGTGTACCACAACAACGCCATACAGTCGTGGCAGGTATCGGCGGCAGGGGAGGTTGCGAATGTGCAGATCTCGTAAGCCGGCGGCGCTGTTCCTTGCGCTGACGCTGGCGCTGGGGCCGGCCGCGCATGCGGGGCGTTTCGACGGCATCGGCCGTGCGGCCACGCCGTCCGAGATCGCCGCATGGGACATCGACGTGCGCGCCGACTTCAAGGGACTGCCGGCCGGTTCCGGCAGTGTCGCGCAGGGCGAGAAGATCTGGATCGCGCGCTGCGTGTCCTGCCATGGCGAGTTCGCCGAGTCGCCGGCGGTATTCCCGCCGCTGGTCGGCGGCACCACGCGCGCCGACATCGAGCGCGGCCGCGTCGCCGCGCTCGGCTCGGCCAGCGAGAACTCCAAGACCACGATGATGAAGCTGGCGACGGTGTCGACACTGTGGGACTACATCCGCCGTGCGATGCCCTTCGACGCGCCGAAGAGCCTGAAGGTCGACGAGGTGTATGCGGTGACGGCCTTCCTGCTGAACCTGGCCGACATCGTGCCGGCCGATTTCACGCTCGGCGACAGGAATATCGCCGACGTGCAGGCGCGTATGCCCAACCGGAACGGCAACACCACCGACCACGGCATGCTGCGCGTCGACGGCAAGCCGGATGTCGTCGGCAAGGACTGCATCAGCGAATGCCCGGTGAACGCGGGCTCGCTGGTGGTGCTGCCGTCGACCGTCAACGGCCTCAACGGCAACCTCGCCGAGCAGGACCGCAGTTGGGGAGCGATACGCGGCATCGACACCGGCCGGCACTAGTGCCTCTGAAAAAACGCCGCTGGCGTCGTTGCGCCGCCTTGCCGTAAAGGTCGTACTGTCTGCGGCGGCGCGCCTGGCCATCGACGTTTTTTCAGAGGCACCAAGTGCTCCTGCCGGCAACCGCCGCGCGTCGATGGCACAATGCAAAAACATAGATAGCGGAGACAGCAATTGGACAAGAGCAGGCGAGACGCGATGCGCGTCGCGTCCGGACTGGCACTGGCCTTCGGCAGCGGTTTGCTGACGCCGGCCGAAGTGTTCGGCGCCACCGCATGGGGCACCGACTGGAACGGCGCGGTCTACAGCGCGCGCAGCCTCGAGGCCTTCGTGCGCGCGATGAAGGGCGATACCACCACGCCGAATGAAGTGCGCACCGTGACGCGCTCCGAGCGCGGCAAGGTGGCCGGCCTGTCGGAGGCGGCCGACGGTGACATCGTGATCGATGCGCCGGAGCTGGCGGAGAACGGCACCAACGTGCCCGTGACCGTCACCTGCCGCATCCCCGACACCGATTTCATTGCGCTGCTGGCCGACCTGAACCCGTATCCGGTCTGCGTCGGCTTCAATGTGCTGCCGGACACCGACCCCTCCTTCTCGGTGCGTATCAAGGTGGCGAAGAGTTCGAACCTGGTCGTGGTGACGCGCGCGCAGGGCAAGTTTTATTACACGCTGCGCGACATCACCGTGATGATCGGCGGCTGCCTGGGCTGAGGAGGATCGACATGGGCGAGCCAATGCGCGTGCGCGCAGTACAGAATGGCGAATGGACCGAGGTGCGCATCCTGATGAAGCACGTGATGCTCTCGCGCCTCACCTGGGACAGCGCGGGCAAGCTGGTGCTCGCGCATTTCATCCAGACCGTGCGCGGCACCTGCAACGGCCGGCAGGTGCTGCACGTGAACTTCGGCGGATCGGTCGCACGCGATCCGTATTTCTCTTTCCGTTTCAAGGGAGGCAAGCCCGGAGACAAGGTCGTCATCAGCTGGGTCGACACCGAAAACGACACCCGCACCGACGAAGCCGTGATCGCCTGAACGGCACCGGCGCCGCCCGTCGCCTGCCCCGCACAGCCCGCGCGGGGACGCCGCGTTTTTTTTCTTAAAAGCGGCACTTTGTTCTTTGTTGAACGGAATGAAATTTTCGATTCTTCCTGAATGCCAGCATGGGTTTTTTTGGGAAAGCTTATGTACAATCGGCGCGCTGATCGGATGACCCCCACAGCATCCGATGAGTACGAAGGTTCGCTCGATGATCTGTCGATGCGGGCTCAGAAGAAGATTCAAGGGAGACCGAAATGAAGATGAGGAACAAGGCGCTGGGATTCACCCTGGCTGCTTCGCTGGCAGCGGCTGTCGCCGCGCCGGCTTTCGCGATTGGCCCGAATGCGGCCGATCTGATCAGTGATGCCAAGACCCCCAGCAACGTGACGACCTACGGTATGGGTTATGGCCAGCAGCGTTTCTCGCAGCTGAACCAGATCAACCGCAACAACGTCAAGAAGTTGGTGCCGGTCTGGAACCTGAGCCTCGATTCCAACCAGCCGCAATCGCAGCAGCCGCTGCTGATCGACGGCGTGATGTACCTGCCGACCGTGAACGCGACGCTGGCCGTGGACGCGCTGACCGGCAAGCAGCTGTGGAAGACCCCGCTGGACCTGCCGGAAGACGTGTACAACGCCGTCTGCTGCGGCAACCACAACCGCGGCGTCGCGGCGCATGACGGCGTGATCTACCGCACCGTGATCGACGCGTCGATCATTGCGCTGGACATGAAGACCGGCAAGCAGCTGTGGAAGACCGTGGTCGAAGACTACAAGCAGGGCTACTCGCTGACCGTCGCTCCGGTGGTTGCGAATGGCGTGCTCATCACGGGTATCTCGGGCGGCGAATACGGCATCCGCGGCTTCATCGACGGCTATGACCTGAAGACGGGCAAGAAGCTGTGGCGTCGCTTCACCACGGCCGCTCCGGGCGAGCCGGGCGGCGATACCTGGCCGGGCGACACCTACAAGCGCGGCGGCGGCTCGACCTGGATCACCGGTTCGTACGATCCGGAGCTGGACCTCGTGTACTGGGGCACCGGCAACGGCGGCCCGTGGAACCCGGCGTTCCGCGGCGCGATGGACAACAAGTACATTTCGTCGGTGCTGGCGATCCGTCCGAAGACGGGCGAGCTGATCTGGCACTACCAGTGGTCGCCGAACGATGCGTACGACTATGACGGCGTGAACGAGAACGTGCTGGCCGAGCTGAAGGTCGACGGCAAGACCCGTCGCGTGCTGATCCACGCTGACCGCAACGGCTTCCTGTATGTGCTCGACCGCACCAGCGGCCAGCTGATCTCGGCGAACAAGTTCGTCGACCGCGTCGACTGGGCCAAGGGCATCGACCTGAAGACCGGCCGTCCGATCGATTCGGAAATGACGGCGCGCCATCGCAAGTCGCTGGTGATGGAAAAGGCCGACGAGGTCTGGCCGTCGGCACTGGGCGGCAAGAACTGGAGCCCGGTCGCGTACAACCCCGAGACCAGCACCGTGTTCGCCAACACGCTCAACTTCGGCATGTCGTACCGCCTGGTCGAGCAGGAGTGGAAGCGCGGCCAGTTCTACATCGGCATGGACTTCACCGGCTTCGCCTATGACCCGAAGCAGCCGCGCGGCTACCTGAAGGCGCTGGATCCGCTGACGGCAAAAGAGAAGTGGAGCGTGCCGCTGGCCATTCCGTACTTCGCCGGCGTGATGGCGACCAAGGGCGGCCTGGTGTTCACCGGCGCAATGACGGGCGAGTTCGTCGCGTATGACGACCAGACCGGCAAGAAGCTGTGGCAGTTCCAGACCGGTTCGGGCATCGTCTCGATGCCGATCACCTGGGAAAAGAACGGCAAGCAGTATGTGACCGTGGCCTCCGGCACCGGCGGCGTGTACGCACTGTACTCGGGCGACGAGCGCCTGAAGAACGTGCCGACCGGTTCGTCGCTGTGGACCTTCGCCCTGGCGGATTGAGTCGAGGCTGACTGACCCGGCAACAAGGAAACAGGCATTGGCGCGGCTTTCGTCAATGCCTGTTTTTCCATTTGAAACTGATTTGCAGTAGAACGCTGTTCCCGCAGTAAATAAGCCATCGTTGTAGAGAGACACTTGATACCAATGAAAAAACTGATCCCCCACACCCTGTTGACCACCCTGATGCTGTCGGCCGCCGTGCTGGCTTGCCCGGCCCATGCGGATGACGCCAACCCCTGGGGTGGCAATGGCCGGCCGGCCGAGTTCACGCCCGAGCGCACAGAAAAGGGCCGCGTGATGTACAAGCAGCTGTGCCTGCGCTGCCACGGCCCGGAAATGGTGGGGGGCAATAACGCCTTTGACCTGCGCGGCTTCCCGCTGGACGACCGCGCCCGCTTCTTCAATTCGGTGACCAACGGCAAGCGCGCGATGCCGCCGTGGAAGGGCATCCTGTCGGAAGAAGAGGTCGGCATCCTGTGGGCCTACGTCGGCACCCGCGGCGGCAAACTATGAAAACCGCGCTCGCCGCGCTGCTGGCCGGGCTGTTCGTCGCCTCCGGCGGCGCCGTTGCCGCCGAACCCGTCACCGTCTGCCTGAACAAGGACAACCAGCCTTTCTCGTCCATCAAGGATGGCAAGGAAAGCGGATTCGACGTCGAGCTCGCGCGTGCCGTCGCGAAGCGGCTGAACCGGCCGCTCGAGATCCGGTGGTACCAGAAGGAGCGCCGCAGCCGCGTGCCGGTGTCGCTGAAGACCAGCGTGCTGCTGGCCTCGGGCGTCTGCCAGCTGGTCGGCGGCTTCCCGCTGGTGCAGTCGTCGCTGGAGCGCCCGGCAGGCGGCGAGGAAACGACGCTGCCGCCGGTGGACGGCCTGCCTGACGAGAAGCGCGCGAACCCCGTCAAGGGCGCGCAGCTGCTCGCCAGCCAGCCTTACCATTTTGCCGGCGTGACGCCGGTGCTGGGCCCGAAGGTGCAGGGCGAGATCAAGTCGCTGGATGCGCTACAGCCGTACCGGATCGGCAACCGGCCAGCGTCGATCGGCGACTTGATCGCGATGGCCTACAAGCAGGGCTTGCTGCTGAAGAATGTGTCGCACGTCGATGCGCGCGATGAGCCTTTCGACGCGATGGTGCGCGGGGATTTCGATGTCACGCTGGTCGAGGCGCACAAGTTCGACGCTTTCCGCGCCGAGAACCCGCAGACGACGCTGCGCGCCTCCGGCCTGGCATTGCCGGTAGGATTCAACCTCGGCTTCGTCACGATCGGGCAGAACGCCGCGTTGCTGAAGGAAGTGGATGCGGCGATCGCCGACGCCGTCAAGGGCGGTGACGCCGCCCGCGCGGCCAGTGCAGCAAACCTGACCTGGAGTGCGCCGCAGCAACCGGCGGTGCGCACCGGATTGGGCCTTGAAAATTTTGTGAAGTAAAGCGCATCCCGGCCTGCTTGCGGGGCCGGAATGCGAACCGTTCCCAGCACCGATTTGGCGCGCACGGTCAAGTGAGTTGTCTCGGTAATCGCCTGCTTTATGCGGTTTCTTGATTTTGCGAAATAACGGTGTTATATAGACACGGCGGTGAGGTGCGACGACTGAGAGCGCCAAATTTTCAGTCGGCGAAAAAACACAAGCGGGAGTAAAAAAACGCGCCCCGATGCTGCCCCCGAGAAGACCGCACGATGGCGCAACAAGACCCGGCATGGCGCACATGCTGGGTTGATAGAAAAACTAATGAGCGATCATTGGCTTAACTTGCAGTGAAACCAGAAAGAGGAGAGTAAAACCATGGCAATCAGTTTCAATCTGAACGGCTCGACGGTTTCCGTCCAGGCCGAGCCGGACACCCCCCTGCTGTGGGTGATTCGCGATGAGATCGGCCTGACCGGCACCAAGTTCGGTTGCGGCCTTGCGCAATGCGGCGCGTGCACCGTGCACCTGAACGGCAGCGCAATCCGTTCGTGCCAGACGCCGGTGTCGGCTGTCTCGGGCAAGAACGTCTCCACCGTCGAATCGCTCTCCGCAGACAATTCGCATCCGCTGCAGAAGGCCTGGATCAAGCACCAGGTTCCGCAGTGCGGCTACTGCCAGTCCGGCCAGCTGATGAGCGCATCGGCCCTGCTCGCAAAGAACAAGAACCCGAGCGACGCAGAGATCGACGCAGCAATGAGCGGCAACCTGTGCCGTTGCGGCACCTACAACCGCATCCGCGCTGCCATCAAGGATGCAGCCGCTGAAATGCGCAAGGCTTAAGGTAGAGGAGATAACACAAATGACAACGAATCGTCGTGAATTCCTGAAATCGTCGGCAGCTGCTGCCGGCGTGGCCGTGCTCGGCATGTACGTTCCGGGCTTCGGTGGCAAGGAAGCGAATGCCGCTGGCTCGCTGCACACTCCGAACGTCTGGGTGCACATTGCCGACAACAACGAAGTCACCCTGATCTCGCACATGTCCGAGATGGGTCAGGGCGTCCACACCTCGCTGCCGGCGCTGATCGCCGAAGAGCTGGCTGTCGACATCAACAAGGTCAAGGTCACCACCGCGCCGGCTGATCCGGCCTACGTGAACGGCCTGCTGGGCGCGCAGATCACCGGCGGCTCGACCGCGATCCGTGACGCATGGGAAAAGCTGCGTGTCGGCGGCGCACAAGTGCGCATGATGCTGGTCCAGGCTGCTGCCAACAAGTGGGGCGTTGACGCTTCCACGCTGAAGGCCGAGAACGGCATCGTTTCCGGCGGCGGCAAGTCGGCAACCTACGGCGAACTGGCCGCTGCTGCTGCATCGGTTCCGGTCCCGAAGGAAGTCAAGCTGAAGGATCCGTCGCAGTTCAAGCTGGTCGGCAAGTCGATCCCGCGTCTGGACGCAGCCATCAAGGTCAACGGCCAGGCCGAGTTCGGTATCGACGCGAAAGTGCCGGGCATGGTCTACGCTTCGATCGAGATGTGCCCGGTCATCGGCGGCACCGTGAAGAGCATCGATGACTCCGCCGTGCTGAAGCAGCCGGGCGTGATCGGCGTGTACAAGATCTCCAACGGCGGTGGCGTTGCCAACGGCGCCGTGGCTGTCGTCGCTGACACCTACTGGCACGCTTACAAGGCGCGCAAGTCGCTGAAGGTCGAGTGGGACCTGGGCCCGGGCGCAGCGCTGTCGTCGAAGACCTTCTGGGAGTCGACCGCCAACGCTGACAAGACCGTCGAAGCGATCAAGATCCGTCCGGACGTTGGCGATGCCAACGGCGCACTGAAGGGCGCGAAGAAAGTCCTGAAGGCCGAGTACCGTACCAACCTGGTGGCTCACCAGCCGCTCGAGCCGATGAACATGATCGCCCGCATCGACGGCGACAAGTGCGAACTGATCGGCCCGACGCAGTTCCAGCAGGGCGCACAAGGCCAGGCGGCAGCGGTCATCGGCTTCAAGCCGGAGAACGTCACCGTCACCACCACCTACCTCGGTGGCGGCTTCGGTCGTCGCGTCTGCGTCGACTACGCGGTCCAGGCTGCTGAAGTGGCGAAAGCTTCGGGCAAGCCGGTCAAGATCCTGTGGTCGCGCGAAGACGACATGAAGAACGACTACTATCGTCCGCTGTCGATCAACCGCGTTGAAGCTGGCCTGGACGCTTCGGGCAAGCCGGTCGCTTACAAGCACCAGCTGAACTCGCAGTCGATCACGCAAGCGCTGTTCGGCCTGCCGAAGAAGACCCTGGACCCGTTCATGGTCGAAGCGGCTGTCGCTCCGTACGAGATCGCCAACACCTCGCACGACCTGATCATCGCCGACACCGGTTTCCGTATCGGTTACCTGCGCGCTGTGTCGCACACGATGAACTGCTTCGCCAACGAGTGCTTCATGGACGAGCTGGCAGCAGCAGCAGGCAAGGATCCGGTCCAGTACCGTCTCGACCTGCTGGCCAACGAGCCGCGCTTCGCCAACGTGCTGAAGATCGCTGCAGAGAAGGCAGGCTGGGGCAAGAAGCTGCCGAAGGGCCGCGCCCTGGGCGTCGCGCTGATGGAAGGCTACGGCACCTACATGGCGCAAGTGGCTGAAGTGTCCGTCAAGGGCAACGACATCAAGGTGCACAAGGTCACCGTGGCTTGCGATTGCGGCCGCATGGTGAACCCGGGCATCGTCCGCGCTCAGCTCGAGTCCGGTATCGTCTACGGCCTGTCGCATGCGCTGTACAGCGACATCACCGTGACCAACGGCCGCGTTGACCAGAGCAACTTCCATGACTTCCGCGTTCTCCGCCTGAACGAGACCCCGGAAATGGACATCACTCTGGTCGAGAGCACCGAGAAGCCGGGCGGCACGGGCGAACCGTCGACCTCGCTGATCGGACCGGCGGTTGCCAACGCAATCGCTACGGCAACCGGCAAGCGCCTGCGCTCGATGCCGTTCGCCAAGTCGATCAAAGCTGCTTAATCAACTGAGCGCTTGATGGTCTGAAGTGCCCCCCCTCGTCAAAAAGGGGGGGCATTTTTTCTGTGTGCCAAGGCACGCAAGCAATAGCATCGATCAAGTAACAGAGAAGCGATGGACAGCATCGACCTGGAAGTACTGAAGACCTGCAGCGACTGGATCGCCGCGGGCAAGAAATGCGAACTCGTCACCGTGATCCGCACCTGGGGCTCGAGCCCGCGGCCGGAAGGCGCGACGCTGGGCATCTGCGAGGACGGCCGCGTGGTCGGCTCGGTGTCCGGCGGCTGCATCGAGGATGACCTGATCGACCGCGCGCACAAGAGCGGCATCACGCGCACGATGCCGGAGATCGTCACCTATGGCATCACCGCCGACGAGGCGCATCGTTTCGGGCTGCCGTGCGGCGGCACCATACAGCTGGCGATCGAGCCGCTGACCGAAAAGAGCCTGATTCCCGAATTGATACAGCGACTGGCGCAGGGCGAGCTGGTCGCGCGCCGCGTCGACCTGCAGAGCGGCGACGTGGCGCTGGGCCCGGCCAAGGCCGGCATGAGCCTGCAAGTGTCCGAGACTGCGCTGACGACGATCCACGGGCCGCGCTGGCGCCTGCTGATCATCGGCGCCGGCCAACTGTCGCGCTTCCTCGCGCAGATCGCCGTCGGCATGGATTACGCCGTCACCGTCTGCGATCCGCGCGAAGAATATCGCGACGGCTGGCAGGTCGAGGGCGTGCAGGTGGTGCATGCGATGCCGGACGACCTCGTGATGGAAATGAAGCTCGACAGCCGCTCGGCGGTGGTCGCGCTGACGCATGACCCGAAGCTTGACGACCTCGCGCTGATGGAAGCGCTGAAGTCCGAGGCCTTCTATGTCGGCGCGATCGGCTCGCGCTCGAACGACCAGAAGCGGCGCGAGCGCCTGCTGGAGTTCGACCTGACGCCGGAGCAGCTCGACAAGCTGCATGGCCCGATCGGCATCTTCATCGGCAGCAAGACGCCGTCCGAGATCGCGATCTCGATCCTCGCCGAGATGACGGCGGTGAAGAACGATGTCGCGCTGCCCGAGTTGATGCAGGTCCGTAATGCGAAGGAAGCCGCGCAGGTGGACGCCAGCCAGGACGCCTGCCTTTTGCCGGCGCGCCCGAACGTATAATTTTCACCGCAGTTTCACTGCCTCGCGGCCGGGTTGCCCCACGACCCGGCCGCAATTTTTCCGTCGACCGGCAGCCGCTGGTCGCTGCGCCCGCGTCCCCCGATCGCCGCTGACCCCATGAACGAACGCCAACAACGCCCTGACACGCCCTGCGTCGCCGTCTGCTCGACCACTTTCGACGATGTCTGCCGCGGCTGCGGCCGCACGGTGGCCGAGGTCGCCGACTGGGTGTTCATGTCGGACGAACAGAAAGAGAAGGTGTGGGTGCGCATCCTTGCCGAGGGCTACCCGCGCCGCAATACCTGAGGTCCCGGCGCTGACACCATGAACCTGCCCATGCCATCCGGTCCAGCGGGGTTTTTCGGCCTGCTGCTGCTGTCGAACGTCTTCATGACCTTCGCGTGGTACGCGCACCTGCGCGAGCTGTCCAACCGGCCCTGGTGGATCGCGGTGCTGGTCAGCTGGGGCATCGCCTTCTTCGAATACCTGCTGCAGGTTCCCGGCAACCGCATCGGCTTCCAGCATTTCTCCCTTGGCCAGCTGAAGATCATGCAGGAGGTGATCACGCTCGCGGTGTTCGTCCCGTTTGCAGTGTTATACATGGGACAGCCGCTGAAGCTGGACTTCCTGTGGGCCGGGCTGTGCCTGCTCGGCGCGGTCTATTTCATGTTTCGCGCCTGACGCAGGTCGCCGGCCTTGCCGAACTCGGCGCGCCAGCCCTGATCGAAAGCAGATGATTCCCCGAACGGCCGGCAGGTGGCCGCGTGCCTGATGGCGCCCCCGCTGCGCCTGCACCGGCTGGCGACGGCGCTGCTGCTGGCGATGGCCGCGCTGTTTGCTCTTGCGCGTTCGCTTGAGGCGGTTCATGCGTCTTGGGGCTTCGTGCGCGCCTTCGCCGAAGCGGCCCTGGTCGGCGGACTGGCCGACTGGT
>CAZTIF010000001.1:31133-69629 GCA_964613635.1 uncultured Bifidobacterium sp. | reverse complement strand
GATGATTCGACCGTCACCGGACATCCCGCACGGGCCTCCAGCACACCCGCATCCCATGTGTCCGTGATGCGCCCGGCCAGCCGCAGCGCATCAGCCGCCTCGCCGTCCGGCCGGCTGACACAGTGCAGCAGCATGAGCGACGTACCCGATCTTGCGCAGCTGTCCTGCTTCCCGAGCAGCTCGTCGCGGTAGGCCATCTCGTCGTCACGGCGCACGCCGTGGATCAGGATGATGCGCCGAAAAGACTGCACGGCCGCCGCATCGCGCAACATGGACACGAACGGCCCGATGCCGGTGCCGGTTGCCAGCATCCACAGGTCGTCGCCGTCGGCAAACCGGTCCGCGGTGAGGAAGCCGTAATTTTCATGCTCGATGTGGATCGCGTCGCCGGCCTGGACATCCTGCAGCCGCGACGTGAACAGGCCGCCGGGAACCAGCACGGCGACGAATTCGAGCAGGGGTTCATGCGGTGCGGACACGAAAGAGAAGGCGCGCCAGATCAGCCTGCCGTCGCCGGGCAGCGCAATCCTGGCGTACTGCCCGGGCAGATAGTCGAGCTCGAGCGGCCGCGTGGTCGTGAAGCTCAGCAGCGACGGCGTCCAGCGGGTAACGCTGACGATTTGCTCTTTGGAAAATGGCTTGTCGTGCATGGCGCAGAAATTCTTGCACAGCCAAGGCCGGTGGCAGCAGCAGCCTCGTTCATTTCGCTTAGACCGCGCCCGGTCGTTGTTGGCTCACTACGCTTTTCATTCAATTAAGGCGCTGGCAGCCGGTTTCCAAAATGCCGGCAGCGATCACGGCAGAAAAAGCCCTGCCCAAAACTAAGATCGGCGTCCCTTCGTTTACGTAAAGGATCCGATGATGAAATCAATCAGCAAAGCAGCACTGGCCGTTTCGGTCGGCCTGGCAAGCCTGACGACCGGCGCGATGGCGGCACAGGCAACTTCCGACCTGAACGTCACGGCCACCGTGAACGCCAGCTGCACGATCAACACCAGCCCGGTCAGCTTCGGCAGCTACAACCCGGCGCAGGCGTTGCCGACCTATGTTTCGGGCTCGGTGACCGTGGCGTGCGTGAAAGGCTCGGTGCCGGTGATCTCGCTCAGCGGCGGCCTCCATCCGGGCGCCACGCCGGGCGAGCGCGCGATGAAGCATACCGTTGACACCGACATGCTCAGCTATTTCCTGTACAAGCCGGCGAGCGTGGTCGCCAATACCGCTTGCACCACGACCGAAACGGATCCGTGGGGCTGGACGGGCACCGAGCGCTTCGAGCCGGGCACGTCCACGGGCATTGCAGCATCGACGTACAACATCTGCGGCAAGATTCCTGCCGCGCAGGATGTGTCGACGGGCAGCTATCAGGACACCGTGACCGCTACCGTGGAGTTCTGACGTCCATGTATCCGGCAGTCATGCCTGTCATCCTGAAGCACGCCTGCCGGATGCTTTTCGCGAGCCTGCTGCTGTGTGCCTCGGCCCTCCCGAGCCACAGCGTCGCAGGCTCGTTTTCCGTCAACCCGGTCCGGATCGAACTTTCCGGCACCGCTCCCAACGCGGTGATCCACGTCGAGAATACCGGCAACGCGCCGGTGACGGTGCAGCTCTCGACGATGCTCTGGTCGCAAGCCGACGGCAAGGACCAGTTGCGGCCGACACGCGAGCTGCTGTCGACGCCGCAGATATTCAACCTGAAGGCCGGTGCCGTACAGCTTGTGCGGATCGGCGCATTGCGCAAGCCGGACGCTGGCAGGGAACTGTCGTATCGCTTGCTGCTCGAGGAAATCCCGCCGCCGCCGCCGCCGGATTTCAAGGGTTTGCAGGTGGCGCTGCGGGTCAGCATTCCGGTATTCCTGAAGCCGCCCGTCGAGACCCGGGAAAAGCTGGAGGTCGCCCTCAGGCTGAAACCGGACAATCAACTGACCCTGACGCTTGCGAATGCCGGCAATGGCAGCGCGCACTGGTCCGGCTTCACACTGCATGACGAAGCAGCACCCGAACGTGTGCTGGCTGCGCATCCGGGCGCGGTCTACATGCTGCCGGGTCAGCAGCGCGACGTGTCGCTGCAGGCTGCCGGCGTGGAGGCGGGCAGGAAAATTCTGGTCAGGGCATCGACCCGTAGCGGTCCGGTGGAATTCCATGCAACGCCGGTGGCACCGTGAACGCGCATCGGTTCCGGGTCGAGTCCGGTTGTCGTGTGGCCTGGCGGGGCTGGCACTGACACTCGCGCTGCTCGCCCGGCCGGCCATGGCCGCACCGGACGTACCAGACGCACCGAACGTACCCATTGCACCCAATGCACCGGAGACACACTCCCGGCAGCTGCTCGTCGTCGCGCTGAGCGTGAATGCACAGCCTGTCGGCGACGGGGTGATCGTGCTGCGATCGGAGGGCGGTGACTGGATGCTGCCCGCGGCCGTGCTGCGCGCGGCCAACGTGGCCATTCCCGACGGATCACTGTTCCGCTTCAATGATGCGGATTATGTCGCGCTGGCTTCGCTGGGCGAGGCGAATGCAGCATTCAACGAAACAACGCAGGCGCTCGACATCCGGCTGGATCCTGCGCGGTTTTCAGCGACCCGGCTGGCGGGCCGTCCGGCCACTTTCCATGGTGCGCCATCGCGCCCGGCTGGCGGGTTCATCAACTATGACCTGATGATCGAGCACACGCCTGTCGGTAGCGGGCATACGCTGTATTCCGATATCGGCATGGCCGTGGGCAGCGGTGTCGCGCTGTCGGATTTCCTGCGGATCGACCGGCCCGGCCTGCGCGACTCGATTCGCCTCGGCAGCAGCTACACCATCGACCATCCGGACCGTGCCGCATCGCTGCGCATCGGCGATGCGATCACGCGACCGCCGACATCGCTGGGCCGGCCGGTTCGCTTTGCGGGCCTGCAATGGAGCACGAATTTCCAGACCCAGCCGGGACTCGTCACCGTGCCGGTCGCGACGCTCTCGGGACAGGCCGCGCTGCCGTCGACGATCGACCTGTACGTCAACAACGTGCTGCTGGCCCGCAATGCCGTGCCCCCGGGGCCGTTCTCGATCAGCACGCCGCCGCTGGTTTCCGGCGATGGCGAGGTGCTGCTGAAGGTGACGGACCTGTCCGGACAGGAGCAGCTGATCAGCCAGCGCTATTACGCAAGCTCGGTGATGCTCGCGGCCGGGCTGTCCGATTTTTCGTTCGAGGTCGGCGCATTGCGCCGGAACTATGGCCTGAGCAGCAGCGATTACGGCGATGCCTTCGCTTCTGCGAGCTGGCGACAGGGCCTGAATGACCAGTTGACCGTCGAGGCCGGCGCCAGCCTGCAGCAGCACGGACCGGCCGGACTGCTTGCGGGCGCCGCCGCTGCCTTGCCCGGCATCGGCAGCGGATCGATCGCGCTGGGACTCAGCCACGGCGAAGCCGGTACCGGCGTACAGCTGGGCCTCGGCCTTGAACGCCGCACGGTGCGCCACAGTTTGTCGGCTCGTATGCAGATCGCCGGCAAGGACTACCGGCAAGCGGGCGTCGATGCGGCGCAGGCGGTGCGCCGCCTTGACAGCCTGTTCTACGGCTACCGGATCGGCGACCTCGGCAGCCTCGGGCTGTCGTATACACGCCAGCAGCGGATGGCGGCGCAACCGGTATCGATTGCCAGCATCAGCTTCAGCTCGCGCCAGTACGGCTGGGGCAGTTTCGGAGTGTCGCTGGTCCAGAGCCGCGCGGATGGCAGCGATACCTCGCTGAACCTTTTCTGGGCCATGCCCCTCGGGCGCGGCACCAACGCCAGCGCATTTCATGTGCAGCCCGCACAAGGCGACCCGCAGCAGGTCGTGAACCTGCAGAAGAACATGGAGCCCGGTGAAGGCTGGGGCTACCGCCTGCAGGCGGCCCGCAATGCACCCCAGCAGGCGTCGGTCTACGGACAGAATTCGTACGGCTTCGGCCGCCTCGAAGTGGGCGAAACGGACGGGCAGACCAGCGTGCGCGCCGGCCTCGCCGGCGGTGTTGCGCTGCTTGATGGCAAAGGCTTCATGACACGAAGAATCGACGGCAGTTTCGGGCTGGTGCGGATGCCCGGCTTCGCGAATGTCCGGGTGTACGTGGACAACCAGCTGGCGGCGCGTACCAATGCAGACGGCTACGCGCTGCTGCCGCGGCTGTATCCGTACATGAAAAACGGCGTCTCGGTCGAGCAGCTGGATGTTCCGCTCGATGCGCAGATCGATACGCTGCGGGTGCATCCGGTGCCGGCATGGCGGTCCGGCGTGCTGGTCGACATCCCGGTCCGGCCGGCCTCGGGCGCCACGCTCGACCTGACCCGGGAAAACGCGCTGCCGGTGCCGCCCGGGGCAGTCGTCACGCTGGTGACGGCCGACGGCAGCGCGGCGCAGCCGTTCGTGGTCGGTCGCGAAGGGCTGCTTTACCTGTCCGGCCTGCAGCCGGAAAACCGGATACGCGCGACCTGGCCGGGAGGCGCGTGCGAGGCCAGCGTCGCCTATGCGCCGGAGAAGGGCGCCGTACCCCACCTCGGCCAGGTGGTCTGCAGCACAACCGGAGAAAAACCATGAACCGCTCGGCGCGCCGCTGGCTGGCGCTCATGGCGGCGCTGCCGTGCTGCATTGTCGGCGCGCCTGCCGCCGGCATGAGCTGCACGACCGTCGTCGCCCCGCGGCTGGTGTTCGGGGAATACGATCCGAAGCAGCCGCAGCCGCATGATATCCAGGGAAGCCTGTCGATACAGTGCACGCCGATGGCGCCGGGCGAAGTGCTGGACTTGAAGGTTCGCGTGGTCGGCGCTGCGGGACAGGTGCTGCATGCGCAAGACCTGCTGACCGGCGAAAGACTGCGGTTCGGTCTGTACCGCGACCCCGCCCGTGCGCAGCCGGTCGATGCGCACGAGCTGTTCGCATTCCGCGTGCCACTGGTCGTGACCACGACCATCGTCGTGCCGCTGTACGGGCGCATACCGGCGGGGCAGGACGTCGCGGTCGGCAGCTATCGGGCCGACCTGAGCTTGCTGCTGGAGTTCTGAAGGACGCTCAGGCCTTCTGCGCCGGCTTGCTCGCCACCACGCGCGGATTGCCGCTGCCGCCGATGGTCTGCAGGCTGACCGGACGCCGCCAGATGCGCGCGACATAATCGAGCACACGCTCGGCGCGGGGCAGGTCGAGCCCGCGACCGTCGCCGCGATGGTCATGTACCAGCTCCAGGCTGCCGTCCACATGCAGCGCGCTCACGGCAACGCGCGGCGCGCCGTAGTTGAATTTCGGCGCGAGTATCGCCTCGCGTATCGCATGGATGTCCTTCTCGGCGATACGTATGCCGCCTTCGTGGTCGGATTCGTAGACGAACAGCGAGAGCTTGTCGGCCAGCTCCGGCGTCAGGTAATTGCGGATGAAGCCGAAATCGTCTTCGTCATTGCGCACCTGCCGCGCCTTCTGCAAGCCCTGCCTTTCGATGATGTCTTCCCAGATCGAGAATCCCAGGTGGTAGGGATTGATCGCCAGCGACAGCTGGTTGTCCGCAGCGAAAGGGCGCACCACGTCCGAATGCGCCTTGATCGCCGAGACGTACAGGTCGGACGGCAGGAAGTCGGCGTCACGCAGCAGCCGTGCATGCCAGTACGATGCCCAGCCTTCGTTCATGATCTGGCAGGCAAACACCGGATAGAAATAGAAAGACTCTTCGCGCACCGCCAGGAAAATGTCGCGCTCCCAGCCTTCGAGGTCGGGAGCGTGGTTCGCAATGAACCAGAGCAGGTCATGCTCGGGGCGCGGCGGCAGCACGGGCTGCCGCCGGGCTGCCGGGGCCGGCGGATCGATCTCGCCGGGCAGCCGGTGGAAGCGGCCGGCGAAGCCGTCGCCCCCTTCATCGGCGGAGACGCCCGGCAGCGCCGGGTAGGGCGGCCGGTGCAGCGGCTGGTTGATGTCGATGTGCGGCTCGAGCGCCAGTGCCGCGTCGAGAATCTGCTCGACCCGCTCCTGCCCGTGCTGCTCCAGCGCGGTCTCGATCGCGTGCGCCCGTCCGGCCGCCTGCTCGAGAATGTGGCCGCCGGCCATCGTCATGAAATGAGCGAACAGCTGGTTGTTCTTCGCAAAATCGGCATGGCCGATCACATGCGCCACCACCAGCACGTTCTCCGCCAGCGAGTTGTCGCGCACGAGATAGGCATGGCAGGGATCGCCGGGGAACATCACCTCGAAGATCCGCGAATAGCCCATTCCCTGGCGGATCAGCTGGTGGATGTAGCGTATCCCGAATGACCAGTGGGGCATGCGGACCGGCAGCCCGTAGACCGAGATCTCCATCATGAAATTGTTTGGCACGACTTCGAAGTCGACCGGGTAGTAATCCAGCCCGAGCTGATGCGCGAGCGCCTCGATGCGATCCGCGTAGCGATGCAGTTCGTCGGCTTCCATCAGGCCTCCGCGCCCTGCAGCGCTTCCTGCAGGAAGAATTTCCTTATCGCCTTCCAGATGTCGTCCGGCTGGTTCAGCACGCAGCTGCCGAGACGCGCGCCGGATTGCTCCAGCTGGTGGCAGATGGTCCGCATTTCGGTGTCGGTGACGCGCGATGAACCCGGCACGGTCTCGACATAGCCGGTGTAATTCAGCATCTGCGTCAGCCGGGCCAGCCCGCTGGTCGCCGCCGCGCGATCCTCGGTGAAATTCTCGCCATCCGATGCGTAGAACAGATAGCCGTTGTACTGCGCCGGATCGTATTCTTCCTCGATCATCTGTATCGCAAGCTCGAAGGCGGTCGACGCACCGGTGCCGCCGGTGCCGGTGACCTGGAAGAAATCCGCTTCCGAAAATTCCCAGGCCTGGGTGGTATGCGCAATGAAGCGCGTCTCGACCTTGCCGTACTTGCGGCGTATGCCCTGCAGCACGAAGAAGAAAAAGGTCTTTGCCAGCTTGCGCTCGGCATCGGTCATGCTGGCAGACACATCCAGCGCGAACAGCACGACCGCATTGGTGGCCGGCTTGCGCCGGTGCACCAGCTGGCGAAAGCGCAAGTCTTCATTGGAAAAGGGCACGGCGTCCCGCTGGATCGCGCGGCGCTTGACCGCTTCCTTGACCGTGCGTCGGCGGTCGAGGCGCGCGCGGGCGCCGCGACGGTCCCAGCCCTCGCGCACGAACTCGTCCTCGGATAGCGTGGTCTTCGGTTTCGGCTGCAGGTCCGGCAGCTTCAGTTCTTCCCACAGCCAGTCGACGATGTCGTCGACCTTCAGTTCAAGCAGCAGCCGGACCTCGCCCTCGCTGTTGTCGCCTTCGCCCTCGTTGTCATCGGCCTGCGGCTGCGCCGGGCGCAGCACGTCGCCGGGATGCCCCTGTCCCTGGCCGGCGCTGCGCTGCGCGTCGCCATGCGAATCGGCCAGGCGGAAGCGCGCATGCTCGAGCAGCCGCACCGGCAGCTGGACGGTGCGATCTTCCGGTCCGGTCAGCAGGTCCGCGCCGGCGACCAGGTCGGGCAGGTGCTGCTGCACGCTTTCGCGCACCTTCTCGTTGTGTCTCAGCCAGTCGCGGGCACCGCGCGAGAACAGCGCGTACCACGGCGTGCCGCCTGAGATCGTGCTGTGAACTGTCATCGCGTGCCCCTCATCCAGAGTGAACTGCAAACGGACCGGAGGAAAGGACGCACATCCACCTCATGCCCGCTGATTTGACTGCTCCGGCTGCGCAATGTTTTCCATGGCGGGCCTTTCATTCTTGCGCCAGCAGGGTGGTCACGTAATTCAATGCCTCGCGCGCGCTGTGGCTGTCATAGCCATACTCGTCGACCATCCGCTTCTCCACGATCGAAATCTTCTGCCGCGCTTCTTCGTCGGGCCGGCTGGACGAGCTGACCAGGCGCAGCACGTCGCGACGCTGCTCGAACAGGTACTGCTGCACGGCATCGTGCAGCAGCGCATGGCTGTCGAGCGTGAATTTCTCGCCACGCTTGAAGGCGCCCATCGCCTTCCTGACCACTTCCTGCCGGAACGACTGCTTGCCGGAATCCGAGATGTGGATCTTTTCCTCGACCGAGCGCAGGAAGCGCTCGTCGGGACGCCTTTCCTCGTTGGTGATCGGGTCATTGATCTGGCGGTTGTCCAGCGTGGCTTCGACTTCGTCGAGGTATTTGTCGAGCAGGTCCTGCGCCTCCTGCTCGAAAGACACGAACAGCGCCTTGTGCACGTCTTCCTTCACCCAGCGGTTGTAGAAGTGCTTGCGCGCCAGCACGAGATAGTCGATCCATTTGCGCTTCTTCTTCGCGTCGATGCGGGCATCGCTGTCGATCGCATCCTTCAGCGCGAGCAGCACGTCCATTGTGCTGAGGCTGCGCGCGTTCGACTGGATGATCGCGTTCGACAGCGCATTGATCACGAAGCGCGGCGATACGCCGCCCAATCCTTCTTCCGGCATCTTCTGGCGCGCGCGATCGGCATCGGAGCGGTTCACTCCCTCGACATCCTCATGCGCATGAATGCGCACCTTGCGCGCGAGATCCTGGTCCTTTTCCTCCACTTCATGCAAGCGGGTCAGGATGGCGAACACGGCGGCGGCATGCAGCACATGCGGATCGAGGTGCACCTCGCGGAAGGCCGGTGCGGCGGACGAGATCAGTTTGCGGTAGATGCGCGCCTCGTCGATGTAATTCAGCGTGTACGGCACCTGGATGATGACCATGCGATCGAGCAGCGCCTCGTTCTCGCTCTCCTGCAGGAACTTGCGGAATTCGGCGAGGTTGGTGTGCGCGAGTATGGTCTCGTCGAGATAGATCAGCGGAAAGCGCGACACCTTGACGTTCTTCTCCTGCGTCAGCGTCAGCAGCAGGTAGAGGAATTCGCGCTTGACCTTCAGTATCTCGATCATTTCCAGCATGCCGCGGCTGGCCGCATACACCGCGCCGGACCAGGACCACGCGCGCGGGTCGCCCTCGTCGCCATACTCGGCCACCTTCGACAGATCGACCGAGCCGACCAGGTCGGCCAGGTCGGCGGTGGTCGGGTCATGCGGCGCATAGGTGCCGATGCCGCTGCGGCCGGCCTCGGACACGAAGATGCGTTCGACCGGCATCTGCAGGAAGTCGCCGTTGTATTGCTGCTCCAGCCGCATCCGGCATAACGGGCAGACTTCGCCGCTGATCTCGACGCCGTAGGTTTCGCGGAAATTCGGCCTCAGCGTATGCGGAATCAAATGCAGCGGCGACTCATGCACCGGGCAATCGCGAATGCCGTACATTGCGCCGGCGTCGGTATGGCTGTACTCCTCCAGCCCGCGCTTGAGCAGGATCACCAGCGTCGACTTGCCGCCCGATGGCGGACCGAGCAGCAACAGCAGGCGGCGGCCGACCTCGGAGCCGGCGGCCGCCGCCTTGAAATAATCGACCACGCGCTCGATGGCCTCGTTCATGCCGAACAGTTCGTCGGCGAACAGGCCGGTGCGCAGCTGACCCTGCGCATCCTCATGCCGCGTCCAGCGGATCATGTCCCAGATGTACTGGTGCGAGCTGCGCACGACGCCCTGCGGGTCGGCCGGCAAGATCGTTTCAAGAAATTCGCCCAGCGTGCCCGACCAGTAATTTGCCTTGTGCTCGCGCGTGAAGGCCAGCAGGCTCTGCATGAAATTTTCCTGCTGCCCTGTACTCCATTCCTTGTCAGCGCTTGTCATGAACCGCTCTCCCTGGCCGATATGAGCCCACTGGTATGAAGACAACTGACAAGTGGACAATGCAAGCCCGGCGGGGGTTCGCAAAGCTGCGCCGACATGCAATATTTTCTATTCGTCCCTGACCGGCGGCGCTACAATCCGCGCCCAACAGATTCATTGCATCAACCCGTATTTTCCGAGACCGCCATGCAGACCATCGCCGAGACCGTCCAGCCGCCCGTACAGACCCAAGCCGCCCAGCCGCACCGCATCGTCGTCGTCGGCGGCGGCGCCGGCGGGCTGGAACTGGTGACCCGGCTGGGCGACCTGCTCGGCCGGGATGGCAAGGCGCGCGTCACGCTGGTCGATCGCGAGGCCACCCACATCTGGAAGCCGCTGCTGCATGAAGTGGCGGCCGGCAGCATGGATCCGCACGCGCACCAGCTGGAATACATTGCACAGGCCCGCTGGCATCATTTCGAGTTCCAGCAGGGCGAGATGCTCGACCTTGACCGGCTGAACAAGACCCTGACCGTTTCCGGGCTGTCGGACGAGGAAGGGCAGACGATCCTGCCCGAGCGGCAGATACCGTACGACACCCTGGTGCTGGCGATCGGCAGCGTGACGAATTTCTTCGGCGTACCCGGCGCGGCCGAACACGCGATGGCCATCGACACGGTCGGGCAGGCCGAGCAGGTGCGGCGGCGCATCCTGGCCGCCTGCATGCGCGCGCAGACACGGCACGCCGAAGCCGACGGGCAGGACATGCAGAAGATCGACCTGGTGATCATCGGCGGCGGCGCGACCGGCGTCGAACTGGCCGCAGAACTGCGCAATACCGCCCAGGTGCTGGCCGCCTACGGACTGCACAAGCTCAATCCGCAGCGCGACATCCGCATCACGCTGGTCGAGGCGGGGCCGCGCATCCTGCCGCCGCTGCCCGAGCGCATCGCGAAGGACACCTCGCGCCTGCTGGACGAACTGAAGGTGAAGGTAATGACCGGCGACCCGGTCACCGAGGTGCGCGCGGAGGGCGTGCGCATGAAAAGCGGTCGCGATCTGCCGAGCGACCTGACGGTCTGGGCCGGCGGCATCAGGGTGCCGTCAGTGCTGGGCCGTGTCGGGCTGCCGACCAATCCGCTCGGGCAGGTGATCGTGTCGCCGACGCTGCAGACCATCACCGACCCGGACATCTTCGCGCTCGGCGACTGCGCCAGCTGCCCGTGGCCTGCGACCGGCAAGTCGGTACCGCCACGCGCGCAGGCGGCGCACCAGCAGGCATCGCTGCTGGTCGGCAGCATGAAACGCCGGCTGCAGGGCCGCAGCCTGCCGACCTTTACCTATCGCGACCACGGCTCCCTGATCTCGCTCGGCCATTATGAAACCGTCGGCAACCTGATGGGCCGGCTGGTCGGCCGCTCGGTGCGCATCCAGGGCTGGCTCGCGCGTCTGCTCTACCTGTCGCTGTACCGCCATCACCAGCTTGCGCTGCACGGCTTCCTGCGCATGGCGCTGGATGCGTTTGCGCAATGGCTGCGGCGGCGCACGTCGCCGCGCGTGAAGCTGCACTAAGGCCATTGAGGGTTGACCGTCCCGGCCCATCGTGGCCGGCAAGGGCAGGGAGGGGAAATTTTCCATACGGCACTTCCATCAGCACACTTCCACTGGCACACTTCCGCCGCCGCACTTACCTCACAGCAAAACCTTGCTTGCCGGATCGATGAGAATCGCCCGCAAGTTTTTTCGCTCGCGTTGGCCTGATTTCCTTGGGTGCGGATAGATCTGCGGAACATTTTGTTGCTTGTTTTCACACAGTTGAAAAACTTGTGCGGTCGGCACTGCTTCAACGAGGAGTGAATGCATGGCAACTAATCTGGAACGTGTGCAGATCATGATGGAGGAGATCGGCCCCAGCCTGCCCGAGATCGAAGCCGTGATCCAGAGCGAGGACAGGAACTGGGCGATCCAGTTCAGCGATCAGGCCATCGTGATGCTCGAATGGGCCGAGGATCCGGATCGGGTCGTGCTGACTTCGCTGCTGGGTGCGCCGTCAGAGTCGATGCAGCTCTCCGTCTACGAAACCCTGCTTTGCTACAACCTGCTCTGGAAAGATACCGGCGGCGTGAAAATGGCGCTGTCCGGGCCGGGCGGCGACCTGGTCGTGATCTACGAAATGTTTTCCGCCGACCTGACCCTGGGCGAATTGCAGACCGTATTGACGAACTTCGTCAACATCGCGCAGATATGGACCGTGTATGTGACCGGTGAAAGCGAACAGCCAGGCATGCAACTGCCCGGTTCGATGGACATGCTGCAGCTTGGCGCCTGATTTTCCGCACACGCGAACGAAAGGACACCGACATGGGTAGTTCAATCAACGGACTGGCAGGCAGGTCCCCGATGACCGGGGTGGAAGGCACACCGCAAGCAGCGCCGGCCGCCGCAACCGGCGGCACGATCAAGCTGCTGTACGGGACTTCGGCGCAGGAACTGACGAACATGATGAACCGGCTGAAACAGTTCCCGGCCAGTGCGCAGGCCCTGGTCAGTGAACGCAATCCCGACCTGCAGTGATGCGCCCATAACAAACCAGCGAGACAGGAAGACCATGACCACCATTGAGCAGATACAGCAACTGGTGCAGGAGATCGGCCCCAGCATGCAGGAGATCGACGCCGTCGTGCAGACCGAAGAGCCGAGCTGGGCCATACAGTTTTCCGACGAGACCATCATCATCCTCGAGGCCGCCGACGATCCGTCGCGCATCGTGGTCTCGGCCGACCTCGGCGTCATCACCGAAGCGCAGCAGCGCAGCGCTTACGAGACCATGCTCTGCTACAACCTGATGTGGCGCGAAAGCGGTGGCGTGAAGATCGGCCTGGCCGGTCCGCACGGCGCGCTGATCATCAGCATGGATATCTGCCTCGACAATCTGACGCTGATGGACTTGCAGCAGGAAATCGGCAAATTCCTCAAGATCACCCGCTCCTGGACGCGGTACATCGCACAGGGAGAGCAAACCGAGGCGCCGCCCTTGCCCGGCATGGGCACGCCCGGCATGCACCTGCCGGTCTGAGCCCGGGCCGGCCACCCCCGATCCCCGGCGTTCTGCCGGGGCATCCCTTACCGACGGAATGCGGATATCGATCACGATCGTTCCGCGTTCGGTCATCCACTGATTTTTCTCCGCCTCTCGCCACCCAAATACTGTATATTTGTACAGTATAAATGTTGTTCGCCCTTATTTCCATAAAAGCAAGAGGAAACCATGTCCGTCTCCGCCACTGCGGCGTCGGCCGCTTCGCCGTCGCTGCCTCCTTCGCTGAATGAATTTGTCTGGCGCGCCGGCCGCATGGGCTCGGCGCGCTCCGTCGTCACGCCAACCGGCCACGCGTCGCTGGATCGCGAATTGCCGGACGGCGGCTGGCCGCATCGTGCGCTGATCGAGTTGTTGCTGCAGCAGGGTGGCATCGGCGAAATCCGCCTGCTGCAGCCGGCCTTGCAGGCGCTGGGGACGCGCCGCGTCGCGCTGCTGCAGCCGCCGCACCTGCCGCAGATCGCTGCCTGGCGCGACTGGGGGCTGCCGCCGGAACGCCTGCTGTGGGTGCGCGCGCCGCGCCAGGCCGACGCGCTGTGGAGCGCCGAGCAGATCCTGCGCAACGGCAGCTGCGGCGCGCTGCTGTTCTGGCAGGGCGCGCTGCGGCATGAATCATTGCGCCGGCTGCAGCTGGCCGCGCAGGCCTCGGACATGCTGTGCTGGCTGCTGCGCCCGCTATCCGCCGCCGACGAGCCGTCGCCTGCGCCGCTGCGCATCGCCTTGCGCCCGCTGCCCGATGGCGTGCGGCTCGAGCTGCTGAAACGGCGCGGGCCGCAATGCGCGACGCCGCTGGAACTGCGCTGGCGCGAACGCGCCGGCCTCACCGACGAAGCGGCCGCACGGCCGGACGAGGCAAGCGATGCGCTGCTGGATCGCCGTCAACCTGCCATTGCTGCCGCTGCAGTCGCTGCACCCGCGCTGGTGTGAGCCGCTGCCGCTGGCCATCGTCGACGGCGGGCAAGTGATTGCGACGAGCCGACTGGCGGCCGCGCAGGGCGTGCGCATCGGCATGCGCAGCGCCAGCGTCGAAGCCGTCGCGCCGGGCGTGCTGCTGCAGCCGCGTGACCTGCAGCGCGAGCGGCAGGCCTTCGATGCGGCGGCGCTGGCGCTGATGCAGTACACGCCCGAGGTCGCCGCCGGCGCGCAGGGACTGCTGCTGGACGTGACCGCGAGCCTGTCGCTGTTCGGCGGCCCGCGGCTGCTGTACCGGCGCGTGCGCGACAGCGTGCGCACGATCGGCCTGTCGCCACGGCTGGGCATGGCGCCGACCGCGCAGGCTGCGGCGCTGTTCGCGCTGCATGCCGGCCGGCGTCGCCGCGCGCTGAAAAAAGCGTCGATGCTGCGCCTGCTCGACGCGCTGCCGTTCACGCTGCCGGAGGCCGCCGCACGCGAGGCCGACTGGCTCGACGGCATCGGCTGCCGCACGCTGTCCGACCTGCGCCGGCTGCCGCGGGCGGGACTCAGGCGGCGCACGCATGCGGCGCTGCTCGACACGCTCGACCGCGCCTACGGCGACGCGCCCGAACTGTTTGACTGGCTCTGCGCGCCGGAAAGCTTCGATGCAGCGATCGAGCTGCCGTACCGCGTCGACCAGGCGCCGCAGCTGCTGTTTGCCGCGCAGGGGCTGGTGCTGCAGATGACCGGCTGGCTGGTCGCCCGGCAGCAGGCGGTGTCGCGCTTCGTGCTGTGGCTCGAGCATGAGCGCGGACGCACGCGGCGCGCGCCGACCGCGCTCGAGATCGCGCTGGCCGAACCGGCATGGCAGGAAGCGCACCTGCTGCGCCTGCTGAAGGAGCGGCTGGGCCGGCTGCAGCTGGACGCACCCGTGATCGCGCTGCGGCTGGAAGCGGCACAGCTGGCGCGCTGGAGGCCACCGAGCGGGCAGCTGTTTCCCGAGCCGGGCGGCACGCCCGAGGACTACCGCCGGCTGCTCGAACTGCTGGCCGCGCGCCTCGGGCCGGCATCGGTGCAGCTGCCGTCGGCCTGCGCGGACTATCGCCCGGAAATCGCCAACCGCTGGGACAACGCGGAAGAAGCTGCAAGCCGCGACGAAGGCCCGATGCCGGCTGCCGCGCGGCCGTTCTGGCTGCTCGAACAGCCGTTGCCGCTGACGATGCGCGAGCATCGTCCGTTCTACGGATCTGCGCTGCGCCTGCTGTCAGGCCCGGAACGTATCGAGACCGGCTGGTGGGACGGCGCGCTGGCGCTGCGCGACTACTTCGTCGCGCAGGGAGAGGAGGGCGCGTGCTACTGGGTCTATCGCGAGCGCGACGCCGGCAGCGCGCGCTGGTTCCTGCACGGGCTGTTCGGATAAAGGCGGCGCAGCCCCGCCGCATAAAGACGCCTCATGTCATCGCCTTCCTCGCTCCCCGGCTACGCCGAGCTCCAGTGCGCATCGAACTTCAGCTTCCTGTGCGGCGCATCGCATCCCGAGCAGCTGGTCGCGCGCGCGGCCGAGCTCGGCTATGCGGCGCTGGCGATCACCGACGAATGCTCGGTCGCCGGCGTGGTGCGCGCGCATGAAGAAGCGAAGCGACAGAAGCTGCCGCTGATCGTCGGCAGCCAGTTCCGCGTGCATGACGAGCGCGGCGACAGCCTGTGGCTGGTCGCCCTCGCGACCGACCGCGACGGCTACGGCAACCTGTGCGAGCTGATCACGCTGGCGCGCAACCGCACCGACAAGGGCAGCTACCTGCTGAGGCGCAGCGACTTCGACGCACCGCCGCCCGCGCTGGCGCACCTGCGCGGACTGCCCGGCTGCATCGTGCTGCTCGCGCCGGACTACGGCATCGAAGCAGCGAAGCTGCACGCACAGCTGGAATGGATGCGCGCCAGCTTCGGCGAGCGCGCGCGCGTCGCGCTGACCCTGCTGCATCGCGGGCGCGACGAACAGCACAAGGGCACGTTGCTGCAGGCCGCCGCCGCGCAGGATCTGCGCGTGGCGGCCACCGGCGATGTCTGCATGCACCTGCGTTCGCGCAAGCGGATGCAGGACGTGCTGGCGGCGATCCGCGCCGGCCGCCCGGTCGCGCAATGCGGACGCGCGCTGTTCATGAATGCCGAACAGCACCTGCGCTCGCGGCTGCGGCTGGCGAACATGTATCCGGCCGACACGCTGGCGGAAACCGTCGCGATCGCACGGCAGTGCAGCTTCTCGCTCGACCAGCTGCGCTACGAGTATCCGGACGAGCTGGTGCCGGCCGGCCATACGCCGTCGAGCTACCTGCGCGAACAAACCTGGATCGGCGCGCACCGGCGCTTTCCGGCGGGCGTGCCGGCGAACGTGCAGCAGCAGCTCGAGCATGAGCTGCTGCTGATCGCCGAGATGCAGTACGAGCCGTATTTCCTGACCGTCCATGACATCGTGTCGTTCGCGCGCAGCCGCCACATCCTGTGTCAGGGACGCGGCTCGGCGGCGAACTCGGCGGTCTGCTACTGCCTCGGCATCACCGAAGTGGACCCGGCGCGCGGCAACCTGCTGTTCGAGCGCTTCATTTCGAAGGAGCGCAACGAGCCGCCCGACATCGACGTCGACTTCGAGCACCAGCGGCGCGAAGAAGTGATCCAGTACATCTACGACAAATACGGCCGCCATCGCGCGGCGCTGACCGGGGTGGTGATCACCTACCGTCCGAAGAGCGCGATCCGCGAGGCCGGCAAGGCGCTCGGTATCGACACGCAGATCATCGACCGGCTGGCGAAGTCGCATCGATGGTGGGACAGCAGGGAAGCGCTACACGAGCGCTTCGTCGAATGCGGGATGGATCCGGATTCGCCGGTCGCGCAGCACTGGCTGCAGATCGCCGGCGAGCTGATCGGCTTCCCGCGCCACCTGTCGCAGCATCCGGGCGGCTTCGTGATCGCGCGCGACAAGCTGTCGCGGCTGGTGCCGATCGAGAAGGCGGCGATGCCGGGGCGCAGCGTGGTGCAGTGGGACAAGGACGACCTCGACGCACTCGGCCTGCTGAAGATCGACATCCTCGCGCTCGGCATGCTGTCGGCGCTGCGACGCGCGCTGGCGCTGGTATCGGAACGGCAGGGCGAGCCTTTCGAGCTGTCCGACATACCGGCCGAGGACGCGGCCACCTACGAGATGATCGGCCGCGCCGATACCGTCGGCGTATTCCAGATCGAGAGCCGCGCGCAGATGAGCATGCTGCCGCGGCTGCTGCCGCGCACTTTCTATGACCTCGTGATCGAGGTGGCGATCATCCGGCCCGGCCCGATCCAGGGCGGCATGATCCATCCGTATCTGCGCCGGCGACAGGGGCTGGAGCCGGTCAGCTATCCGAGCGCCGACATGGAGACTGCGCTGTCGCGCACGCTCGGCGTGCCGATCTTCCAGGAACAGGTGATGCAGCTGGCGATGCTGGCCGCCGGCTTCAGCGCCGGCGAGGCCGACCAGTTGCGGCGCGCGATGGCCGCATGGAAGCGCAAGGGCGGCCTCGAGAAATTCCACGACAAGCTGGTCAACGGCATGCTCGAGCGCGGCTACGATCGCGAATTCGCCGAGGCGCTGTTCAGCCAGATCGGCGGCTTTGCCGAATACGGTTTTCCCGAGAGCCATGCGGCGAGCTTCGCCATGCTGGCGTATGCGAGCGCGTGGCTGAAGCGCCATCATCCGGCCGCCTTCCTCGCGGCGCTGCTGAACAGCCAGCCGATGGGCTTTTATTCGCCGTCGCAACTGGTGCAGGATGCGCAGCGGCATGGCGTCGACGTGCGCGCTGTCGACGTCGGCACCAGCGACTGGGAGGCCACGCTCGAATCCGTACAGGCGGTCGGGCCGCCGGCGGTGCGGCTCGGGCTGAACCAGGTGCACGGGCTGCCGCAGGAAGCCGGCTGGCGCATCGAGGAAGCGCGCGCCGTCAGGCGCTTCAGCGACCTGAACGACCTTGCGCTGCGCGCCTCGCTGTCGTCGTCCGACCTGCAGGCACTGGCAGCGGCGAATGCGCTGCAGTCGCTCGCCGGACACCGGCGCGAAGCGCGCTGGCATGCTGCGGCCGCAGCACCCGGCAAGGGCTTGCTGAAGCACGCCACCCTCGCCACCGATGCGGTCAGCCTGCCGGCGCCGAGCGAAGCACAGGAAATTATTGCCGACTATCGGACTCTTGGAATGACACTCGGACGCCATCCGCTCGCCTTGCTGAGGCAGCAGCTGCTGGCGCGACGGCTGTTGCCGGCCT
Organism: uncultured Bifidobacterium sp.; assembly: GCA_964613635.1. GTDB lineage: Bacteria > Pseudomonadota > Gammaproteobacteria > Burkholderiales > Burkholderiaceae_D > Pernthalerella. The sequence goes on along the minus strand of CAZTIF010000001.1, from coordinate 51,728 downwards.
CCACGCTGGCCGGCTTCAGGCCGGGACAGTTCGCGCGCGCCTGCGGCCTCGTCACCGTGCGCCAGCGTCCGGCAACGGCGAAAGGGACGGTCTTCGTCACGCTCGAGGACGAGACCGGCGTGGTGAACGTGATCGTCTGGCCGGCGCTGGTGGAGTCGCAGCGCAGGGAATTGCTGCAGTCCTCGCTGCTGGCCGTCTACGGCATATGGCAAACCGAGCACAACGTGAGCCATCTGGTCGCCAAGCGCCTGCTCGATCTGACGCCGCTGCTCGGCAGCCTGAGGGCAGGCAGCCGCGATTTCTGCTGACGCAGGCCGGGCAGAACCGCTGCGACATCGACGTTACCCACGCACCGACGTCCGCCAAGCACCTGTCCGCTCGGCTGGACACTTCACCTGACGCCGACGAAAAGACCATGTCCATACCACCGACCCGACCGACCACCGAAACGACCCTTTCCACCAGCACCCCGAGCCCGCTGAGCCCCACGCCGCCGGCCACCAGCCCAATTCCTTCAGCGACCGCCTCCACGACCTCCACCCCGCCTCCGGGGACATCGTCCGCCACCTCGCCGTCACAAGCCAGTCCCTTGCAAGGCAAGCCGGCAAAGAGCAGGGCGCCGGCCAATCCCCGGATGTCCTCGCGGGTGCCGGTGCCGGCGCTGGTGCTGGAGCCCGGATCGCCGGAAGCAAAGCCGGAAGCAAAGATATCGGACCGCAGTTCGGGAGGCAGCGGCCAGCCCCTCGGCAAGCGCAGCGCCTCCTTCATCATGAAACCGCAACCGGCGCCGAAGTCGCCACTGGGAACGCCGACCTCGCCCCGAACGCTGAAGCAGGAGGGAAAGGGCGGCAGCCTGGGCTCGGTCGCGAAACCCGGCTCGCCGGCCAAGCTGGTGGCAGGCAGCGCCTCGACGGCATCGACCGCAAGCACATCGTCAACGCCGGTATCGACCAGTTCTTCAGCGTCCGTGTCGAGTACCTCGTCCATCGGGCAAGCGAGCGAGCCCGTGCTGCGCAGGGTGCGCGCGCGCTCGCAGGTGGAGGTGCCGACCCGCCTGCTGCAGAAATCCGAACGAAACTACCTGCCGAACCGGCTGGCCGACCTGATCGTCGACGACATCCTCGCCGGTGAAATGCTGGCCGACCAGCTGCACAAGGTGGGCCGCACCGACTCCGCCTTTTACCGCGAGAAGCTGCCGCCGGAGCTCAAGCCGCTGGCGCAATCCGCGCCCCATCCGACCATCTCTTCCAGCAAGCTGATCCAGGCCATGTTCAGGGAGGATTTCAAGACCAACCGCGGATGGCTCGCCGCCAGGGCACTGTGTGACGTCTCCTCGGAATCGATGCAGGCGCAGATACAGGCGGAGACCACCGGCGAGATCGAAATCGGCACCATCGATCCGGACCTGAAGGAAGCGATCCGCGAAACGCTGAAGGGGCGCGCCGAGGTCATCGTGCGCAACCTGCTGGGTCATCCGGCGAGGCTGAAGAACTCGCCGCTGCCGGAAAGGCTGACCGACTTCCTCGTGCACAGCGACCAGCGCTTCCACATGCAGCTGATGCAGGGCGAGCGCACCCGCCACTTCAGCAGCAGCCAGATGCGCGACGCCCGCGTCGCGTTGCAAAAGCAATTGCTGGTCACCTACCTGCTGCTGCCGATGCTGTCCGAGCTCGCGCAATCGCGACCGTCACAGACCGAGATCTGGTTCCTCGGCCTGCTGATGAACAGCCTGCTGAAGGCCGTGCCGTCGCTGCAGGACGACGTGTTCGCGCAGTCCTTCGCCACGTCGCCGAAACATTTCCAGGAAGCGGTGAAGGTCAAGCACGAGACCGAGGAAAGGCTGGAGAAGATCGAGAAGCAGCGCAACAGGACCGAGCAGCGCAAGGCGACTTTCAGGACCGGGCCGGGACACGTGCGCTCGCGCAGCGCCGACACCCCGCTGATTGACACGCGCTCCTTGCCGACACGTGAAAAGATGCAGCAAATGCGCGCAACGAAACAATCCGAAGCGCTGGCCGATACATTGTTGAGCGAGTTCGATGACGTTCTCAAGGACGCGGAAAAGCATGTGGAAGAGACCGAACAGATCCGCAAGGCCCAGGTCAACCTGCAGGATTTCAATGCAGATGACCTGCAACTGGTGCTGGACATCCTGAACGATCGCGACGGTGACATCGAGATGCTGGCCGCACTGGACCATGTGTTTCAGCCAAGCCCCGGCCGAGCCATTCCGCTGGACGAAGATGACGCTGTCGGCACGGCGGACAATGCCGGCGGGGCCACCACAGCCAACACCACGACGACGCCCGACCTCACGACGACGGCACCCCATGCTTCCAGCTCGCAAGCCCCGTCAGCAAGGGAAAAGTCATGAGCACCAGCGCCAGCGCGTCGCTGCGCAAGCCAGCGTCTGCGGAGCCCGCGTCCCGGGAGTTGCCGGGACAGGGCGACACCCCCGGGCGCGAGAAGCCACGCAGCCAGTCTTCGCCGGCCGTCAGGTCGCCGACCTGCCGGAGCCCGCAAGCGCTGCCTCCGCTGGCACTGTCGCCTTCATCGGCGGGCAGTGCCGGGAACGGCCTGCTCCCGTCGAGCTCCCCCGACGTCCGCTCGCCGCGCTCCCGGGTTCGCTTCAGCGAGCCCGCGCCGGGGGCAGGCGGTGGTTCGGCGCCTTCGACGCCCCGCGAAAAATCGCCGCGTACGGCAGAAGCGACCTCGCTGTCAGGTCGGCACCGGGTCGCGATTTCGCAGCACGACGTGATCGGCCAGCGATCGCCACGCGACGTCCGGGAAGTCGACATCCCGCCGTCGGTGCGCCGCCCGGACGACGACCTGATCGCACTCGGCAATGAGGCGGCGCGCCTGATCTTCCTCGAGATCCGGTCGGCCAGGCCGCAACTGACCAAAGAGGGCATCGATTCGCTGGCCCGTTTCGAAGTGCCAGTGCCGCTGGCAAGCCTGCCGGCTGCACTGCGCGCCAGGATCGGCGATACCGGGGAAGCGAAGATTTCCCATGCGCGCCTGATCAGGGCACTGTATCTGCCGCTGCTGACCGAGTCCGAAGTCGGCAAGACGCTGCTCGCGATGCGCAAGATGGTGATGCTGCAGTACGGCGGTCAGCAACTGACGCTGGCAGAACGCGTCCGGATCGAGGAAAAGGACCTGGGCTTCAAGGGCCGGATGGAGGCGAACATGGAGGGCCAGGCCAAGGCCTGCGCAGCGATCGCGCTGGGGCGTGTCGGATCTGCCCGGGAGCCGTCACTGTCGACAAGCAAGCTGCCGGCAGAGCTGATCGCATTCTGGAACACGATGGATCGCCAGCTGTGCGAGTGGGCGGCCGAGAACCCGGACCTGGATGCCGCCCAGCTCAGGACCGCGCGCGAGAACCTCGGCTTCGACATCCTGTTCACGCGATTGATGCTGCCGGTTGCACTCGGAGGGCCGGACGAGTCGCATCTGGTCATCCCGATGATGTTCTTCGACGCGGTCAAACGCGCGCTGCAGCAAGACTGGCCGACTTTCGCGGGCAGCATGATCGCAACGACGGCGTCATCGGCGTCATCGGCGTCACCGGCATCAACCGCCTCAATCGCGTCAACCGCCTCAATCGCGTCAACCGCCTCAATCCCGTCAACCGCCTCGCTCGCATCAACGGCATCCGTCGTGCCGAATGTCTCGACCACGTCGGACAGCGGCGCCGCCCCGACCGGGGAGGCCGATGCGACCGGCGCCACCAGCACTTGACCACTGCCCTTGAACCTCGACCGGCATCCGGGGTCATTCAAGGGCAGGCACCCGCAATCGCACCAGTCGGCCACGACATCGGCAAGCGCGGGCGGACGCGCCGCATTTGCAGATCACCTGTCGCCGTGCGCGGCCTGCCGGCCGCGCCGGATATCAAAACTCTCCGGCGAGGTTTCCGGCGATATGCGCTACCGCAAAGCAAGCTGCCGTGGCGCGGGCGTACAGTCAATCCGGTGCCGATCCGGCGCGCTGCGGATCTTGCGGGAGACAAGCTGCGCCTCCCGGCGGTCTTTCACGGAGAAGTCGCATGACACAACCGGCAATGCCACCGCGTGACTGCACGACGTTCACGCTCAATATCGACGACAGGATCTATCGCTGCCCGGTGTCGGTCGAGGCGCTGTATGCCTTGTGCCGCGACCAGGACCGGTCGCTGAGCCAGATCGACGCCTACCTCGACCTGAAATTGCGGGTTCAGGCGACCGTCGCGCAGAAACTGGAAGAGGGCGGGGTGCCGGAAGTGCTGGAAGTGGGAGATTTCAACACTCGCTGATTCGGACGACTGAAAAACGCCGCCCCGCGATCAGCGGAAGCGGCGTTTTCATCTTGCATGCAGGCTCAGGCGGCGGCAGCCAGCTCGAAGTCGAGCGGTTGGGTGCGGCGCAAGTCGGCGATCAGTTCGAACACCTCGTCCTTCGACAGCACATAGCGCTCCATCAGCGTGGACTTCAGCGGCTCCATCCAGCTCCGATAGGTCGCGATCGCGACCAGTGTCTGCGAATACAGTTCGTCCGCCTTGGCCTCGACTGCGCGCAGAGAATCCTCGTGCGCGCCGTCGCGCCTGAGCTGACGATAATCCAGTTTCGAGCGCGAATACATCGACAGCTGGTTCACCATCAGCTCCAGTCGTGCAGTCACCTTCTGGATATCGTTCTGGCTGCCGACCGAGATGCCGCGCGCGCCATAGAACAGCTCCTCGGCCGCAACCCCGCCATACAGCTGCTTCACGTCCTGCTCCAGTTCCTCGAGCGTCTGCAGGCCGGCGTCCGGCGTGGCCGACAGCACATAGCCGAGCGCCCCCAGCTTCGACACCGACTCCGTGCTGATCTTCAGCAGCGGCGACTTCGCCTTGACTTCATCGAGCGGCAGGCCCTGCCTCAGCAAGGGATCGACCTGCATGAAGAAATGCCCCAGTTCATGCAGCGCGACACGCTCGCGCTGCTTGTCCTTTTCCGCACTCGCGGCACGGTCGGTCAGGCCGATCGCGCTGCGTTCGAACGCGCGGAACAGCAATTCGGTATCGATGCGCGTCTTTTCTTCGATAGCGATCATGCTCGCGCGATCCACCACGGTCTCCAGCAGCGCCGGCGACAGATTGGCGGTGATCTCGGCCACATAGTCGAGATTCAGGTGGTCCCAGTCGACCACGGAGGCGTCCTTGCGGCGCAGGAAAACACCCAGCAGCTCGCGCCTTTCCGCCTTGTTCGGCAGGCGGAAATTGATCTTCACCGCGAAGCGCCGCAGCATCGCTTCGTCCATCTCGCTGTTGGCGTCATCGAAGTTGGATGCGACCACCCAGATCACGCCCTGGCCTTCGTCGCTCTTGATGCCGTCAAGCAGGCCCAGCAGCGTGTTCGCGGTATCGTCATCCCACTTGCGTTCGCCGCGGCCGCGCGGCATGAACAACGACTGCGCTTCATCGAGGAAGATCAGGCAGCGGCCCTGCGCAGCGGCCTTCTTGTAGATCGCGTTCAGCGCCTTCGAGCCACCGCCCACCAGTCCGGACTCCAGGCCCGAGCCGGAAGCCTGGATCAGCGGAATGTTGAGCTTCTTTGCCAGATAGCCGGCCAGCTTGGTCTTGCCGGTACCGGCCGGGCCGGTGAGCATCACGTTGAAGGGCTTGTCGATATTGTGCGACTTGTACAGGTCGCGATTGAGGATCATCGATTCGAGGTGGGCGACCTCGCGCTTGATGTCCTCCATGCCGACCAGGTCGTCCATGCTGCCCTTGAGCTTTTCCGGCTTGATCACGCTGGCCGACGCGCCCATGCCCGGCATGCTCTTCCGCAGCATCACGACCATCAGCACCAGCAGCAGGATGCCGATCGCATTGCGCGCGAGGAAGCCGCCGGCCGACTCGACGAAGCCCTGCTGCGCCTCGCGATCCTGCAGCACCGCCGGATTCGCCATCACCCAGTCCGGATGCGCGATCGCGTAGGGAATGCCGTTCTTCAGCAGCACTTCGCGTTCGAGGTTGACGTGCGTCGAGTTCGGCACCTTGACCGACACCATCTTGGCCTGATCCTTGTACTTGATCACATAGCGCGGCGATTCGGTGGCCGGCTGCACGATCAGCAAATAATCCAGCCGCTGCCGCTGTGCCGGCAGCGAGGTGATCAGCGAGACATCCTGGCTGTACACCACAGGCGAGGCAGGCAGCAGTCGCGGTGCGCTCTCGAAGGAAATGATGATGGCCGACAGCAGCAACAAGGCGAACAGGGCCGCGCGCAGGCGACCGTTCTTCAGGAAATGGGCGAGCGAAGTGATCAATGTTGAAAATTTTGGCATGAATTCACGAGTGAAAATGCCGCGACCTGCGGCGGGCGGCGCCATGAGGTTGACGCAGGGATTGCGAGAAGCCGGGGTAGGACAGGGAGGGAGGGGGAAAGTTGCGCGAGTAGCCGAAAACCTGCAAGCCGGACGCAGGCCGGACAGGCTGCGGTCGGGATGCGGGCGCAGGATTGCGTGCCGATCCGGGCAAGGATGCCGGGCATAGCCGGCTTCCGGAAAGAACAAGCGCGCGGCGGCTCAGACCAGGCCGAGTATCCGCCCGAGTTCGGTCAGGTAAGGCGTGTCCTTCAGCACTTCGCCTTCGACGCTGGCAACGACGTCGTCGAGCTTGCGGCGTACCCCGTGCAGCTGTTGCTCGAGGCCGGGGCTGGCGCCTTCAGGACTGTCGAGCGTGCCCTTCAGCATCGCGAGTTCGGCCCGCAATTCATCGACCTTGGGCGAATCGGAGGGCGCGGCCGCCAGTTCCTGCTCCAAGTCAGCCACCAGTTTGCGGATACGGTCGAGACTGAATTCCTTTTGCATAAATTGTTGCTCCTTTCATGCCCATGGTGGCCTCATGGGCTGGCACTGTCAATCTTCGGAGGCATCATGGTGGTCCGCGATTACGCGAACCTGAACGTCATCTGCTGCGAAGCGGATACACCGATTGCCGAGGTCGCCGCGCTGATGCGACGCCACCATATCGGCGACGTGCTCGTCGTGGACACACAGCAGGAAGGCGCGCGGGTGCCGATCGGCATCATCACCGACCGCGACATCCTGGTCGAAACGATAGCGCTGGGCGTGGAAGCCAAGCTGTTCACCGCATCGGACCTGATGAGCTCGCCGGTGACGACCGTTCAGGAAAACGCCAGCCTCGATGAAGCGCTGGCCGTCATGCGGGGCAAGCGCATCCGGCGCCTGCCTGTGGTCAACCAGGCCGGCAGCCTGTTCGGCATCCTGACCGCCGACGACGTGCTCAACCTGATCGCCGCCGAACTGTCGATGATTGCCGGACTGATCGTCGAGCAACCGGTGCGGGAAAGCCGGCTGCGCAAGTGAAGACCGCGTCGGCCTTCGTTCAAGTGCCGGATCAGCGCGAGACATCACATTTGATGTGACGCGCGAAAAATCTTTTGCAATGGTCTGTTTATGCTGGATTTTCCATCCGCTCGTATCTGAAGTGAATTCTCGAAGCCGACCGGGTGTCGGCATTTGAAACCTTGTACCGGCGCAGGCCGGGATTCAGCGTCCGTTGGTTTACATAATATTAATTATGCGTTTACCGGAAGCGTTACAAAGAACCCGCCGGCGAGCTGCGATTGTCGGACAGAAAATTTGCCGATCCTCAAATCGCTCCCCGATCAAACCTGAAAAACTGCAGGTCCATGTGCGCGGAGTGTTCCGATTCGCGCACTCCCCATCGCAGACAAGGAGAATTCAAATGAAAAAGCTTACGCAGTCGTTTGTTTATTCACTGATTTTTATCTTCAACCTGGTCTGGCTGGCAGCCCCGGCACAGGCTGCGCTGATCGGCGCGGACGCCGTTGTCGCAGCCCAGTCGCGGCAAGATGCCGAACACAACATCCATTCGGCGCTGGCTCGGGACGACGTCAGCAGCACACTGGAAAAGCTTGGCGTCGGCAAGGACGAAATCCGGGATCGCGTTGCGGCGCTCAGTGATGAAGAAATCAATACGCTGTCCGACCGTATCGACCGCCTGCCGGCTGGCGGCGACTTCTTCGGCACGGTCGGCCTGATTTTCATCATTCTGCTGATTACCGACTTGCTGGGACTGACCAAAGTCTTCCCGTTCACGCGCGCGCAACGCTGAGATGCTGAAGGTTGGCTGGCGCCTTTGGGTTGCTGCCTGTGTCGCGTTCATTGTGGCCGGCTGCGCAACCCAGACGCGCACCCTGATTGCCGCCGCGCCGGATTGGCCGGTGCGCGCCGAACTGGCCGGTACGCCGTTCTTTGCCCAGCAGGCGCATCAGTGCGGCCCGGCGGCGCTCGCCACCGGGCTGGTCGCCGCCGGCTATCCGGCCGATCCCGACCAACTCGCGGATCAGGTCTTCCTGCCCGGACGCACAGGCTCTTTGCAGGCAGAAATGCTGGCCGGCGCGCGCCGGCAGGGAGCGCTGGCGCTGCCGGCACCCGTCTCGCTCGCGGGTCTGTTGGCCGAGGTCGCTGCCGGCACGCCGGTCATCATCCTGCAGAACCTCGGGCTGGCGATCGCGCCGCGCTGGCACTATGCGGTCGTGATCGGCTACGACCGTGAACGGCGCGAAGTCATCCTGCGTTCCGGCCCGAACCGGCGCGAAGTGATGGCCATGGGCACCTTCGAGCACACCTGGGCGCGTTCCGATTACTGGGGAATGATGATCCTGCCGCCGGCTGCGCTGCCGCTGTCGGCTGAACAAGCCGTCGTGGAAAAATCACTCGCCCGGCTGGAAAGATTTGCCGACCCTGCCGCAATGCGCGGCTGGTACGAACAGTCGGCCCGGCGCTGGCCGGACAGTCTGGTGTTCACGATCGGCCTGGGCAATGCGGCGCTCGCCAACGCGCAGCCGAAAGACGCCGAACAAGCCTACCGGCAGGCGGCAGCGCGGCATCCGCGCAGCGCCGTCGCGCTCAACAACCTCGCCACCCTGCTGCAGCAGCGCGGCCGGCTGGACGAGGCGCTGGACCTCGCCGACCGTGCGGTGGCACTGGCTGACGAATGGCAGCCGCAGGCCGAGGCGACCCGCGACGCGATCCGGCTGGCGATTTCCGGAACCGGCGCCCGCCCGGCCGCTCCCGCACCCTAGCCGCCGCCGATTCCCTCGACGATCTTGCCGGTGCCGCCGCAATCGGGGCAGTCGCGCTGCTCATCGATCCTGCCGCTGCCGTGACAGCGCGGACAGATGTCCTCGCCGGTGCCTGGCGTCCCTGCCGGTGCGTCATCGCCCGGGTTCATCGGAGGTATTTGCTGCATGGCCAGCCTCGCTGCATCAGTCGGTCGATCAGGCCATGCAAATACCGCGCTCAGCGGCCGACCCAGCCTCCGCACACCGGAAAGACCTGCCCGACAAAACAATCCGCATGCGCACTGGCCAGGTAGGCCGCGAACATCGCATCCTCGCGCGCGCTCACCAGCCGGCCGAGCGGCACCTCCCGCTTCAGCCTTTCACGGAAAGCCGGATTGGCCTGCACTTCGGGCGGGAAATAGGTCGGGTTGTCGACGAAGTTCTGCGCGATCGCATTCACCTGTATGCCCTTGCCTGCCATCTCCGCGCCGAGCGACTGCACATAGGCCAGCTGCGCGCCGCGCGCCGCACTGTAGGTCGAGGCGCGCCGTATCCCGCGCAATGCCGAAGCGCTGCCGATCACGATGATCTTGCCCGAACCGCGCGCCATCATCTGCGGCAGCAGTGCGCGCGCAAGGCGCGGCAGCGGATCGACCATGTGGGCGAAGGCATGACGCCATTCCTCGTCCCCGACTTCCTGGGCCGGCGTGGTCGGCGCCGGAATGCCGAGATTGGCGAGCAGCACATCGACATGGCCGGCCGAGGCAACCAGTCGGGCCGGATGATCCGGATCATCGATCGGGCCATGATCGGCGATGACTTCGGCGCCGAGTTCGCGAAAGACCTCGGCCATCGCCGGGCCCATGAAATCTCCTGCCTGCGTCAGCAGCACGCGCCGGCCGCCGAGGTCGAATCCCTGCATCGTCGTCTCCTTGTTTTTCGATTGCGCCGATCATAGCGGATGTTGCGACGGCTCATCGCGCTGAATGCGCCGCTGCCTAGTATCGGCAGACAATGAAGATCCTCGTCGCCCACAATGCCTATCACTATCGCGGCGGCGAAGACACGCTGGTCGACGCCGAGATGGCGATGCTGCGCCGTCACGGCCACGAAGTGCTGCCCTACCGCCGCGACAATGCCGAGCTCGAAGGCATGCCATCGGCCATCGCCGCCGCCGGTGCGCTCTGGTGCTGGCGCACCGTCGAAGAGCTGCGCCGCCTGCACCGCCGTTTCCGTCCCGACCTGATCCATGCGCACAACATCTTCCCGCTGATCTCGCCATCGCTGTACGGCGTTGCGCGACAACTCGGCATTCCGGTCGTGCAGACGCTGCACAACTTCCGGCTGGTCTGCCCGCAGGCGATGCTGGTGCGCGAAGGGAAGGTCTGCACCGACTGTGTCGGCCGCCTGCCGTGGCGCGCGGTGCTGCACCGGTGCTACCGGGGTTCTTTCGCGCAAACGGCAGTGGCTTCGACGATGCTGGCCATGCACCGCATGCTCGGCAGCTGGAACCGGGGCGTCAGCCGTTACATCGTGCTCAACCGCAGCTCGCGCGACCTGTTCGTGTCCGGCGGATTGCCGCCGGCGAAGCTGCGCATCAAGCCCAACTTCGTCGAATCCAGCGGCATGCCGCAATGGACACAACGGGACGGCGGGCTCTTCATCGGCCGGCTGTCACCGGAAAAAGGCCTGGCGACGCTCGCACGCGCACTGCAGTCGCTGCCGGGGACCACGCTGGATGTCTATGGCAAGGGCCCGCTGCAGTCCCTGGTCGAGCACACGGCCGGCCTGCGCTACCGCGGCTACCTGTCCAGCCAGCAGCTGCGGCAGCGCATGCAGCACGCGGCCTACCTGGTGATGCCCAGCACCGGCATGGAAAGCTTCGGACTGGCCGCCATCGAGGCCTTCGCCTGCGGCGTCCCGGTGATCGCCAGCCGTCAGGGCGGGCTGGGCGAACTGGTCACGCATGGCAAGAACGGCTTGCTGGTCGACCCGGGCGACCCGGCCGCACTGGCTGCAGCGATCGCGCATGCGCAAGCCCATCCCGAACAGATGCGCCGCATGGGAATCGATGCGTATCAGACCTGGCGCACGCACTACACGCCCGAACGCAATTACGAGATGCTGATGCGCATCTACGATGAGGCGCTCTGTCCCCTGCCCTCGCCCTTGCCCGTTGCCGATGCCGATGCCGAAAATCGCCCTGGTCGTTAACGAACCGCCGCCCTACCGCATACCGGTGTTCAACCGGATCGCCGCGCAGCCCGGCGTGGACCTGCTGGTGATCTTCTGCTGCCGCCGCGAACCGAACCGGCAATGGGATCTGCCGCCGATCGCGTTCCGCCATGTGTTCCTGCGCGAGCGCATCACGGTGGTGAACGGACGCTACATCCACAACAATCCCGACGTGCTGACGGCCCTGTCGAGTTTCGCGCCCGACGTCGTGGTCGGCAATGGCTTCAATCCCACCCACCTGTATGCGATGGCCTGGTGCGCGCTGCGGCAGCGAGCCTATGTGCCGATGACCGATGGCACGCTGCGCTCGGAGCAGTCGCTCAGCCGCCTGCACCTGGCGATCCGGCGCATCGTGTACCGGTACGCACCGGCCTTCATTGCGGCCAGCCGCGGCGGCACGGCGCTGTACCGGCACTATGGCGTGCCGGCCGACCGCTGCCACCTGTCCTGCCTGTGCATCGACAACGAGCGCTACCGGCCGCCACAGCCCGAACCGTCGAAGGCGCATGACTTCATTTTTTGCGCGCGCCTCGAACCCGGCAAGAATCCGGCATTTGCGATCGATGTCGCTGCCCGCTGCGCGCGCAAGCTGGGACGGCGCACGCGGCTGCTGTTCGTCGGCTCCGGCAGCCTTGAGAGCGAATTGCGGCAAATCGCCGACGCAGCGCATGACGAGGTCGATGCGAGCTTCCACGGCTTCGCCACGCAGGCCGAACTGCCGGCCCTGTACCAGTCGGCACGGGTGTTCCTGTTTCCCACGCTGGCCGATGTCTGGGGCGTGGTCGCCAACGAAGCCTGCGCCGCCGGCCTGCCCGTCATCGTGTCGCCGCATGCCGGCGTGGCGGATGAACTCATCATCGACGGGCAGAACGGTTTCGTGCGCCCGCTCGCACCCGACGACTGGGCCGACGCCGCCACGCAACTGCTGGCCGACGACACGCGCCGCGCGGCGCAGGGACAGCGCGCGATGCTGATGGTCGCGCCCTATGACTTCAACCGGGCCGCACAAGGCATCCTCGACGCCTGCACGGCCGCGCTCGCCGCGCCGCACCGGCGGCCCCGGTCCGGCACGGCGGTCACGACGGTCGCGCCGGTGCGCCGCACGATCACGCCAGAGCGTCATCCGGCGGACAAGCGCATGTCACCGCGCTGATGCCCCGCTTCAATCCATGATCGTGGCCACCAGCGGCCGGTGGTCGGAGGCCACGCGGGCAGCCGCGCTCGCGTGCACGCGCACCCCGCCCAGCCGGTGCCGCGGCCGTATCCAGATCCGGTCCAGCGCCAGCAGCGGCAGGCATGACGGAAAAGTCGCCGGCGCCGGCACTGCCTGAAAATGCGAGACCAGCGTGCGCAGCGGTCGGCCCCAGACAAACCATTCATTCACGTCGCCCATCAGCAGCACCGGCATGTCGCCGGTATCGAAAGCCTGCAGCAGCCGCGCCACCTGCGCGCGGCGCTCGGCGGCGCGCAGGCCGAGGTGGGTCGCGATCACGCGCAGCCGATGCCCGTGGCAGTAAATGTCGGCATCGAGCGCGCCGCGCGGCTCGCGGCTGCCAAACGAGATATCGATGCGCCGCGTGTCCAGCACCGGAAAACGCGACAGGATCGCATTGCCGAAGCGGCGGCCGCCGACGCCGAAGGTAAAGCCCTCGACGCCGATCGTGCCGGTCGCCTGCGCGAGGTCATGCAGCAGGTTCGGCCAATGCTCGCCGCCCAGCGGCACTTCCTGCAGCGCGACGATGTCCGCGCTGATCTCCTGCAGCACCGTGCCGATGCGCTCCGGCGCAAAGCGCCGGTCGATGCCCACGCCGGCATGGATATTCCAGGTCGCAACGGTCAGTGGCCAGGCCGGCCGTGCCGGGAAGTCCGTCATTCGCTGCGCTGCCGCTGGAACAGGCGCCGCAGCGCAATCGCGAACCCGGCCAGCAGCAGCACGACGATCAGCAGCACGCCCAGGGTCTGGTGGCTCGGCCTTCGCCATGCCAGCAACAGGTTGTGCGCGAAGGCCGTCGTCAGCAGCACGCCGGGCGTGACGCCAAGCAGCGTGCCAAGCAGGTAATCGCGCAGGCGGATATGCGAGGCCCCGCAGGCGATATTGATGACGCCGAACGGCGCCAGCGGCAACAGCCGGACCAGGATCATCGCCAGCGTGCCGCGGCGTGCGACCCGGCGCGACAGCCTGTTCAGCCGCGCGCCCAGCAGCCGCCGCGCCGCCTTGCGGCCGATCGCGGCACCCAGCGCGTAGCCCGCTGCCGCCGCACAGACAGTGCCGGCGAGTGCATACGGCGCACCCGGCAGCACACCGAACACGATACCGGTGGCCGCGATCAGCAAGGTAACCGGCACCATCAGCAGGCAGCCGATCACATAAGCCGCCAGCACGAGCAGCGGCGTGAACGGCAATTGCTTCAATTGCTGCGCATAGGCCACCAGCGCCGCCGGATTCAGGTATTCGCGCAGCGGCGTATAACGCCAGGCCAGCGCCAGCGCGCTCAGCGCCAGTGCCAGCAGCACCAGCCCGCCCAGCCGCCACGGCAAGGCGGCACGCGATTCGCGCGGCACCGCATGCGCGAGCAGCCGGTCCGGCGCAATCGGCCGCTCCGGATCGAACAGCGCCTGTTCCGGGATCAGCGCGTCCAGTTCGGGCGGCGGCACCGGCTCGAAGTCGCGCAGCGTCCGCGGCTGCCGGGCCAGCGCATCGACCGCAGCGCACAGGCGATGCCGCTCGAACAATGCCTGCCGTACCCGCTCCGGGCTTGTGCCCAGATGTTCTGACAGCAGGCGCGCGCGCAGCCCGCCGATCGCCGTCGCAATGCGCGCGGCCTCCGGCCCGCGCGCCTCGATGCTGAGGTTGCACTCGGTATCGCAGGCCATCGACCGGTTCGACAGGTTGGCCGATCCGATCGAGCACAGCCGCTCATCCATGAAGAACACCTTGCTGTGCATGTTCAGGCTCGCGCCCTCGTCCCGCGACAGCGTCGGATACAGCAGGCGAAAGCGCCGGCGACCATCGGCCTTGCGCAAGCGCGCCTGCAGGCGTGCGCGCAGCACGCCCATCGTCGATTCTTCCAGCCAGCCGCTGTGGCGCTCCGAGGTGATCACCATGACCTCGGGCCCGTCCGGCTCCGACAGGCGCGCGGCCAGCGCATCGGCGACCAGCCCGGACGTGAAGTACTGGTTCTCGAACAGCAAGGCGTCACTGGCCGACGCAATCGCGTCGAGGTGCAGTTGCAGCACTTCACGCACGGCCGGCTCGCCGGCATGCTCCGGCGCGGTGCGGGAGATGCCGACATCGACGTCGGCCACATCGGCGGCAAGCCAGCCGGGCCAGCGGTCGCCGGTGCGACGCGGCACGCCGGCCGCCTGTCCGGTCGCGCGCCGCCAGCGCTCGCGGCAGAGCTCGCCGAGCGCGCGCGCCGCGTCGCCATCGACCGCGGCCTGGATGTCATGGAAAGGTCCGTAGGGCTTGCCGTCGCGCGCGATGCGCAGCGGATGCGCGGGCCGATGCTCGCTGGTGTCCCAGCGCGCGCCGGTCAGGTCGAGCCCGCCGGCGAATGCGATCGCATCATCGACCACGACGATCTTCTGGTGATGCGATGCGCCGATCGGATGGCGCGCATCCATGCAGAAATGCAGGCGGCGGTGCCCGGCCCAGCCGCGCCGCACTGCAGGCATCCATTCGCGCTCCATCGCGTACAGCAGCACGAAATCCCAGTTCAGCAGCCAGACCTCGAGATCGCGCCGCTCGCTCAGCAAGGCATGCAGGAAATCCGCCAGCGGTTCCGGGTAGCCGTCCTGTGCGCCCGAAGGCACCAGACGCATCCGGCTGTCGATGTCCCAGGAGAGAATGAAGATGCTGTGCCGCGCCGCCCGCATCGCGTCCCGCGCGGCGCGGAAATACATGTCGGCGTCGACCAGCATTGCAAAGCGGTGCGCGTGCGCAATGCGCCAGCAGTTGCGGCCCGCCTGCAGGACAACGGGTGGATCCACCCGATGAGCCTAGTGGAAGAAGCGCCCCTCCCGCTTGCGCTTCTGCAGCAGCTGGTCGAATTTCTCCGGGCGCACCGCCTCGCTGAACAGGAAACCCTGCACATGGTCGCAAGGCGTGTTCTGCAGGAAGCTCAATTGCTCGAAAGACTCCACGCCCTCGGCGACAACCCGGATCTGCAGGTCGCCGGCAAGCTTGATCACGGCCGACACGATCGCGCCGTCCTCGCGGTCGTCCGGCAGGTTGCGGATCAGTGCCGGATCGAGCTTCAGCGCATCGACCGGGAATTGTTTCAGGTAGGACAGCGTCGACACGCCGGTGCCGAAATCGTCGACGCTGATCATCACGCCGAGCGCCTTGAGTGCGTCCATCACCTCGCTGTCGGATTCGCTTGCGTGCACCAGCGCCGCCTCGGTGATCTCGAGCTCCAGCTGCGACGCCGGCACGCCGTGGCGCGACAGCGTGTCCTGCAGCATGTCGACAAAGCCGGGCATCAGCAAGTGCGAAGGCGGCACGTTGACGGCAACGCGAAAACCGTCGAGGCCGGCCATGAGCCATTTCGCCAGCTGCGCGCAAGCGGCGTCGAACACCCATTCGTCCAGCGTGACGATCAATCCGCATTCATCGGCCAGCTCGATCAGGCGGCGCACCGGCATCTGCTGCAGCGCCGGATTGCGCGTGCGCAGCAGCGCCTCGGCGCCGATCACGTCCATCGTGCGCAGGTCGACCTGCGGCTGGAACATCAGCTCGAAATCCCCGCTCGAGATCGCCGCGCGCAGCCTTTCCTCCTGCAACTGGCGTTCCTGCGCCTCGCTCAGCATGCCGGGCGAAAAGATCCGGTAACGGTTGCGACCGGTGGCCTTCGCGCGGTACATCGCGAGGTCGGCCTTTTGCAGCAGGTCGCCGACCTCGTTGCCGTCGTTCGGGTAGAACGCGATGCCGATGCTGGCGCCGCTGTTGATCGTTTGGGTCGCAATCTCGCAGGGCTTGCCCAGCTCGCGCAGGATGTTCTCGGCGATCAGCTCGACCGCCTCCTGCGACTTGATCCGCGTGAGTATCACGACGAATTCATCACCGCCAAGGCGCGCCACGGTATCGGTCTCGCGCACGCAGCGCAGCAGGCGCTGCGCCACCGCCTTCAGCAGCAGGTCGCCGGCATGATGGCCGAGCGTGTCGTTGACCGCCTTGAAACGGTCGAGGTCGAGCAGGATCAGCGCGCAGCCGGTGTTGTCGCGGTCCGCGTTCAGCAGCGCCTCGTGCAGCTTTTCAAGGAAACGCGCGCGGTTCGCCAGCCCGGTGAGCGGGTCGTGATTGGCGAGGAAAAAGACATTCTGCTCGGCGATGCGGCGCTCCGTGTTGTCGCGCATGATCTCGACGAAGCCCTTGACCTTGCCGGTGGCGTCATGCAGCGCGCCCAGCACGCCGGTGCACCAGAAGCGCTGGCCGTCCTTGCGCACGCGCCAGCTGTCTTCCTCCGAGCGGCCGTCCGTCATTGCCTGCCTGAGCTTGCGCATCGGCTCGCCGCGCGCCTGGTCTTCTGCGGTGAAAAAGGTCGCAAAGCTGCGCCCGAGGATCTCGTCCTTGCGAAAACCGAGGATGCGCTCCGCGCCCGGGTTCCAGCTGACGACCTGGCCGTCGCGGTCGAGCATGAAGATCGCGTAGTCGGTCGTGCCCTCGACCAGCAGCCGGAAGTGTTCCTCGGCGCGCTGCAATTCCTGCAGCGCGCGATGGCTGTCGGTGACGTCGCGGAACACGTCGACCGCGCCGATGATCTCGCCGGCCGAATCGCGCAGCGGCGCGGAGGAATGGTTCAGCGTGACCGACAGCGCGCGGTTGCGGTCATACAGCGACAATTCGTAGTTCGACACGCTCTGGCCGTCGAGCGCACGCGCCAGCGGATGCTGGTGCCAGACGCGCAGGCTGGAGCGCGCGCCCTGCTCATGCGTGTGCGCCGCCTTCACCTGCGCCAGCCGTGTCAGCGGCTCGTTCAGCTTCAGCATGCGCTCCGCCGAAGGATTGACCAGCAACATCTCCCCCTGCGCATCGCAGACGATGACGCCTTCGCTCATGCTGTCGAGGATCAACTGCAGGATGCCGGTCTGCCGCTTCAGCGCTTCCTGCGTCAGCACCTGTTCGGTGGTGTCGGTGGCCGTGCCGATCAGCTGCGTCACGCGGCCGGCGCCGTCGCGGCGGAAAGCGGCTGCGCGCAGGCGCATCCAGCGCCAGCTGCCGTCGGCGTGGCGCACCCGGTGCTGCGTCTGGAAGACCTCGTCGCCGCCGGCCCCGAGCACCGCCGAAACCCAGGCGGAAAACTGCGCATGGTCGTCAGGGTGGATGAAATTCCGGCTCTCCCTCAACCGCCAGCCCTTGAACTCGTCGACGGTCCAGCCCAGCACTTCGGAAATGCGGTCATTGCAATAGACAAGACGGTCGCCCGGCCCGTCCATGATGAAGATCACATCCGGACTGGTCGCCGCAATCCGCTCGAACTCGCCGTCCAAGCGCTTCACGCTGCGGATCAGCTGAAGCGGGACATCGCCGCCCTTGCCCTGCATGGTCAAGATGTTCGCCCTTTTGAATACTTCCCGAACCGGCCGCCGGCCGGTCATTTGCGCACGGCGCTGTCGTGGGCCGCACTCCCCACCCCGTGAACGCAAGCGTAGCGAATCGATTCCCCTTTGGCATCAGGGTAAAGCCTGTTTTTTTGAAATCCGGTTGACAAGAATCAATGGTTGAAATCGTTCGGTTCGCAACGCAAAAATTCCCTTCCTTCGGGAAAATCACTTTCCGTTCAGGCGCTTGTGCGCCTGAAGAAGAAATGGCCAAGGGATTAAGATGTCGTCATGTCTGACAGAAGAAGAGAAACGATGAGATATCCCGTCACCGACAGCGTGGTCGCCCCGGAAGGCGGCCTGGAAGTCCTCTCCCGGCAGGAAATTGCCAAACTGCTCGACCGCAGCCAGACTGGCCTGCACGATGTTTTCCGCAGCTGCGCGCTGGCGGTGCTGTCATCCGGCGACTACATGGATGACGGCAAGGCGCTGATGGAGGCCTATCCCGATTTCGACGTGCGCGTGGTGCACCGCGAGCGCGGCATCAAGCTCGAGCTGCTGAACGCGCCGGCCGTCGCCTTCGTCGACGGCGACATGATCCTCGGAATACGCGAGCACCTGTTCTCCGCGCTGCGCGACATCGTGTTCACCAGCGCCGAACTGGCCACGCGCGAACACCTCGGCCGGCACGACTCGGTGGCCACCACCGATCTGGTGTTTCACATCCTGCGCAACGCCGGCGTATTGCAGCGCACGCTGGCGCCGAACCTGGTGGTGTGCTGGGGCGGACATTCGATCTCGCGCAGCGAGTACGATTACACCAAGCGCGTCGGCTACCAGATGGGCCTGCGCGAGCTCGACATCTGCACCGGCTGCGGCCCGGGCGCGATGAAAGGGCCGATGAAGGGCGCGGCGATCGGGCATTCGAAGCAGCGCATCGCGAGCGGGCGCTACCTCGGCTTTTCCGAGCCCGGCATCATCGCCGCCGAGGCGCCGAACCCGATCGTGAACAATCTCGTGATCCTGCCCGACATCGAAAAGCGCCTCGAGGCCTTCGTGCGCACCGGCCATGCGATCGTGGTCTTCCCGGGCGGGGTCGGCACGGCCGAAGAGATCCTCTACCTGCTCGGCATCCTGCTGCACCCGGACAACCGCGAGCTGCCTTACCCGGTGATCTTCACCGGGCCGGAAGAGTCCGCCGCCTATTTCGCGCAGATCGATGAATTCATCGGCGCCACGCTCGGCCCGGAAGCGCAGTCGCTGTACGAGGTCGTGATCGACGATCCGGCGCAAGTCGCGCGGCTCGCGCGCGAGGGCATACAGCAGGTGCGCGGCTACCGCAAGCTGCACAGCGATGCGTACTACTTCAACTGGCGCCTGAAGATCGAGGAGGAATTCCAGCAGCCCTTCCAGCCCACGCACGCGGCGATGCGCTCGCTCGACCTGCACCGCAACCAGCC
The DNA here is from genome assembly GCA_964613635.1 of uncultured Bifidobacterium sp. Classification (GTDB taxonomy): domain Bacteria; phylum Pseudomonadota; class Gammaproteobacteria; order Burkholderiales; family Burkholderiaceae_D; genus Pernthalerella. The sequence continues at coordinate 32,416 of CAZTIF010000001.1, read as the reverse complement.
GTCGCACCGGCTCGCGGCCAACCTGCGGCGCGCATTTTCCGGTGTCGTGGCAGGCAACGTGAAACTGCAGGGAATCCGCGAGATCGAGCGGCACGGCCTGTTCGAGCTGCACGGCGAACCGGAGCTGATGGAGCGCATGGATGCCTTGCTCGGCGCCTTCGTCGAGCAGGGACGCATGAAGCTGCCCGGCACGCGCTACGAGCCCTGCTACCGCATCGTCCGCTGACAGCCAGGGCTAGCGCAACAATTCAAGCTGCTGCGGCGACAGGTGGCACCAGTCGCCCGGCGCCAGCTGCAGCGCGTCCAGCGTCAGCTCGCCGATCGAGATGCGCTGCAGCGCCGCGCAATGATTGCCGGCGGCAGCCAGCATGCGCTTGACCTGATGATACTTGCCCTGTTCCAGCACGATCTCGATCTGCCGCTCGCCGACCTGCACGCAGTCGCTGGCGGCCAGCGGCGCCGGTTCGTCATGCAGCTGCACGCCCGCGCGCAGCGCGTCCAGCAATGCCGGCGTGACCGGATCGGCGGTGGTCGCCAGATAGCGCTTGGGCACATGCCGCTTCGGGGACGACATCGCATGGTTGAAGCTGCCGTCGTCTGTCAGCAGCAACAGGCCGGTGGTGTCATGGTCGAGCCGTCCGATCGCCTGCACGTCGCGCCAGTTGAATTCCTCGGGCAGCAGCGTCATCACGCCGGGGTGGTGGCTGGGCTTGCGCGAGCACTCGATGTCGGCCGGTTTGTTGAGCGCGATGTAGAGATGCTCGCGGTAGACCCATTCGTCATCGAACAGCGTGAAGCGCAGGCCTTCGGTTTCGAAGCCGGCGCGGTAGTCCGTCACCGGCGTGCCCGCCATCTTCACTTCGCCTTCGGCGATCAGTTGCCGGCACCATTTGCGCGTGCCGACACCCTGCGATTGCAGGATGCGGTCAAGGGAGAGTTTTGCCATGGGCGGCACTGTAACAGAACCGGTGCCGCCCACGGGCGCTGCGGCTAGCGTGCCGGCTGGGTCGGCTCGCGGAAGCGCTCGTCGCCGGGTTGCGGACGCTGCTCGGTGCCCGTCATCTCCCCGGGCCCCGGCTCGCTCCTTGCGCCGCCGACTTCGCCGCCTCCTCCGGTGGCGGGAGCATTGCCCTGCCCATCACCGCTCGTGCCCGCAGGTGCGCCGCCACCTTCCGAGCTGCCCGAGGTGCCGGGCATGCGGGTCGGATCGGCGCCGGGCATTGTCGGTGCCGTGTCGGTGGTGCCGGGGGATGTGCCTGCGCCGCCGGTGCTGCCGCCGCCGG
>CAZTIF010000001.1:0-31033 GCA_964613635.1 uncultured Bifidobacterium sp. | reverse complement strand
CGCCGCCGGTGCTGCCGCCGCCGGCGCTGCTGTCCGGACGGGTCTCGGCACCTCCGGCGCTGCCCGCTTCGCCCCCGCCCGTCATGCCGCCGGCGCTGTCGCCGGCACGGCCGCCGGCCGACGGGCCCGACATGTCTTCGGTGCCGGTCGGGCCGGAGACGCCGCCGGACTGTCCGGCCGGACTGCCGGGATGCCCCAGTTCTCGCGCCCTCTGTTCGACTTCGGCGGCCCGCGCCGGATCGGTGCTTTCCCTCAGCCCGCCGCCCGACGAGGTCTGGGCCTGCGTGCCTGCGGCAAACAGCAGCAGTGACAGGAACAACGGTGTGACAACGCGCTTCATCTGAACCTCCAGTCTTGATCTGAATCAGTCATCGCGTGCGCAAACGCCCGCAGGATGCCGGCCGTCATCCGCGCTGGCGCGACCGGCGTGCGAATCAGACTGGACAAGCCCGTTGTAGTTTCATCAAGGAGGCAGGCCGCGCTGCGCCGCAGATCGGCAGCGCCGCCGGTGGCAAGCTGCTCAGTTGCCGGTGGCCGGCACGGAAGGAGCGATGGGCGATTCGGCGGCTGCCGGAGCCGGCATCTCCGCTGCTGCTTCGGCAGCGGCAGCGGCAGGCGCGCCGGCACTGGCCGGGCTTTCCGCCGGCGCGGGCAGGTGCTCGGCCGCTGCGGGGGCCTGTGCCGCGCGCGGCGTCATCGCTCCGGCGGCCACGGCACGTTCGTCGATCAGCCGCGCAAGTTCCTCGTAGCCTTGGGTGCGGGCGAAATCGGCGGCGGTCAGGCCGCGCTCGTTCTTCAGCATCAGGTCCGCGCCTTCGTCGATCAGCAGCAGTACGGCGTCGCGCCGGCCGCCGCGCGCTGCCATCATCAGCGGCGTCGTGCCGTTCGGCGACTCGGTGTCGATGAAAGCCGATTCCTCGAGCAGCCGGCGAATGATCAGCAGGCTGCCGGACGCCGCCGCGTAGTGCAATGCGGTCCAGCCGGGCCGGTTGACCTGCGCGCCCTTGTCGATCAGTGCGAACGCGGTATCCGCATCGGCCTGCCACGCAGCGATCATCAGCGCGGTATCGCCGTTGCGCGACAACATCTCGACATTCAGGTTGTCCAGCGACAGCAGCACAGCGAGCACCTTCGCCGACTTGTGCCGGATCGCGAGGATCAGGCCGCTGTCGAACAGCTCGGGCTCGATCGAATTCGGGTCGAAGCCGCGCCCGAGCAGGGATTCGATGCGGCGCACGTCGTCCAGCCGTATCGCATTGAACCAGTCTTCATACGAACTGGCCTTCGGTCGCAGCGGGCTGAGGAAGCGTTCGAGTTCGGGCACGACGGCCGCCGCAAGCAGCCGGCGCCGGCCAGGGTTCTGTACGCTGTCTTCCATCGCTCAGTGGGGCACGCCGAACAGCGTGCGGAAGTTGCGGGAGGTCGCATCCGCCAGTTCGGCCAGCGGCACCCCCTTCAGGTCGGCAAGGTATTCAGCCACATGGCGCACGAAGCCCGGCTCATTGGTCTTGCCGCGCATCGGCACCGGCGCGAGATACGGCGCATCGGTCTCGATCAGCATGCGCTCCAGCGGCACTGCGCGCGCGACGGCCTGCAACTCCTTCGCATTGCGGAAGGTGACGATGCCGGAGAAGGAAATGTAGAAGCCCAGCGCCATCGCCGCTTCGGCCACCTCCAGCGATTCGGTGAAGCAGTGCATCACGCCGGCCACGCCGCCATCGGCCGTGCCGGCCTTTTCCTCGTGCAGGATGCGCAGCGTGTCCTCGGAAGCCGAACGCGTATGGATGATCAGCGGCTTGCGGCTCGCGCGCGACGCGCGGATGTGCGTGCGAAAGCGCTCACGCTGCCATTCGAGGTCGCCGCTCAGGCGGTAATAGTCGAGCCCGGTCTCGCCGATGGCGACAATGCGCGGATGCGCCGCCAGCCTGACCAGCGTGTCGACATCCGGCTCCTCGGTGTCCTCGTAATCGGGATGCACGCCGACGGACGCATAGATGTTCGGATGCGCCTCCGCCAACGCCAGCACGCGCGGAAATTCGGGCATCGTGACCGCCACGCACAGCGCATGCGTTACCTGGTTCTCCTGCATTTTCTGCAGGATGCCGGGCAGGCGGTCAGACAATTCGGGAAAGTCGATATGGCAATGCGAATCGATGAACATGGAATACAGGGAAGATCGAATCGCGCCATTTTACGCCGGCTCGGCATCCTGCCGCCTCATGACGTCGATGATCGGCTCAGATCGTGTGCGTCGGCCGCGTGGTACCGAGCGATGTACCGAGCATCGCCTCGATGCGCCGGCGCACCCGCAGGCCGCTGTCATCGGCAGGAAACTGCACGCCGATGCCCGGGGTATGGCCTTGCGTCGCGCCTTCGGGCGTGATCCAGACGACCCTGCCGGCGACCGGATAGCGGGTGTCGTCCTGCATCAGCGTCAGCAGCAGGAAGACTTCGTCGCCCAGCTGGCAATTGCGTGCGCCCGGCACGAACAGGCCGCCGTTCTGCACGAAGGGCATGTAGGCGGCGTACAGCCCGGCCCGGTCGCGGAAGGACAGCGACATCACCGACGGTCTCAGCAACTGCGCAACCTGGGGAAAGGCTGATTCCGTCATGGTCCGGCTCCGCTATCCGAAGAGTTTCGTGTAGTCCACCAGCATTTGCTCGATGAACAGGCGCGCCGACAGCGGATGTTCCGCTACCGCGCGCCGTGCGCCCGCATCGCGCAGCGCCTGCTGCAAGCGCTCCGCCGAAATGCGCGAAGCCAGTGCTGCCAGCGCCTGCTGCTGATGCGGGAAGTAGCGTACCCGTCCGCCGAGCTTCAGCGACAGCAGGTCGTACAGCCAGCGCTGCAGCCATGCGACCAGCTGCGCCAGCGATGCCTTCTGTAGCCGCTCCGCGACGACCAGCGCCGCACCGGCTTCGGGTTTGGCCAGCAGCGCGAGCAGTGCGTCGCGCTCGCCGCCGTCGCCCTCCTGTGCCGCCTGCAGCGCCGCCAGCGGCGCGCCGCCGTGTTCGGCCAGCCAGCGTCCGGGCTGCGCGATGCCCTGTGCCTGCAGCCACTGCAACGCGGCCGCCGGATCGGGGGAAGACAAGGGAAACTTGCGGCAGCGGGACAGGATGGTCGGCAGCAGCCGGTCAATGCGGTCGGTGACCAGCAGGAATACCGTTTCGGGCGGTGGCTCTTCCAGTGTCTTCAGCAGCGCATTCGCCGACGCGGCGTTCAGCGCCTCGGCCGGATACAGCAGCACCACGCGCAGTCCCGAGCGGTGGGTGGACACGTTCATGAAGGCCGCCAGCGAGCGCACCTGCTCGATGCGGATATCCTTCGACGGGGTCTTGCTGCCCTTCTTCGCGCCGCCTTCCTCGGCGTCGGCGTCATCGGTCGCCTCGGTCTCGAGCGCGTCGGGCCGGACGCGCCGGTAATCCGGATGCCCGTACTGCGCAAACCAGCCGCAGGATTCGCAGGCGCCGCAGGCGTGGCCGTCGTCCAGCGGACGCTCGCACAGCAATGACGCTGCAAAGCGCTCGGCGAACGCGACCTTGCCGGTGCCTTCGGCGCCATGGAACAGCAGCGCATGCGGCAGGCGCGCGCGCATGCGCTGCAGGCGCTGCCAGTCATCCCGCTGCCACGGGTAGAGGCCCCTACCGACCATCTCGTCCATCTCGTCCATCGCCTTCCCGGTTCACAGCGTTGCCACCAGCGCCGCCAGCTCGCTGCTGACTTCGGCGAGCGGGCGGGTGGAATCGATCACGCGCATGCGCTGCGGGAAGCGCGCGGCGCGCTGCAGGTAGGCGTCGCGCACTCGGGTGAAGAAAGCGTCCTGCTCGCGCTCGAACTTGTCCGGGTCGCGGCTGCGGTTGAGCCGCTCGCGCGCGACCGCCAGCGGCACGTCGAACAGCAGCGTCAGGTCCGGCTGCAGATCCGCATGTACCCATTGCTCGAGCGCCTCGAGCTTCGCCGGAGACAGCTGGCGGCCGCCGCCCTGGTAAGCGAAGCTCGCATCGGTGAAGCGGTCGGAAATGACCCAGTCGCCGCGCTGCAGCGCCGGCGCTATCACCTGCGCGACGTGCTCGCGGCGCGATGCGAACATCAGCAAGGCCTCGGTCTCGAGGTGCATGGTCTCGTGCAGCAGCAGCTCGCGCAGCTTCTCGCCCAGCGGCGTGCCGCCCGGCTCGCGCGTGGTCACGACCTGCAGGCCGCGCGCGCGCAGCGCATCGGCAAAGGCGGCGATGTGGGTCGACTTGCCGGCGCCGTCGACGCCCTCGAAAGTGATGAATTTGCCTCTGGCCATAAAATTTGCGGGATTACATGCCGCGCTGGTATTTGTTGACGGCGCGGTTATGGTCGTCGAGGTTGGCGGAGAACTCGCTGCGGCCATCGCCGCGCGCGACGAAGTACAGGTCGTTGCCGGCCGCCGGATGCAACGCAGCCTCGAGCGAACGACGTCCTGGCAGCGAGATCGGCGTCGGCGGCAGGCCGCGGCGCATGTAGGTATTGTAGGGCGTGTCCGCCAGCAGGTCCTGCCGGCGCAGGTTGCCGTCGAAGGCCGCGCCCATGCCGTAGATCACCGTCGGGTCGGTCTGCAGCGGCATGCCCAGCTTCAGGCGGTTCACGAACACCGACGCGACCCGCGTGCGGTCGGCCTCATGGCCGGTTTCCTTTTCGACGATGGAGGCCATCACCAGCGCATCGTAAGGCTTCTCGTAAGGCAGGTCGGGCGCGCGCCGGCTCCAGGCGTCGTTCAGCATTTTCAGCATCCGCTGATGCGCCTGCTGCAGCAGCACGAGGTCGCTGGTGCCGCGCTCGTACACATAGGTATCCGGATAGAACAGGCCCTCGGGATGCGCATGGCCCGGCGCGACCTTCTGCAGCAGGATCGCGTTTTCCATGTCGGCACTGTCCTGCCGCAGGTGGGCCTGGCTGGCCATGGCTTCGCGCATCTGCGCGAAGGTCCAGCCCTCGATGACGGTCAGCGATTCCCTGATCGTATCGCCGCGCGCGAGCGCATCGAGCAAGTCCATCGGCGTCATCTGCGCCTCGATGCGGTAGCTGCCCGCCTTCACGCGCGGCGTGCCGAGTCCGCGCGCCAGCGCCTCCATCAGCAGCGGCGACGCCGGCACGCCGGCCTCGTGCAATTGCCTGAGCGCGCTGCGCAGGCTGCTGCCGGCGGCGACATTCACTTCCAGCGGCTGTTCGCTTTCCGACATGATCGGCTGCTTCGACCAATAGGCGAAGCTTACCGCGATGGCCACGACCAATGCTGCCAGCACGGCCAGCAGCGACAAAGTTTTCCGGATGACTGCCATTCCCTGATTCCCGAGCGGGTCGACGCGTTTTTCCGCGCGCCTCTATAATTTGCCCGTAATGATAGACGCGAAATCCCATTTCCCCCGAATTCATGTCCGAAACCGTCTTGTCCTGGCCTGACTTCCTCGCCGGTCATGGCGCAACGCCGGCGCCTCGCGGCTCGCCCGATGCGCTCGCCTTTTCCCTGCCCGACCACCCGCAGCGCGGCTTCCTGTGTCCGCTGACGCATCTCGGCGTGATCAGCGCCAGCGGTGACGACGCGGAAAATTTCCTGCACAACCAGCTGACCAACGATGTGCTTGGTCTCGGCATCGGCGGTGCGCATCTGGCCGGCTACTGCTCGCCGAAGGGTCGGTTGCTGGCCACGATGCTGCTCTGGAAGGACGGCGGCGAGATCCTGCTCGCATTGCCGCGCGAACTGCTGGCGGCGACGATGAAGCGGCTGCAGATGTTCGTGCTGCGCTCGAAGGTGAAGCTGGAAGACGCGAGCGTACGGCTGCCGCTGTTCGGCATTGCCACGACGGCCGATGCCGGCGCGGCTTTGCCGCCGGCGGCATGGCAGCGCCTTCCCGCCGATGGCGGCACGCTGATCCGCGTGCCCGATGCCGGCGGACTGCAGCGCGCGCTGTGGGCCGGCCCGGTGCAGGCCGCGCCTGCCGCGTGGCTGCGCCATGCCGCCGCGCTTCCGCCCGCGCCCGCCGCGCTGTGGCGCTGGACCGACATCCTTGCCGGCGTGCCGCAGGTCGTCGAGGCCACCCGCGAGCAGTTCGTGCCGCAGATGATCAACTTCGAGCTGGTCGGCGGCGTGAACTTCCGCAAGGGCTGCTACCCGGGTCAGGAAATCGTCGCGCGCAGCCAGTATCTGGGCAAGCTGAAGCGGCGCGCGCTGCTGGCCTTCGGCGACCACGCCGACATCGTTGCCGGCGCCGAAGTCTTTTCCGACGCCGATCCCGCGCAGCCGTGCGGCATGATCGTGAATGCCGAACGCGGCCCCGACGGCCGCATTGCCTGTCTCGTCGAAATCAAGATGGAAGCGGCCGGCACGCCGGTGCATGTCGGCGCCGCCGACGGCTCGCTGCTATCCTTCGGCGAACTTCCCTACTCGCTGTCTGCTGCTGAATGACCGACCTTTTCGTGTACTACCGCGTGCGCAGCGACGCCGCAGCGCAGCTCCGGCCCCGCGTGGCCGGACTGCAGGGCGGGCTCGCGCAGCGCTTCGGTGTGCGCGCGTCGCTGAAGCGGCGGCCGGAAGAACAGGATGGCTTGCAGACCTGGATGGAAATCTACGAAGCCGTGCCGGACGATTTCCTGCCGGCGCTGCAACAAGCTGCTGACGCCGCCGCCTTGCCGATCGAGAGCGAGCGGCACATTGAAATCTTTGTGGACCTGCCGGCATGTGCCTGATCGTTTTTGCATGGAAGCTGGTTCCCGGCTGCCCGCTGCTGCTCGCCGCCAATCGCGACGAATTCTTCGCGCGGCCGACCCGGGCCGCCGGCTGGTGGGAAGATCAGCCGGACATCTACGCGGGGCGTGACCTGCAGGCCGGCGGCAGCTGGCTGGGCATCGACCGGCGCGGACGCTTCGCCGCGCTGACCAACATCCGCAACGGCCGCTCGGCCAGACTCGACCGGCGCTCGCGCGGCGAGCTGGTCGCCGATTACCTGCGCAACGATGCCGAACCGCTCGACTACCTCGAGCGCGTGCGCGCCAGCGCACAGGACTACAACGGCTTCAACCTGATCTTCGGCGACGCGCAGTCCATCTACTGGATCTCGAACGAGGCTGAGGATTCGTACCGCCCGCTCGAACCCGGCATCTACGGGCTCTCCAACGGCTCGCTCGACACGCCGTGGCCGAAGGTGGTGCGCGCGAAGGCGCAGTTCGCCAGCCTGATGTGCCAGGGCGCGCCGGACGACGCCTTCTACGAGATGCTGGCCGACACCACGCGCGCGTCGGACCACCGGCTGCCCGACACCGGCGTCAGCCTCGAATGGGAGCGGCTGCTGTCGCCGATCTGCATCGAGTCGGAAGACTACGGCACGCGCGCCTCGACGCTTCTGCGCGTGCATGACGGCGGCGTGGCCGACCTGCGCGAGCGCAGCATACGGTGAACCGCAGGACGCGCGTCAGCGCGTCATGGCAAGGCACTGGTTCTTCAGGTCCTGCGATCCGATGCTGTAGCAATACGAACGCTCGCCCTTCACGCCGGCGAGGCAGAAATTGCGCCCGTCCGCCTCCCTGACAGAGTAGCAATACGAGGTGTCGCCGCGCTCGCGCGCCAGACAGGCATGCTTAGCATCGTTGTCCCGGATCGCATGGCAGTTCGATGACGACTTCTGCGTCAGCGCGAGGCATTGGCTCTTCAGGTCGCTCTCGCGAATGGCATGACATTCGCTGCGCTCGGACTTCACCGTCGCAAGGCAGAAGTGACGCAAGTCCATGCCCCCGATTGCGTAGCAGCTCGAAGCTTCGCCGCGCCCCTGCGCGAGGCAGAGATTGCGCCGGTCCATGTTCCGGATCGCATAGCAGTCGGAGGCGTCGGCCCGGACGAGCGGCGCTGAAGGCAGCAGTGAAACCAGCATCGCCATGAGCGCAAGCCGTTTGCCGCGGCCGGCGCCCCGAATCCTGTGCCCGGACTTGCCTGATATCGAGAGCGGGGTCGTCATCGTCGGTGTCCGTGAATGCACGGCGATTCCTGGTCAGGCCTGCAGCGTCATCATCCGGTGCGGGATGCCGGCTTCCATGAATTCATCGCCCTCGACGACAAAGCCATGCTTGCGATAGAAGTCGAGCGCATGCGTCTGCGCGTGCAGCACCAGCCGGCCATAACCCTGTCGCCGCGCCTCGTCGAGCAGGGCCTGCAGCACCTGTCCGCCGATGCCCTGTCCGCGCGCCGACTTGCGCACGGCCATCCGGCCGATATGGCCGTCGGGCAGCAGGCGGCCGGTGGCGATTGGCTGCCCTTCCGCATCATAGGCGACCGCATGGATGCTGACCTCGTCGCCCTCGTCCCATTCGAGCTCGAGCGGCACGCCCTGCTCGACCACGAACACCTCGATGCGCAATTCCTGCGCATGCTCGCGCAGGCTGTCCCAGTCGCCGATGACGACGTTCAGGTTCATTGCCCGACCGGCCGCTGCTGCTCGAAGGAGACCAGTCGCTCGCGCCAGAACGCCGGCACCGGCTCGCTCTTGCGCACGCGGCTGTCGGCGTACACGTAAGTCATTTCGCCGGACACCAGCATCTCGTCGCCCCGGTGGATCTCCAGCACGAAGCGCATCGAACTGCGGCCGATGTCGGCACAGCGCACACCGATGTCGAGCAGGTCATCGAAGCGCGCGGGCGCGTGGTATTCGACCGTCGCCTTGCGCGCGAACATCTCCAGCCCCGCCTCGGCCTGTGCGACCACATCGGGCAAGCGCGTTTCGCGCCAGTACTCGGTGAAGGCCACATCAAAGAAATTCAGGTAGTGACCATTGAAGACAATCGCCTGCATGTCCACTTCGGACCAGCGCACGCGCAAGTTATGGAAAAAGGAAAAATCGTGTCGGGCCATGATGTTCAGTTGTCCAGCGATTCTGCAATCCAGCGGTTCACGCGCTCCGGCTGCTCGTGCACGATCCAGTGACTGGCGTCGGCCACGCGAGTGACGACGAGGTCGTCGACGAAGCGGTCGAGCGGATCCAGCAGCGTCGGCAGCATCGCCCTGTCCTGCTCGCCCCACAGCACCCGCACCGGCACCGGCACGCGGAAGGCAGCCGCATCCAGCGCGAGGCCGGCAGCGCCCGCTTCAGTGTCCGTCGGCGGATGCACGCGCGATGCGCGATAGTAATTGACGCCGCCGCGCAGGCCGCGCGACCAGCACGCATGATAGCGTGCGCGGACATCGGCATCGAACCAGCCGGGACTGTCGCCCATGCCCAGCATCAGCTTTTCGGCCACGCGAAAACCGTCGGCGGCCAGCGCCTGTTCCGAGCCGGGCGCACGCAGCCAGTTCATGTACTGGCTGGCTGCCTGCTGTGCAGGATCGCGCGCGAGGCCTTCGGCAAACGGCACCGGATGCGTCGCATTGATGATCAGCAGTCGCTCGACCCGTTGCGGTCGCAGGATCGCGAACTGCCACGCGAGCGCGCCGCCCCAGTCATGCGCGACGATCACGCAGCGCTCGTAGCCAAGGGCATCGATGAATTGTTCGATGTCCTGCAGCAGCAGCTTGGCCCGGTAGGATTCCACGGCGTGGGGCTGGTCGGACAGGTTATAGCCGCGCAGGTCCGGCGCGACTGCGAAATGCGTGTCGCCGAAATGCGCAAGCTGCGCGTGCCACGCGTACCAGAACTCCGGGAAGCCATGCAGGAACAGCAGCAGTGGCTGCCCGGGCTCGCCGGCGCATGCGTAGTGCAGCCGCACGCCGTTCGGCAGCGCCGCGAAATGACCGTCGCTGACCGTGGCCATGCTCAGTCGCCTTTCAGCCCGGCGCGCAGCTTGTCGCGCACATGCGGCGCAGCCTCGTAAGGATCGCTCGGGTTGCGTCCCGTGACGATGTCTTCCATGCGTCGCTGCACATTGCCGAGCGCCTGCGGATGCGAGTAGATGTAGAACTGTCCGGCGCCGATCGCATCGAAAGTACGTTGCGCGACCTCGGCTGCGGTGACCTTGCCGGACGAGACCGCCTTCTCCAGCGTCGCCTGCGATACCTGCTGGCTGCGCGTCGGCGCGGCGCCCTGCACGTCGTCAGGACGAACGCGCTCCGACTGGCTGATGCCGGTCGGGACGAAATACGGACACAGCACCGACGCACCGATCGGCGCGTCGACCAGCATCAGGTCGTGATAGAGGGTCTCGGACAACGCAACCACCGCATGCTTGGACACGTTGTAGACACCCATCGTTGGCGGCGTCAGCATGCCGGCCATCGACGCGGTGTTGACGATATGTCCCTCGTAAGCGGGATCGGCTTTCGCGCAGGCCAGCATCAGCGGCGTGAACACGCGCACGCCATGGATCACGCCCCACAGGTTCACGCCCAGCACCCATTCCCAGTCGGCCTGCGTGCTTTCCCAGACGAGGCCGCCGGCGCCGACGCCGGCATTGTTGAACACCAGGTGGATTGCGCCGAAGCGCTGCATCGCTGCCTGCGCCAGCGCCTCGACCTGTTCGCCCTTGCGCACGTCGCAGGTCCGGGCCAGCACCTCGGTGCCGCCGGCGGCGATCTCTGCGGCCGTGGCTTCCAGCGCCTCCTTCTGCACGTCGGCCAGCACCAGCTTCATGCCCAGCTTCGCGCCGAGCAGCGCAAACTCGCGGCCGAAGCCGCTCGCCGCGCCGGTGATCACCGCGACCTTGCCGCTGAATTCTTTCATTCTCTTTTCCTCAAACAAGCCTGACCAGCTGCTTGCCGAAATTCTGCCCGCGCAGCATGCCGATGAAGGCCGCCGGCGCGGCCGCAAGTCCGTCGGCGATCGTCTCGCGATACTTCAGCTTGCCGTCGGCGACCAGCTGCCCGAGTTCGCCCAGCCCCTGCGGCCAGAACTCCATGTGCTCGGAGACGATGAAGCCCTGCATCGACAGCCGCATCGTCAGCACCATGTGCAGGTAATGCACCGGCATCACATGACCGTCGTAACCGGAGATCATCCCGCACAGTGCGATGCGGCCGAACGGGTTCATCCGCGCCAGCGCCGCATCCATCACCGCGCCGCCGACATTCTCGAACAGGCCGTCGATGCCGTCCGGCGCGGCCGCCTTGATGTCATTGAACAGCTTGCCGGCCTTGTAGTCGACGCAGGCGTCGAAGCCGAGCTCATTGACCACGTAATCGCATTTCTGCCGGCCGCCGGCGATGCCGATCACGCGGCATCCGGCCAGCTTCGCGAGCTGGCCGACCACGCTGCCGACCGCGCCGCTGGCCGCCGACACCGCGATCGTCTCGCCGGCCTTCGGCTTGATGATCTGGTTCAGGCCGTACCACGCGGTCATGCCCGGCATGCCGACCGCACCGAGGTAAGCCGACAGCGGCACGTGGCGGGTATCGACCTTCTTCAGCAGGCTGCCGTCGGACACGCCGATCTCGGACCAGCCGAACATGCCGACCACCTTGTCGCCGACATTGAATTTCGGATGCTTCGACGCGATCACCTCGCCGGCAGTGCCGCCGATCATGACCTCGCCCAGCGGCTGCGGCGGTGCATAGCTCTTCACGTCTTCCATGCGCATGCGCATGTAGGGGTCGAGCGACAGGTAGTGATTGCGGACCAGCAGCTGGCCGTCCGCGATCTCGGGCAGCGGCAGGGTCTCGAGACGGAAGTTGTCGGCGGCGATGCCGCCCTGCGGGCGTGCCGCCAGCACGATGCGCTGGTAGGTGGTCATGATGGCTCCGGAGAAGAAAGCTTGTCGGCCACGTCGAGCCGCTTCAGGTATTTGAACGTGCCCATCGCTTTGGCGACCAGCCGCGTGCCCTCATGCAGCTCGGCTTCGCAGAAGCACATCGTGGTGGAGCGATGGAAGGCATGGCCGCTGGCGACGATGCGCGCGCCCGGCGTGCCGCCGGGCTGCAGGAAACTGGTCTTCATCTCGACCGTCACGCCGGCGCGCGACTGCGGATCAAGAGAGCGGCCGGCGAGCGACATCGCGACATCGAGCAAGGTCATCACGACGCCGCCATGCGTGACCTGCCAGCTGTTCATGTGGCGAGGCTCCAGCGTGAGCGCAATCCGCGCGCGCCCGTCGCCCATGCCGAGGAATTCGACGCCCAGCTCGGTCAGGAAGGGAATCTCGGTCGGGAAAGACTGTGGCTGGTCCATCAGATCAGCACCGCCGACACGCCGCCATCCACCGCGAGTGTCTGCCCGGTGATGTGCTTGCCGGCCATCGACGCAAACAGCAGCACCGCGCCCTTCAGGTCTTCGTCGTCGCCGAGGCGGCGCAGCGGCGCGCGCTGCGCGGCTTCCTCGCCCATGCTGTCGAGCATGCCGCGCGTCATTTTCGACGGGAAGAAGCCCGGCGCAAGCGCATTCACGGTAATGCCGTACTGCCCCCATTCGCCGGCCAGCGTGCGGGTGAAATTGATCACCGCCGCCTTCGACGTGTTGTAGCCGATGGTCTGCATGTGCGCCGAACCGTTGCCGGCGAATCCCGCGATCGATGCCGTGTTGATGATGCGGCCGTAGCGGCGCGGGATCATCGAGCGCTTGCCGATGGCCTGGCACAGCAGGAAGATGCTGCGCACATTCAGGTTCATCACCTTGTCCCAGGCCTCGACCGGATGGTCTTCGGCCGGCGCGCCCCAGGTGGCGCCGGCATTGTTGACCAGGATGTCCACCTGGCCCAGCGTGGCCAGCGCAAAGTCGGCCAGCGCATTCACACCGGCCTCATCGCCGAGGTTGGCCGCGCACGCGGTGACCCGGCAGCCGCGCTGCTCGAGATGCGCGACGGCCTCGTCGAGCTCATCCTGCTTGCGCGCCGAGATCACCAGCCGCGCGCCCTGCTCGCCGAGCGCCTCGGCCATCTGCAGCCCGAGGCCGCGCGAGCCGCCGGTGACAAGCGCGGTGCGACCGCTGAGGTCGAACAATTCGCGAACGCTGTGCATGTTCAGCCTGCCTCGTAGTCCATGCACTGGCGCGACGCGCGAACCGCCGCGACGAAGGGCTTCAGCGCGACATGCTGCGGATGGTTCTGATACGCGTCGAGTGCCTCGCGCGTGTCGAACTCGGAATACATCACGACATCGTAGGTGCACTCGAAGCCCGGCTGCGCGAGCGCCACTTCAAGCTTGCGCATCCCCGGCACGATGCCGGCGCAGGCATCCAGCAGCTCTTTCATGCGCGCCGCATTCGCGGCCTTGTCCTTGCCTTCGGCATGCTCTTTCAGCTGCCACATCACGATGTGCTTGATCATCTCGGTTTGATTTTTTGTCAGTTCAGAACCAGCCGTCCTGCATGTCCAGCGCGGTGGTGTCGAGCGACGCCAGCAGCGCCAGCTGGGCGTCGACTTTCGGAAGTTCAAATGCAAAATAATATTTGAATGCCTGCAGCTTGCCGGCGTAAAAATCGCCGTCGCCTTGTGCCCCCGCTTGCGCTCGCTGCGCCGCGATCGCCTGCTCCAGCCAGATCCAGCCGACCACAAGATGGCCGAAGGCCTCGAGGTAGACCGACGCATTCGCCAGCGTGACGTTCAGGTCGCCGGCCGCATGCAGCGTTGCGGTGACCACGGCGAGACGTTCCCAGCGCTGGCGCAGCGCGTTCGCCTGCGGCAAGGATGCTGCTCGTCCGATGGTGTCCTCCACGCGCGCGGACAGCAGCCGGAATGCCGCGCCATCGCGCATCACGACCTTGCGGCCCAGCAGGTCCAGTCCCTGGATGCCGTGCGTGCCTTCGTGTATCGGGTTCAGCCGGTTGTCGCGATAGAACTGCTCGACCGCATATTCGCGCGTGTAGCCGTAACCGCCATGTACCTGGATCGCGAGATTGTTCGCCTCGAGGCACCATTGCGACGGCCACGACTTGGCAATCGGCGTCAGTATGTCCAGCAGCAGCGTGGCCTGCGCGCGCGCCGTATCGTCTTCGGCCGTCTTTTCTTCGTCGACCAGCCGCGCGCAGTACAGGATCAGCGCGAGCCCGCCTTCGACGTAGGCCTTCTGCGCCAGCAGCATGCGCTTCACGTCCGTGTGCTCGACGATCGCGATCTGCGGCTTCGCCGGATCCTTGTCCTGCGGATGCCGGCCCTGCGGCCGGTTGCGCGCATAGTCGAGCGCATGCAGGTAGCCGGTGTAGCCCAGCATCACCGCGCCGAGGCCGACGGCGATGCGCGCCTCGTTCATCATGTTGAACATCGCGGCCAGGCCCTGGTGCAGGTTGCCGACCAGCCAGCCGATTGCACCCGGCTGGCCCTGCGGGCGATGCTTGCCCTCGCCGAAGTTCAGCAGGCAGTTGGTGGTGCCGCGATAGCCCATCTTGTGATTCAGCCCGGCCAGCACCACGTCATTGCGCTCGCCGAGGCTGCCGTCGGCGTTGACGAGGAATTTCGACACCACGAACAGCGAGATGCCCTTCACGCCCGGGATCAGCTTGCCGTCCGGCCCCGGCACCTTCGCCAGCACGAGGTGAACGATGTTCTCCGACAGCTCATGCTCGCCGCCGGAGATCCACATCTTGTTGCCGCGCAGCCGGTAGCTGCCGTCGGCCTGCGGCTCGGCGCGGGTGGTGATGTCGGACAGGCTGGAGCCGGCCTGCGGCTCGGACAGGCACATCGTGCCGAAGAAGCGGCCCGCCAGCAGCGGCCGCACATAGGTGTCGATCTGTTCGGCGCTGCCGCACTTGAGCAGCGTGTTCGCATTGCCGATGGTGAGCATCGGATAGGCGGCGGTCGCGACGTTGGCGCCCTTGAACCACGCGAAACCGGCCTTGTCGACCACCGACGGCAGCTGCATGCCGCCATACGCGGCATCCTGCGCGGCGGCCATCAGCCCGGCCTCGCTGAAGGCCCGCAGCGCGTCGCCCACCGCGGGGATCACGCTGACGCGCTCGCCGTCGAACTGCGGCTCATGCTCGTCGGACTGGCGGTTGTGGTTGGCGAATTTGTCGGCGGCGAGCTGTTCGCACAGGTCGAGCACCGCATCGAAAGTTTCGCGGCCGTGCTCCGCAAAGCGCGACCGCGCGCACAGCGACTCGACGTCAAGCCACTCGTACAAAAGGAAGTCGAGGTCGCGCCGCGACAGGATCAGCGAAGCCATCGGGTGCTGCGCGATTCGTCAGACGACTTCGAACAGGCCCGCAGCGCCCTGCCCGCCGCCGATGCACATCGTCACCACCACGTATTTGGCGCCGCGACGCTTGCCTTCGATCAGCGCATGGCCGGTCAGGCGCGCACCCGACATGCCGTACGGATGGCCGAGCGCGATCGCGCCGCCGTTCACGTTCAGCCGGTCCATCGGGATGCCGAGCTTGTCGGCGCAATACAGCACCTGCACCGCGAAAGCCTCGTTCAGCTCCCACAGGCCGATGTCTTCCATCTTCACACCGGTCTGCTTCAGCAGTTTCGGAATAGCGAACACCGGGCCGATGCCCATCTCGTCCGGCTCGCAGCCGGCGATCGCAAAACCGCGGAAGATGCCGAGCGGCTTCCTGCCGGTTGCAGCGGCCGCCTTGTCGCTCATCACGATCGCGACCGACGCGCCATCGGAGAACTGGCTGGCATTGCCCGCGGCGACGACGCCGCCGGGGACGGCGGTGCGGATCTGCGACACGCCTTCATAGGTGGTATCGGCGCGGATGCCCTCATCGGCGGAAACGGTGACTTCACGCGTGACGATCTGCGCAGTCTCCTTGTCGGCCACGGCCATCGTGGTCGTCACCGGCACGATCTCGTCGCTGAAGCGGCCGGCGTCGCGCGCGGCTGCCGCGCGCAGCTGGCTCTGCACGCCGTACTGGTCCTGGCGCTCGCGCGCAATGCCGTAGCGCTTCGCGACATTTTCCGCGGTCTGCAGCATAGGCCAGTAGATCTCCGGCTTGTGCTGGTCGAGCCACGGATCCCTGAACATGTGCATGTTCATTTCGTTCTGCACGCAGGAGATCGACTCGACGCCGCCGGCGGCATAGATGTCGCCTTCGCCGGCGAGGATGCGCTGCGCGGCGCTGGCAATGGTCTGCAGGCCGGACGAGCAGAAACGGTTGATCGTGATGCCGCCGGTCGAGACCGGGCAGCCGGCACGAAGCGCGACCTGGCGCGCGATGTTCCAGCCGGTTGCGCCTTCGGGATTGGCGCAGCCCATCATCACGTCCTCGACCTGCGCGGCCTCGATGCCGGCGCGCTCGATCGCCGCCTGCAGCGCCACGCCGCCGAGGGTCGCGCCGTGCGTCATGTTGAACGCGCCTTTCCACGATTTGGCCAGCGGCGTGCGGGCTGTCGAAACGATGACGGCGTCGGTCATGGCAAGTCTCCTGTAATTATTCGGCAGCCCCCGGGGGCGTGGGGGCCGCCGCAGCATAGCATAGGCGTGCGCACGACCGTGCTATTTTCCGCCTGCGCTGTAAGTTTCCGTAAGTTTGGAGCAAGGGATGCGTAAGTTTTCAATCCTACACTCGCCCCAATTGTGCGATTCCACGCCCAAGGATCAGCAAATATATAACCAAGGAGACACCATGGCCCAAGCCCAGGCTTCGTCGCGAAGCATTACGGCGGAAGAGCGGAAAGTCATTTTCGCTTCGTCGCTCGGTACCGTTTTCGAATGGTACGACTTCTACCTGTACGGTTCGCTCGCCGCCATCATCGCGAAGCAGTTCTTCGCCGGCACCGACCCGAACACCGCTTTCATTTTTGCGCTGCTGGCGTTTGCGGCAGGCTTCCTGGTGCGTCCGTTCGGCGCGATCGTGTTCGGCCGCCTCGGCGACATGGTCGGCCGCAAGTACACCTTCCTGGTCACCATCCTGCTGATGGGTGCATCGACCTTCGTTGTTGGACTGCTGCCGAACTACAACAGCATCGGCATCGCAGCGCCAATCATTCTGGTCTCGCTGCGCATTCTGCAGGGCCTCGCGCTCGGCGGCGAGTACGGCGGCGCGGCCACCTATGTGGCCGAGCATGCGCCGGACGACAAGCGCGGCGCGTTCACCGCATGGATTCAGACCACCGCAACGCTGGGCCTGTTCCTGTCGCTGATGGTCATCCTCGCAACCCGTACCGCGATCGGCGAGGAAGCCTTCGCCGAATGGGGCTGGCGCATTCCTTTCCTGGTGTCGGTCTTCCTGCTCGGCATTTCCGTCTGGATCCGCCTGTCGATGAATGAGTCGCCGGCCTTCAAGAAGATGAAGGAAGAAGGCAAGGTCTCGAAGGCGCCGCTGTCGGAAGCCTTCGGCCAGTGGAAGAACCTGAAGCTGGTCATCCTCGCGCTGATCGGCCTGACCGCCGGCCAGGCCGTGGTCTGGTACACGGGCCAGTTCTATGCGCTGTTCTTCCTGACGCAGACGCTGAAGGTTGACGGTGCGACCGCGAACATCCTGATCGCCGCGTCGCTGCTGATCGGCACGCCCTTCTTCATCGTGTTCGGCTCGCTGTCCGACAAGATCGGTCGCAAGAACATCATCATGGCCGGCTGCGTGCTGGCTGCACTGACCTACTTCCCGATCTTCAAGGCGCTGACGCACTATGCGAACCCGGCGCTGGAAGCGGCCCAGCTGAGCGCGCCGGTAACCGTGGTCGCCGACCCGGCCGAGTGCCAGTTCCAGTTCAACCCGACCGGCACGAAGAAGTTCACGTCGTCGTGCGACATCGCCAAGGCCAAGCTGGCGGCGGCGTCGGTGAACTACCAGAACGAACCGGCTCCGGCCGGCACGCCGGCCGTCATCAAGATCGGCGACAAGACGCTCGAAGCCTACAGCGCGGCCGGCCTGTCGAAGGAAGACGCGGCAGCGAAGGACAAGGAGTTCACCGACAAGCTGAAGGAAATGATCAAGGGCGCCGGTTACCCGGCCAAGGCCGACCCGGCGCAGATCAACAAGCCGATGGTCCTGCTGCTGCTGTTCATCCTCGTGATCTACGTGACCATGGTGTATGGCCCGATCGCGGCGATGCTGGTCGAGATGTTCCCGACCCGTATCCGCTACACGTCGATGTCGCTGCCCTATCACATCGGCAACGGCTGGTTCGGTGGCCTGCTGCCGACGACCGCGTTCGCGCTGGTCGCGTTCAAGGGCGACATCTACTACGGCCTCTGGTATCCGATCGTGATCGCCCTGGCCACGGCCGTGATCGGCATCCTGTTCGTGCGCGAGACCAAGGACAACGACATCAACGCGCATTGATCCGCACTGTCTTCTCCCGACCGCCGGCTTGTCCGGCGGTTTTTTTTTGCCTGTCGCTACCGGGCAAAACACCATCGTCTGGCCGATGCATTACGCCGCCGCTACCGGCTCGCGCCGGAATCGCAGAAATTTGCACTTCGATGGTGCATATCTATCAAATCCGTTGCTCCGACGGCACATATCGCTGGTGTTTGTTGGGTTTTGACTAGGGACCCGACAGAACGAGCGAAGCCCCCCACTACCTATCAGGAACCTTTTTGATTACAGTCTGCTGGCCGAGTATTAAAAATTCGACAACATCGCGGCCGCAACAGGCCATCCTCACCGGGGGAGCATCATGGATATCGAATGGCTGGAAGATTTTCTTGTCCTGTCGGATTTGTCCAGCTTCACCAGGGCGGCACAAGCCCGCAACGTGACCCAGTCCGCCTTCAGCCGGCGCATCCGCTCGCTGGAGGACTGGATAGGCATCGCCCTGGTCGACAGGGACACCGTTCCGCCGCGCCTGACGATGGCGGGCCACCTGTTCCGCGATGCCGCGCGCGAGATGGTGCGGCAGTTGCATGACACCCGCATCGCGCTGGGTCACCGCAGCAAGGTCTTTTCGGGCATCAAGCTCTTTGTCGCGCACTCGCTGGTTCAGCACATGCTGCCGACCTGGATGCGCCAGATCAATCAGCAGATCAGCGGCCTGAAATTCGAGATCATCGCCGGCGAAACCTATGAAGGCATGGTCACGCTGTCGAGCGGGCGTTGCGACCTGCTGATGGCCTACCACAGCCCGATGGTGCCGATGTCGGTCGACGAGCGCAGCTGTCCCTCGGTCGCCCTCGGCACCGACCGGCTGGTCCCCGTCTGCTGCCCGGACGAGTCCGGTGCGCCGATGTACCGGCTGAGCGAAGCCAAGCTGCGCCACCTGCCCTTGCTGGCCTATCCGCCCGAAACCTTCTTCGGACGCATCTGCAACGGACTGATCCGTTTTCGTCCCAGCGATCCCTGCTTCAATGTCGTCGTCCAGAGCGGACAGGCGCGGATACTGCATTCGCTCGCGCGGGAAGGCGCCGGCATCGCATGGCTTCCCGAGCACTGCGTCAAGCCCGAGCTGATCGGCGGGCAGCTGGCGCTTGCCGGCGATGACGAGTGGGTCGTGTCGGTCGACATCCGGCTGTATGCCTCCCAGGAGCGTTCGCGGCTGCTGCACGCGAACCTGTGGGAAAACATACGCGAGATCCACGACCAGAAGCTGGCGATCAACTGAGCCGGCGCGCCGTGTCTGGCCAGCTGCCCGATGCATGTACCGATCCCCGGCGCGCTGCCGCGCCGGGCATGAAGATCTTCCTGCGGGCCCGGGGCAATCGCCTGACCCAGCGGCTGGTGGCCGAACTGGCGGCCGCCGACTCCGCCTTTCCGCGCCAGATCGGGCCGGGCAAGCGCCTGTGCTGGCAGATCGAACCGATCCACACCCCCTTGTGCGCCGACCATCTCGCCAATGCGCCCTCGCGCGTATCGGTGCTGCTGGTCGAGGCCGGCCATGCGTCGGCCATCGAAGAGTTGTGGGCGCTGGGCCGCCGCGAGCATGCACTGCTCTGCAGCAGGAACGAGCAAGGCTGTCCGCCGGCGCCGGTCATCCTCGTTTTCGATCGCGAATATCCCACCTCGGAGCTGGTCGAGATGCCGGTACTGGTCGCCGACTGGGTCAGCGGCGAGCATGCGATGCACGACCTCGCACGCCGCGTGATCGCCAGCCTGCGACGCCAGAAGCACCTGCAGGAGCACCTGGGCGGCGGCCTGCTTTCGCTGAACCCGGAAACCCGGCGGCTCAGCTACAACGACACCGAAGGCGTTCAGCTGTCCGTCGCCGAGGTGCCGCTGGCGGAACTGTTCCTGACCCACATCGGCAGCGTGGTGCCGATGGAGGAGATCTGTCTGCTGTTCCGCCTTGCGGGGCGCTCCACCACGGGCAGCAACATCCGGGTCACCATCTTCCAGCTGCGCTTCAAGATCGAGCTGCTGACCCACCACCAGTTCTCGCTTGCCTGCGCATATGGCGAGGGCTACGCCTTGCGCGCCACGCGCGGCTGGGGTGAACGCAAGCCCTGGCCGCAATCCACTGCCCGCCAGCCACTGGCAAGCTACGCCGCCTGAGACGGCGGCAGCAGCGCAACGGCCGACGCGGCGAAGCGTGCCAGCAGGTCGGTGCGGCGCAGCCGCTGGCGCCACCAGTCGAGTGCGGCGCCGCCTTCGCCGGTGCGCCACGCGAGGAAGACGCGCTCGGCAGCACGCGCCTCCTCGACCGCCTTCTCCACCAGCAGGCCACGCGCAATCGCCGCGCGCGCCCAGGGCTCGGGCAGGAAGCCGACACCCAGCCCGGCCAGCTGGAAGCGAAATTTCTCGGCCAGGTCGGGCACGGTCAGAGTGTCCTGCCCCGCCAGCAGGCCCACCGTGCGCGCCGGCAGCCGCCGGGCAGAGTCGGCCACCGAAATGACCCGGTGCGCCATCAGGTCGGCCTTGTTCAGCGGCCGCTGCAGCGCTGCCAGCGGATGAAAAGGCGCGACCGCGAAGACGAAGGGCATCTGCCCGATCGGCTCGGTCCGGTAGCCGCCGCCCGGCGGCCCTTCGCCGGCCGCGCCGACAACCAGATCGGCCCGTCCTTCCAGCAGCACCTCCCAGGTGCCTGACAGCGCCTCCTGCGAAAAGCGCAGCCGGGTGCTGTCGGCGGCTGCATAGAAGTCCCGGATCTCGGGCGCCAGCAGCGCCGGCGAAAACAGCACATCGGTCGCGATGGCAAACTCGGTTTCCCAGCCGCGCGCCACGCGCCTGACCTTGTGCTCCAGCTGCTGCGCCGCCAGCAACAGCGGACGGCCCTCGTCCAGCAGCGCCCGGCCGGCCGGCGTCAGCGACACGCGCGGCCCGGCGCGCTCGAACAAGCGGACGCCGAGATCGTCCTCGAGCTTGCCCACCGAGTAGGAGATCGTCGAAGGCACGCGAAACAAGGCCTTCGCAGCCGCCGCGAACGAGCCGCTGCGGTCAATCGCATCCAGGATGTGCAGCGCGTCAAGGGTCAGGCCAGCCATTCGAAATTTTCGATCATGAAAAGGGAAATTATTCGCTTTTGTTTCTGCCGGAAAATCATCGATACTCACGACCACGCAGAAACACGGCACTGTCAGCGAGGAAATCCGTCTCACGACAGGTAAACAACCGTTCGAAATTATTGCACGAAAACATGATAGACATCCGCAAAAGCGACGACCGCGGCATCGCCAATTTCGGTTGGCTGTACTCGCGGCACACCTTCTCCTTTGGCCATTACTACGACCCGCGCCATACCGGGTACGGACCGCTGCTGGTGATCAATGACGACCAGGTCCAGCCCGGACAGGGCTTCGGCACCCACGGCCACCGCGACATGGAGATCATTTCCTACGTGCTCGACGGCGAGCTCGCGCACAAGGACAGCATGGGCAACGGCTCGGTGCTGCGCCACGGCGACGTGCAGCGCATGAGCGCGGGCACCGGCGTGCGCCACAGCGAATTCAATCATTCCGCCACGCAGCCGGTGCACTTCCTGCAGATCTGGATCGCGCCGGCGCAGGAGGGCATCGCGCCGGGCTATGAAGAAAAGCATTTCGATGCCGCCGCCAAGCGCGGCCGCCTGCGCCTGATCGCGTCGCCGGACGGCGAAGACGGATCGGTGCGCATCCATCAGGACGCGCGGCTGTATGCGTCGCTGCTGGATGCCGACGCTCCGGTCGAGCATGCGCTGGCGCCGGGCCGCCGCGCCTACGTGCACGTCGCGCGCGGCAGCGTCAGCGTGAACGGCATCCGCCTGTCCGGTGGCGACGCCGCCAAGGTCGAACAGGAAGCCTCGGTCATTCTCGCCGATGCCGAGGCGGCCGAAGTCCTGCTGTTCGACCTGCCCTGAACACTGAACGAAACAACTCACCGCCCCTTACCCAGGAAGACCATGACCACCATCCTCCATCTCAACAGCAGCGTGCGCAGCACCGACTCCATCTCGCGCCAGCTGACCGGCGAATTCGTGCAAAAGCTGCAGGCCGCCCATCCGGGCGCGCGCGTGATCGAACGCGACCTCGCCAAACAGCCGGTGCCCCATCTGTCCGAGCAGATGATGGGCGCGTATTTCACGCCCGCGGAGCAGCGCAGCGACGAGCAAAAGCGCATCGTGCAGCTGTCCGATGACCTCGTTGCCGAACTGCAGTCGGCCGACGTCGTCGTCATCGGCGCGCCGATGTACAACTTCTCGATCAGCTCGACGCTGAAAGCGTGGATCGATCATGTCGCGCGTGCCGGCGTCACCTTCAAGTACAACGAGCAGGGCCAGCCGGTCGGCCTGGTGAACGGCAAGAAGTTCTACGTCTTCACCTCGCGCGGCGGCGTCTACAGCAGCGGCCCGGCGAAGGCGCTCGATTTCCACGAGACCTACCTGCGCGGCGTGCTGGGCTTCCTCGGCATCACCGACATCACCTTCGTCCACACCGAGGGTGTCGCCATGGGCGAGCAGGCAGTGAATTCCGCACTGGCCAATTCGCGCAGCGCGATGGACGCGCTGATCGCCGCCTGATGGCATAATCCGTCCTGACCTCCGGAAATGCGGCGTTCATCGCCGCATTTTTTCTTTGACCGACGGTTTGACAGAATTTCCACATGCAGCAAATCCCCGCCTCACGCACCCAACCCGGCCTCACTTACATGGCCAGCTGCGCGCTGCCCACGCCCTGGGCCACCTTCCAGCTGCACGCCTTCCTCGAGGAGGGCAGCGGCAAGGAACACCTGGCGCTGACGCTAGGCGACGTCGGCAATGGCGAGCCGGTACTGGCGCGCCTGCACTCCGAGTGCCTGACCGGCGACACGCTGTTCAGCCAGCGCTGCGACTGCGGCGCGCAGCTCGAGGGCGCGCTGCGCCGGATCGCGAAGGAAGGCCGCGGCATCCTGCTCTATCTGCGCCAGGAAGGTCGCGGCATCGGCCTGATCAACAAGATCCGCGCCTACGGCCTGCAGGAACAGGGCGCCGACACGGTCGAGGCGAACCATCAACTCGGCTTCGCCGACGACCTGCGCAACTACGCGATCTGCGGCCCGATGTTCCAGCACTTCGGCATCAAGTCACTGCGCCTGATGACCAACAATCCGCGCAAGATCGACGCACTGAAAGGCCTCGACATCCGCACCGAGCGCATCGAGCACGTCGCCTCCAGCACGCGCCACAACGCGCGCTACCTCGCGACCAAGGCCAGCAAGCTCGGTCACCTGCTGCCGCCGCAGGCGCCGGCGCACACCTCCGGCGAAGAAAAATGATCGCACCGGCGCCGACCTCGGAACGGCGCAATGTATCCCGCGCGATTGCATCGAATCATCAGCAGGTTTGCGCAAGCTCAAATAACGTCAAGCAAGCTGTCGTAATCTGGCGTCGAGGGACTTGCTGCAGTCTCCTCGAACTTGCCTAAATCCCCTTTTAGGCTTGAGCTCTCCCCCCGGGAGAGCTTTTTTTTGGTCTGACCCGCGCATGACGCTGCGCACCATTCCTGCTGCGTCGCATCGTCCGCCCCCGGTCTTTTCGCATCCAAGGGTCGCCGCGCCCAGCGGCTTGCCCTTTCACTTCGCGCTTTTGCACCGCATTAGCCGGCCCCTTCCCGCGCTGCGGACGTAGTAGCGCATTACTACCCATGTGCCGGCGTCGCAGGAAATAATCTTCCACGGTTCAGTCCGGACCAACAGAGGAGACCTTATCGGCGAGCACCCGTCATCCCACGCGTGAATGCACTGGCAGTGAAAACAAAAAGCACAGAGACAGAGGAGACAAGCATGTCATCACCCCAGCAACCGAAACGCAGGCAGTTTTTCAAGATCGCCACCGCGGGCACCGCCGCCGCGGCCGGGGGCGGCCTGCCCATGATGTTCATCCCGAATGCAGCGCTGGCCCAGGAGGCCCTGGGCTCCGACGCATTCGCCACCCTGATCAGGATCGCGCGGGACATCTTCCCGCATGACAGCTTCGAGGACGAGCTCTACGCCAACGCGGTCGGCGTCTATGCCGACCAGATGAAGGCCGATGCGGGTCTCAAGCAGCTGCTGCAGGAAGGCGTCGCCAAGGCCGATGCCGATGCGCGCGCGCAGTTCGGCGCCGCCTATGCGGACGTGGCCGACGAAGCGGACCGCGTCAAGATCCTGACCGCCATGGCAGAGCAGCGCCATCCTCTCTTCACGAAGCTGCGCGGCGACCTCGTCGTCAGCCTGTACAACCAGCCGGCCGTCTGGGCCAAGCTCGGTTACCAGGGTTCGTCCGCCGAATACGGCGGCTACATCAACCGTGGCTTCAATGACCAGAACTGGATGGGCGACGCGCCCGGCGCGTGATCAACGCCTGCTGAACGTACAGGGAGAAAAACATGGCAAAAAAATTCGGCCTCAATGATGAGGTGGTGGTCATCGTGGGTTCCGGCGCCGGCGGCGGCACGCTCGGCAACGAACTCGCGCAGAAGGGCATCGACGTCGTCATCCTCGAAGCCGGCAAGCGGCATGAGATCCAGGATTTCGAGAACGACGAATGGCCCATGTTCAGCAAGGTCTCCTGGCTGGACAAGCGCACGACCTCGGGCAGCTGGCGGGTGTCGCAGGACTTCCCGAACCTGCCCGCATGGATCGTAAAGGCCGTCGGCGGCTCGACCGTCCACTGGGCCGGCGCTTCGCTGCGCTTCCAGGAACATGAATTCAAGGCGCGCACCAACTACGGCGACGTGGCCGGCGCCAACCTGCTCGACTGGCCGATCACGCTCGCCGAACTGGCGCCGTTCTACTCGCGCGCCGAGCGCAAGATGGGCACCACCGGCACGAACGGCATCCCTCGCCTGCCCGGCAACAACAACTACAAGGTGCTTGCGGCCGGCGCAAAGGCCGTCGGCTACAAGGAATTCCACACCGGGAACATGTCGATCAACTCGCGCCCGCGCGACGGCCGCGGCGCCTGCCAGCAGATCGGCTTCTGCTTCCAGGGCTGCAAGTCCGGCGCAAAATGGTCTACGCTTTATACCGAAATCCCGAAGGGCGAAGCGACCGGCCACATGGAAGTGCGCAGCGACGCACAGGCACTGCGCATCGAGCACGATCCGAAGGGCAAGGTCACCGGCGTGCTGTACGCCGACTCCAAAGGCAATCGTTTCTTCCAGAAGGCGAAGGTAGTCTGCGTCGCGGGCAACTCGATCGAGTCGCCGCGCCTGCTGCTGAACTCCGCATCGAGCATGTTCCCGGATGGCCTGGCGAACTCGTCCGGCCAGGTCGGCAAGAACTACATGCGCCACATGACGGCATCGATCTACGCGATCTTCGAGAACCCGGTCCACATGTTCCGTGGCACGACCATGGCCGGCATCGTCAAGGACGAATCCCGCCACGACCCGAGCCGCGGCTTCGTCGGCGGCTATGAAATGGAGACGCTGTCGCTGGGCGTGCCCTTCCTCGCCGCGTTCCTGAACCCGGGCGACTGGGGCCGCGACTTCTCGGCGGCGATGGACGCGTACGACAACATGGCCGGCATGTGGCTGGTCGGCGAGGACATGCCGCAGGAGTCCAACCGCATCACGCTGCATGCGACCGAGAAGGATCAGTTCGGCCTGCCGATCCCGAACGTCAGCTTCAGCGACCACGAGAACGACGTCCGGATGCGCGAGCACGGCTTCCAGCAGGGCAAGGCGCTGTATGATGCGGTTGGTGCGAAACGCGTGATCTTCACGCCGCCGTACCCGTCGACGCACAACCTCGGCACGAACCGCATGAGCGCGAAGGCGCGCGACGGCGTCGTCAACCGCTGGGGCCAGTCGCACGACGTCAAGAACCTGTTCGTGTCCGACGGTTCGCAATTCACCACCGGCGCGTCCGAGAACCCGACCCTGACCATCGTCGCACTGGCGATTCGTCAGGCCGAGTACATCGAGCGTGGCCTTCGCAAAGGAGCTTTTTGAAAATGAAACAACAGGCATGGACCCGCCCGGTCATGCTCGCCGCCGTCCTCCTCGTGGGGACGGCGTTCGGTTCGGCACAAGCCGAGCCGCTGGCCGGGGAAAAAATCTACAAACAGCAGTGTGCCGCATGCCATGCAATCGCCAAGGATGCGCCCGCAGGCATGGGGCCGAACCTGCACGGCGTCGTCGGCCGCGAGGCCGGCAAGGCAGCGGGCTATTCGTACTCGCCGCCGTTCAAGAAGGCGCTGGCCGGTGAAAAGTGGACGCCCGAGCTGCTCGACAAGTGGCTGGAGCAACCGCAGAACGTCGCCAAGGGAACGTACATGATGTACCAGCAGTCCGACGCCTCGGTGCGGGCCGCGCTCATCGAGTACCTCAGCGCCGTCAAATAACCACGGGGCCGGACGACGGCCCGGTCCGACCAGGGCCACGGGGAGACAAGCATGTGCGACATCTACACCAGTGCCGATCCTATCCACTACGAGCAGCGCACGCGTTCGGTGCGCATCCGCGGCGTGGTCACCAGCGTCAGGCTGGAGAACCTGTGCTGGGATGTCCTCGCGCGCATCGCCTCGAAGGACAAGCTGACCACCAACCAGCTGATCGGCAAGCTGTATGACGAGATCATCGAGCGCCAGGGCCGGGTCGACAACCTGTCGTCCTTCCTGCGCGTGTCGTGCATGCGCTACCTGTCCTATGTGGCCGAGCAGCAGGAGAAGGACCACCTGATGATGAAGCCGTCCGACCCCGCCGCCGCCGGCCGCGTGCGCCACATCGACAGCGCCCGCAGCGCCCGTCCCTGATCCCCGGGGGCGGCTCCCCCCTTGCTGCGGCGCCCTTGCCGCACTACAGTGGCGGCTTTGTACGCACAACCAAGCCCACCATGACTTCCCCGCTGCTGTTCACGCCGGTCTCGCTCGGACCGCTGTCCCTGTCCAATCGCATCATGGTCTCGCCGATGTGCCAGTACTCGGCCAGCGACGGCAACGTCAACGGCTGGCATGCCGCGCACCTCGGTTCGCTGGCGCTGTCCGGCGCGGGGCTGCTGTGCATCGAGGCCACTGCCGTCAGCCCCGAGGGCCGCATCACCCCGAACTGCGTCGGGCTTTACAACAATGACAACCAGCAGGCGCTCGCGGGCCTGCTCGAACAGCTGCGCGCCGCGTCGCCGGTGCGGCTGATGATCCAGCTCGCGCATGCGGGCCGCAAGGCATCCAGCGCGCGGCCGTGGGAAGGCGGCCAGCTGCTGTCGCCGGCCGACGGCGGCTGGGAGACGCTGGCGCCGTCGGCGCTGCCGCACAAGGAAGGCGAGGCGTCGCCGCGCGCGATGACACGCGCGGAAATCGAGCGCGTGATCGCCGATTTCGCCGCCGCAGCGCGGCGCGCGCGTGCGCTCGGCCTCGACGCGATCGAGCTGCATGCGGCGCACGGCTACCTGCTGCACCAGTTCCTGTCGCCGCTGGCGAATGCGCGCGACGACGACTACGGCGGCTCGCTCGAGAACCGCATGCGCCTGACGCTGCAGGTATTCGAGGCCGTGCGCGCGGCCGCAGGCGACGGCATCGCCATCGGCATGCGGCTGTCCGCGACCGACTGGGTCGACGGCGGCTGGGACGTGGCCGACTGCGTCGAGCTGGCAAAGCGGCTGCAGGCGCTCGGCGCCGACTTCCTCGACGTCTCGTCGGGCGGCGTCTCGCCGCTGCAGAAGATAGCGATCGGGCCCGGCTACCAGACCGGCTTCGCCGCGCAGGTGCGCCGCGAGGTGAACATCCCCGTCATCAGCGTCGGGCTGATCACCGCGCCGCAGCAGGCCGAGGACATCCTCAGCGAAGGCAAAGCCGACATCGTCGCGCTCGCACGCGCCTTCGTCGCCGATCCGCGCTGGCCCTGGCGCGCTGCCGCCGAACTCGGCGGACAACTGCCGGGGCATCCGCAGTACTACCGCTGCCTGCCGTCCGGCCACCCGCGCATCTTCGGCGACGTCACCACCAACCAGCGCTGAACCCCCGCGCCGGCGCGATCCAATCTTCGCCGGCAGGAATGGCAAGCAAAATTTTTTCAGAGCGGCGGAAAAAGTTTTCACCTCCGTCATGCCGAATCGGCACGGAACCCGGTCTGAAACGCGTGGACAAGGGTTCGGGCGTTCAATATGATGCAGGCTCCTTACATAACACCTACGAGAGTCGGGGAGATTCATCATGTGGTCACAGGTTTATGACCCGTTCAACAATGTCTGGCTGTCCACCTTGGCAGCGGCAATTCCTGTAGTAGTGATGCTGGCGGCGCTTGCCTTCTTCCACATCAAGGCACACATTGCCGCGCTGATGGGCCTCGTGTCCGCACTGGTGGTGGCGATCGTCGGGTTCACGATGCCGACCGACACCGCGCTGTCTGCGGCGCTGTACGGCGCTGCCTACGGCCTGTTCCCGATCGGATGGATCATCCTCAACGTGATCTTCCTGTACCAGCTCACCGATCGCAAAGGACAGTTCAAGGTGCTGCGCGAGAGCATCGCCGGCATCAGCGGCGACCGCCGCCTGCAACTGCTGCTGATCGCGTTCTCGTTCGGCGCCTTCTTCGAGGGCGCCGGCGGCTTCGGCACGCCGGTGGCCGTCACGGGCGCGATGCTGATCGGCCTCGGCTTCGCGCCGCTGGCGGCGTCGGGCCTGTCGCTGATCGCGAACACCGCGCCGGTCGCGTATGGCGCGCTCGGCACCCCGATCATTGCGCTGGCCGGCGTCACCGGCCTCGACATGCTGCAACTGTCGGGCATGGTCGGCCGCCAGCTGCCGCTGTTCTCGCTGATCGTGCCGTTCTGGCTGGTCTGGGCCTTCTGCGGCTTCCGCGGCATGCTCGCGATCTGGCCGGCGATCTTCGTTGCCGGCGCCGCCTTCGCGATCCCGCAGTACCTGATCTCCAACTTCCACGGCCCGTGGCTGGTCGACGTCGGCGCTGCCGTCTCGTCGATGGTGTTCCTGACGCTGTTCCTGAAAGTGTGGAAGCCGAAGTCCATCATGACCTCGGCCAACGGCAAGTTCGACGGCGGCAACCAGGCTGGCGCTTCGTCGGGTGGCGGCCATGGCTACACCCGCAAGGAAGTGATGACCGCATGGACGCCGTGGCTGATCCTGTCGCTGATCGTGCTGCTGTGGGGCATCCCCGAGTGGAAGAAGGCGCTCGACGGCATCTCGCTGATCAAGATCGAGTGGGCCCACCTGCACAACATGGTGCAGAAGATGCCGCCGGTCGCAGCCGTGCCGAAAATCGAAGAGGCCATCTTCAAGCTGAACTGGCTGTCGGCCACCGGCACCGGCATCTTCATCGCGTCGGTGATCTCGGCCTTCCTG
Organism: uncultured Bifidobacterium sp.; assembly: GCA_964613635.1. Taxonomy (GTDB): domain Bacteria; phylum Pseudomonadota; class Gammaproteobacteria; order Burkholderiales; family Burkholderiaceae_D; genus Pernthalerella. The sequence goes on along the minus strand of CAZTIF010000001.1, from coordinate 1,608 downwards.
ATGGGCTACCGCATCCGTGAAATGCTTGCCGTCTACTGGGACACGCTGAAGCTGCTGAAGTATTCGCTGCTGACCATCGCCGCGATGCTTGCGCTTGGCTACTGCACCCGCTACTCCGGCGTCGATTCGACGCTGGGCCTGGCCTTCGCGAACACCGGCGTGCTGTACCCGTTCTTCGGCACCCTGCTCGGCTGGCTCGGCGTCGCGCTGACCGGTTCCGATACCGCATCGAACGTGCTGTTCGGCGGCCTGCAGAAAACCTCGGCGGAACAGCTGGGCCTGAACCCGGTGCTGATGGCCGCAGCCAACTCGTCGGGCGGCGTGATGGGCAAGATGATCGATGCGCAGTCCATCGTGGTCGCGTCGACTGCCACCAAGTGGTACGGCCACGAAGGCGAGATCCTGCGCTACGTGTTCTTCCACTCGATCGCGCTGGCAGCGCTGGTCGGCATCCTGGTCACGCTGCAAGCCTACGTGCATCCGTTCACGCAGCTGGTGTACTGATCCCCTCGCAGCCGGACAAGAAACCGTGCAGTGCCGCAAGGCCTGCACGGTTTTTTTATTGATCTCGCCCCCGGCAACATCCGGACAGCGAACGCCGCTTGCGGGCTCGCAAGCGCAGCGCCGATCGATTTGCAAACGCGTGCCAGTCCCGAAAAGATGTCCGCTCCCTTACACGCACAGGAGCGGACATGAATGGAATTTCGCAATGGGGCGGCTACGGCGGACAGCAGCTGGCGCCACAGGGACTGTTCGGCAGCCTGCTGGGCGGTCCGGTCGGCGGGCTGATCGGGCGCGGCATCGGCGGGCTGTTCGGCAATGCCGGGCTGGGCAGCCAGATCGGCCAGCTGGCCGGCGGCATCGGCGGCAGCATCCTGCCCTTCTCTGCTGATCCCATGCAGGCGTATGCGCAGCAGCAGCAGCAGCAGCAGCAGCAACAACTGCAGCAACTGCAGCAACTGCAGCAATTGCAACAGCTCCAGCAGATGCAGCAGATGCAGCAGCTGGCGCCGCAGGGCCTGTTCGGCAACCTGATCGGCCAGCTCGGGCAGCCGCTCGGCAGCGCCATCGGCGGCCTGTTCGGCCAATCCGGGCTCGGCAGCCAGATCGGCGGCGTCGCCGGCCAGCTCGGCCGCCTGCTGCCCTTCCAGACGGATCCGATGCAGCAGGCCTATGCGCAGCAGCAGATGGCGCAGCTGGCGCCGCAGGGACTGTTCGGCAACCTGATCGGCCAGCTCGGCCAGCCGCTCGGCGGCGCCATCGGCAGCCTGTTCGGGCAATCCGGGCTCGGCAACCAGATCGGCGGCATCGCCGGCCAGCTCGGCCGCATGCTGCCCTTCCAGATGGACCCGATGCAGCAGGCCTATGCACAGCAGCAGATGCAGCAGCAGATGCAGCAGCTCGCGCCGCAAGGGCTGTTCGGCAACCTGATCGGCCAGCTCGGCCAGCCGCTCGGCGGCGCCATTGGCAGCCTGTTCGGGCAATCCGGGCTCGGCAACCAGCTCGGCGGCATCGCCGGACAACTCGGCCGCATGCTGCCCTTCCAGATGGACCCGATGCAGCAGGCCTGGGCGCAACAGCAGCAGCAACAGCAGCCCTACGCCGGCC